>NZ_JBVHQB010000048.1:0-33469 GCF_055567635.1 Streptomyces sp. NPDC026500 | reverse complement strand
AGCTGCAGACACTCCTCGCCCTCTGGACCGGCGCCTGCCCCACCTGCCACCGCGACATACCAACATCCATATCAACCTGACCAGGCACTACTAGGCGTTTTGGACGAACTTGTAGGTGAGGAAGGCCAGGCCGTCACCGATGGTCCTGGTGTCGACCAGGCGCATGGTTTTCCTGCCGCCGGCCTCGCCGAAGAACCGCTCGCCGGCCCCGAGCACGACCGGGAAGACGACCAGCCGTACCTCGTCGACGAGGTCGTGCTCGATCAGCGTACGCCCGAGCCGATAACTGGCAGGGACGACGATTTCTCCGTCCAGCTCCTGCTTCAGCTTCGAAACCTCGGTCACAACGTCGCCTTTCAGAACCGTCGAGTTGTTCCAGTCGGGTTCTTCGAGGGTCGAGGACACGACGTACTTGGGCATGCTGTTCAACCGGTCCGCAAGCTCGCCACTCCGGGGCTGCCAGCGCACCCCGAAGAACTCATAGCTTTTGCGACCCAGCAGCCATGCCTCGGCGCGCAGCGCCTCCTCGAGCGCGACCTTGTTCCACTCTTCGAGATCCTTGCCCGCGAACTGGACGAACCAGCCGCCCAGCTCGAAGCCCTCCTTACCGTCCGGGTCCTGGACCACTCCATCGAGCGAGACGTTCTGCGGTCCGCTCATCACTATCTTTCCCATGTCGATCCTCCTTCGCGCCGACGTTGTCGTCGGCCACGTACGTACAGGCGCCGCGGCGCTGGAAAACTGGGCGCCTTCCGACCGCCCAGTTCGCCCCTCGGCCGGCGCCTGTACAGGATGGAAGTGCGGCCAGGCGCGGAAAAAGGGTGACGGTGAGGACGATGGCAGCCGATCTGATCGAAAGGGCGCGGGCCGGGGACGGGCAGGCGTTCCGGGAACTGACCGAGCCGTACCTACGAGAGCTGCAGGTGCACTGCTACCGCATGCTCGGATCCTTCGAGGACGCTGAGGACGCCCTCCAGAACACGCTGCTGACCGCCTGGCAAAGCCTCGGCGGATTCGAGGGACGCGCCTCGCTGCGCACCTGGCTGTACCGGATCGCCACCAATCGGTGTCTCGACGCGCGCCGCGCGGCCAGTCGGCGCCCGGCCAAGGAGTGGGATGTGCCAGGGGTTGAACCGCCCGAGCCGACGCGGCTCGGCGAGGTCGTATGGCTGCAGCCGTTTCCCGGTGCACTCCTGGAGGGTGCGGTCGAGGTGCCGCTCGGCCCGGAGGCCCGCTACGAGCAGACCGAATCCATCTCGCTGGCTTTCGTGACCGCCCTTCAGGTCCTGCCGCCCCGCCAGCTCGCCGTCCTTGTCTTGCGCGATGTCCTGGGGTTCAAGGCGAACGAAGTGGCCGACATGCTGGACTCGACCGTGGAATCGGTCAACAGCGCCCTCAAACGAGCGCGCGCCGGCCTGCAGCGCCACCGACCCCCGACCGCCGGTCACCATCCGCCTCCCGCCGTCGGCTCACCTGCCGAGGACGCAATCGTGGCGAAGTTCGTCCACGCGTGGGAGGCCGCAGATCTCGATGCGCTGGTGGCCCTCCTGACGGACGACGTCTTCATGTCGATGCCGCCGATGCCCTTCGAATACCAGGGCCGGGACGTCGTGGCCCGCTTCTGCGCCGGCCTGTTCGACGCCAGCCGCAGGTTCGACCTCGTCCCATCGCGAGCCAACGGCCAGCCGGCATTCGGGGCCTATCTGCGTGATCCCAACGGCGTCAGCCACGGGGTCGGCCTCTACGTCCTCACTCTCACCGGCGATCGGATCTGCGCCATGACCCGATTCGACAACAGCGTTCTCCCCTGGTTCGGGCTGCCCCGATCACTCCCGAGCCGATAGCCAGATCATCAACCGTCCACGAGGGGAGGACCGCACTGGCACTCTGAGCCCGCTTCAACGCCCCTCAGCGACCGCTCCCCGGCTCGTCCGCTGTCTCAGCGATTCACGTCAACAGCACGCTGTATCCCCGCACATGTCAGCGCGAGATCGGCGAGAAGTGGGTAGCGGTGACCGACCCGCCTGGCGATGATGGGTGCCGTCGAAGATGACTGTTCCCGAAGCCGCTGGAAGCGCCCACCTGTCACAACGGGACTCTCCCTGCGGGGGATGAGACGAGTTGATGATCCCGCTGTTGCCTTGACCGGCACGGCCGCCGACGCCCCAGCGCATGACAAGAGAGACGAGAGCGAACGTCCTTGCACGACCACGAGAGCGCCGGCGCCACGCCGGGTCCCAAAGCCCACCAACTCGCCCAGCTCTACCTCGACACGCTCGAAGACCTCATGGATTCCAAGGAGTACGCGGACCTGCGCGTCCTTGTTTTCGCCGTACTCGGAGGAATAGCCGAACCTGTCGACCCGCACGATTCTTCCTCCGCGCGTCGCCTGGACATCGACCTGACTCCTGCCGTCATCGACGAGTGGATGATCTTCATGGCAATCCTCGACAGCGGCCGCATGGACCAGACAATCGTCGAGGTCGGCGACGGATCCCGCACGGTGGTGGACAGCGAGACCGCCGCCGACCCCGAAGCGCTGCGCAACTTCTGTGCGCAGGTCCGGGAGCGGAAGGATGCGTGAGGAGGAGCGGGACATCCTGAAAGGGATAGAGTCCGCCTCCACCTGACCCGCGCCGCCGACGGCCCTGTGCGATCCGTTCTGGACCCCGTGGCAGTGTCGGCACTCCGGGTGTAGTCGTCCCAGGAGGCGAGTGGCTCCCAAGCGGAGGCGACCGGCGTAGCCAGCCAAAGGGCCCGGCCACGCCGGAGATGCGTTTGCGCGGCTGCCGAACGCAGTGCCGACGCTCCGCGCCTACGACACGCACATGCCGGGTACCGCATCCCTCGGAAAGGGCGGAACCCGCGCGTTGTCCGTTCTCCCGCACAACTGGAGAACAACCCCAATCCCAACCCCAACCCCGGGCAGGGCACGGGCACGGGCATGTGTCGGGGCCTGGTCGGGTCAGCGTTCGAAGACGCCGGTCAGTCGGCCGCGGTCGAGGACGGGGCCGGTGATGGCGGGCAGGAGGACGCGGGGCCGTGCCCGGTGCACCGGGGTTGAGCCGGGGATACGGTCCACGGGCGTTGAGAGAGCGAACAGTTGGAAGACGTAGTGGTGTGGCCCGTGGCCTTTGATGGGTGCGGGACCGTGGTATCCGCGTCCGATGGTGGACCGCAGCACCCGCACTCCGGTGGCTGGTCCCCGTGCGCTGAGGGCGCCGGGGCCGAGGTGCCCGGATGCCGGGTCGATCAGGGCGACGCAGTGCACGGCGGGCTTGGCCATGGGGACGTCGATGTCTTCGACGACCAGCAGGAGTTGGGCGGTGCCGGGTGGCGGCGGGGTCCAGGCCAGGTGGGGGGACAGGTCGTCGCCGCCGATGTGCTTCGCGCAGTGCTCCAGCGGCATGACCTTGCCATTGCTGAAGTCTTTGCTGGTGAGGGTCAGCAGCTCGGGGCCCCGCAGGTTGGGCATGTTCCACGCCGTGTCGGTCTCGCCTGCTCGGCGGTTGTTCAGGAGTCGGCCGAGCAGGGTCATCGCGTTGCCTCGATCATGTCGATGACCTCGGCGGTGGTGGCGGTCTCGCCGAGCGTGGGGAAGACGCGTTCGACGCTGTGGCGGGCGGGTGGGGCCCTGTTCCGCGGTGAGGCTGGTGACCGCGTAGACCCACCGCCGGCAGGGAGGTCGCTCCGGCCAGAACCGCGCACGCGGTCAGCGCGAGCATGACGACCAGAACGTGCCGTACGCCGCGCGGATCGCGAGGGTCGGGCACTTCGGCCAGACGCTCCAGCAGGCCCGGGATCTCCCCGGGTACGGCCCCGGGATGCTCGCGGAGTTGGTCAAAGGCAAGCGGAATCGGCGATGACGCATCGGCAGGCACGGTTCATTCGCCCGCGGTGTCCTCGGCCTCCCAGCGAAGCAGGTCGCCCGGCTGGCACTTGAGCACCTCGCAGAGCGCGGCGAGCGTCGCAAAGCGCACCGCCTTGGCGCGGCCGTTCTTGAGTACCGCCAGGTTGGCGGGCGTGATCCCTACGCGGCCTGCGAGCTCGCCCACGGACATCTTCCGCCTGGCCAGCATCACGTCGATGTCGACGGCGATCGGCATCAGATCACCTCGTCCAACTCGGCCTGCATCTGCGCCGCTTCGACATCGCGGGCGACGGCCTGGGCGAGCAGCATCCGCAGCACGAGCACGATGAGCGCGACTCCCAGGATGGCCAGGCCGATCCCGCCCATGATGAGGGTGACGCCCGGGTCGTCCCGCTGGCCGGGCGCGTTCAGGGCCGCGACCGCGAACCACACGAGAGCAGCCGCAACGATCGCGCCGATGATGACGTCCACGTACCGGAAGGCGGTGTGGGAGAACACCGTTCCGCGTCGCACCATCGTGACCAGTCGCCATACACAGACCAGCGCGACCTGGGCCGTCCCGATGCCCAGGATCGTGATCACGCGCAGCGGGGTCAGCGGGAGCGACCCGTCCTCCGGGTCGCTCCCGCTGACCAGTGCCCACACCATCAATGCCTGCACGAACAGGGTGCCGGTGAGCACCACCACGAGCACGGCGCGCAGGGCGCGCACTGTCAGCTTTCCCATGACCCATCCTTCCATCGAGCTACGATGGGAATCTATCGAATCTCGATAGGTTAAGCAAGGGCCGGGTCGGAAGGCGGGCGGCGGATTCGCACCATGGCAGGATGCCGCCGCCCCCTCCCGCGACATGACGCGACGCGAAGGTTTTCGATCTTGCCGAAGTCGACCTCGCTCAGCCGCAAATCGGACGCCATCCGACCACGCCGAAGCCTTGGTTGCGGGCTCCCTTCCGTGACGCTCCCATGGAACAGCAACTCACGCGTCAGCTGTCACACTTGGCTCGGCTGTGAACCGGGCCTTCGAAGTACTCCCTCAAAGGAGACGAAGAAAAGACCACATGCCGGCATCCCGCGGGTTAACGCCAGGGAAATCAAGGTTAGTTGCGAGAACTGAGGGAAATTCCGGTACAACCCCCGCCCGGGGTGCGGTGTCTGAACGTGTGATCGGAAAGCACGGCCCCGCACACAGGTGCGGGCTCACGACTCGATTGCCGATCGCTGACCGCCGCGACGACGGTGGCAGCGGTAACGACGAATTCACCGGCGCCTTTCGTCGTCAGGTCCGAACTTCAATGATTCCGCGAAGGGTTAATTCCGCATGCGCACGTTAAGGACTATTGCCTCCACCGCCTCTCTCGCTCTCGCCCTCGGCGGAGGCGTGTTCGCCGCGTCCAACGCCCAGGCGGCTACGACGAGTTCGGCAGCTCTCGTCCACGCCGACGGCGAGCTCTGGTACAAGGCCGGCGCCGGACAGGCCAACAACCTGACGGTCACCGCGAAGGTCGTCGACGTCGACCCCTCGCAGTTCGGTGAGGACTACCTCCTGACCTTCCGCGACAAGTTCGACATCACCATCTCCACGAACGCGTGCAGCTACCCGTCGGCGACCGACCACAAGGTCGCCGAGTGCACGGTGGCCATCCCCCTGGGCTCCGACGACTCGGACGACTACGACGTCGACCTCGGGGACGGCAACGACTCCGCGACGGTCACCGGCTCCGCGTACACCTCGATCCACGGCGGCAAAGGCAACGACGTCCTCAAGGGCAGCACCGCCGCCGTGTTCTACGGGGACGACGGCAACGACCGCCTCGACGGCGGCGGAGGCGTCTGGGCCGTTGGCCCGTTCGGCGGCGCGGGCAACGACACGATCACCAACTGCGACGCCGAGTGCCACGGCGGTCCTGGCAACGACACCCTCACGGGCACCGCCTCGGGGCAGGACTTCGGCATGTACGGGGACGACGGCAACGACGTCGTCCACGGCGGCTCCGGTGCCGACCTCATCTATGGCGGCAAGGGCTTCGACAAGTTGTACGGCGACAGCGGCAACGACAAGATCTACGGCAACAGCGGCAACGACCTGCTGCACGGCGGCGCGGGCACGGACACTCTCTCCGGCGGCCCGGGCACCGACAAGGTCTACCAGAACTAGAAGTAGAACTAGAAGTAGAACAAGCAGACCTGAGGGCCAAGCAGGGGCGTGAGGGAACACGATCCCCCTCACGCCCCCTGCTTGGCATCTCGGACAGGGCCCGGCCGGTGGGCCCCTTACGACATGAGCCTTCCCCTTCCCCCCACAGGTATGGCCTCTCCTCATACCTGCGAGGGTCACAGTGTCAAGCGCACGATAGGCACCGCCGGGGCTGCAGAAGACACCTGCCGACACCTGATCGCCTACCGCCTCGACGTCACCGGCACCCGTTACGGGCACTACCACACCGCCCGCGAGCACCAGCGTCTCTGCCCCGCACCCGACCAGCAGCCGTACCGCTACCGCCCGACCGCTTGATCACGATCCTCGCGCGAAACGAACCGCGCCCAAATGGGGTGACTCATAGGGGACTTGGCCACCCGGGTCCTCCGTGAGCCCGGTTACGTCGCCGAGCGGTCCTCCAACTCCCGCCGCCTGGCGGCCAGCGCCCTCGCGAGCACCTTCGCCCGGTAGGGGTTCGAAGCGCCGAGGGCCGTCGCCACTGTCACCGCCTCGTCCAACAGGGCCAGCCGTCGCTCAGGCAACTCCCGTACCAGGGGCGACATGCTGGCCTCCACCAGGACGTACGCCAGCTTCGACCCGTACACCTCCGGCTCGACCTGTGTCAGAAGGCGGTAAATCCACAGCCCCTCCGCACCGCGCACCACCCGTCGGTTGGCACTGAGCAGCTTGACCCTCGCCACTACGACCATGTCCTGATCCACCGATCCCCCTTCGTTCCCATACTCCCGACCCGCGCCCGTCCCACGACGGGACAGCACAGCGAACGCGCCGGCAGCCGAGAACGGATGCCGACACGAACGCCGGAGAGTGGATGACGACGAGTCTGCGGGCGGACCACCACCTGCGACAAGCCCGAACGGACGTGCGCTCCGTCCTACCGCAACCGGCCTTCGAGCAGGCATGATGGACCTGACACTCCCCCAGGCCCGGCCTGCGGACCGCACGCTCGAGGCGCTCGTCCCGCGGAGCACCTACACAAGCCCAGGCTCTCCACCGGTTCGGGATGACGACGAGCCCCTGCGAGACGCGCGCCGCCTCGCCGTCAGGATGGGCGTTGTGGGCGGCGCGCACATGGGACAGCTGCACCTTGTCGAGGTCCTCGGACTCCTCGGCCTTCACGACACTGCTGGTCAGGAAGTTCATGCCCTGCTCGCCGGCCCACCGGTCGGAGCGAAGACTGCCGCCGCCGTACCACATACGACGGATCAGACCTGGGGAGTGGGGGCTGGACCCTGTCCGAGAACACCTCGATGCCCTCGGTGCCGCTGAAGTCGGAGGCGGGTTTCCGAAGATGAGGATGCACAGGTCAGCACGTGGTGAGAGCAATAAATTCTCCCGCACGCGGTCCCGGTTTCCGGACAGTGACCCCTTCGCCGTATCCGTGGACGATCAATGCAGCGTTCCGCGCACGATCGACAAGTGATGGCGGCGCGAGGTCAATTGATGAAGATCCGGTTCTCCGCCTCCACGACGATCTGTTCCGGATCGGGTGCGTTCGACAAGGTGTCCGCGTAACGCTCCGCGTCCGGGTCGGCGGCGCGGCGGGCGCGGGCGACGGCGTCCGCGACGTCGTAGCGGGTGGTCCTGAGCCGGACGTCGGGGCCCAGCAGCGCCCAGTACGCGGTTCCCGGTTCGCCTCTGTGGTACGGCAGCCCGACGCTGCCCGGATTCACGCTGCGCAGGCCCGCCACCGCACGGTCGAACTGGAGGTGCGCGTGTCCGGTGACCAGGACCCGCGCGTCGATGGCCGCGGACAGGTCCGCGAACCGCTCGGGCGGTGTCCCCGGCGTGACCAGCTCGTGGTCGCTGCGCGGCGAACCGTGGCAGAAGTGCACCGGTCCGAGGCCGTCGATCTCGACGACGACCCCGAAGGGGAGGCGGTCGAGGAAGCCGATGGCCTCGGGCGAGTGCTGTGCGGCGATCCACGACTGGCGCGGGGTGTCGGCGACGCGCGCGGCCGTGCCGATCTGGGCGGCGTAGCGGTCGCCGTTGCCGCGTACACACAGGGCCCGCCCGCCCAGCGCGACGATGCGTTCGTACGTCTCCTGCGGCTGCGGCCCCCAGGTCAGATCGCCACAGAGGACGACGAGGTCGGCCGCGGCGACGTCCGGTTCGGCGAGCACCGCGTCGAGGGCGGGGATGTTGGCGTGCACGTCGGAGAGTACGGCGACCCGGGCGACGGGCCCGTACCGGCGTGGCGGTCCCTCCCAGGTCGCCGGACCGTGCATTTCGACGTCGTCGTCGGCCATCGTTGCCCTTCCTCCTGGTGGCTGGGGCTTCCTCGGTCGAGCGGGGCCAGGTGCGTTCGGCGGTCCGCCGCGACAGCGGCCGGGGGGCCGGCCTCGGCATCCCGGGGTCCGGCGGGGCGGACCGCACGGGGTGGTGAGTCGCTTGCCGGGCGGCGGGCCTGTCAGCGGTCGCCCTTCGGACGGCAGGCCCTCCACCAGCTCCGCGGCGATCACGATGCGATCCCACAGCGGAAGCCCGTCGTCGCCGACGGCCGACTCCTCCACCCGCGCCGGCAGCGAACCCGGGTCGGCCGAGCGGCGCGAAGTATCCGAGGGTGCGGGCCCTTTTGAGCGGGTGGGCAGCCGGATGTATAGCGTACAACTTGCCTGCCACGGCGGCCGGTTCGGCGGCGCCGCGCGGCGGCACGTCGGCGGCCGGCAGGAGGAACGTCTTCCGCGGGTGTCCCGGAGCCCGACCAAGAGGCAGGGTGGGCCGGACTCGAGAATCGTGTCCACTGCCCGGATGACCGCCGGCGGTGCCGCGTTGGTCTGTTGCCGCGTTGGTCTGGTAGCGCCACCGTTCCCGACACACTCGCGCGTCGACCGGCACGGGACGGCGGTACGGGGCGCTTCCAGGCGGGGCCGCTCTCCGTGCGGCAAGGGCGCGCCGGTCGGTCCGGGACGTCGTGGCACCGCGGGTGGGCGCGAGAAGCACTCGGGCAGGAGGTCCGTGCGGGGGTGCGGGGGTGCCTACAGAGCAAAAGGTCTCGGACGACGCCTGACGGCTGCGACGCGCGCGGAAGGGCTCCTTCCCTGCGTTGGGCGAGGCGGCTGCTTAGCGTGACCCCATGACCACTGTCCAAGCCCTGCCCGCCCCCGACACCCGGCGGTGGAAGGCGCTCGCCGTCTGTCTGACGGCGGGCTTCATCTCGCTGCTCGACACCTCGATCGTGAACGTGGCGCTGCCCTCGATGGAGCACGGGCTGGCGGCCTCGGAGGCCGCCCAGTCCTGGGTGGTCTCCGGGTACGCCCTGACCTTCGGGCTGGTGCTCGTCCCGGCAGGCCGGCTGGGCGACATGCGCGGGCGGCGCCAGGCCTTCCTGCTGGGGCTGGCCTTGTTCACGCTCGCCTCGGGGGCGTGCGGCCTCGCTCCCAGCGCCTCCTGGCTGGTGCTGTTCCGCCTGATCCAGGGCACGGCGGCGGGCATGGTCGCCCCGCAGACCTCGGGGCTGATCCAGCAGATGTTCCAGGGTGCCGAGCGGGCGAAGGCCTTCGGCCTGCTCGGCAGTGTCATCGGGATCTCGACGGCGGCAGGCCCGCTGGCGGGCGGTCTGCTGATCAACGCCGTAGGCACCGATGACGGCTGGCGCTGGGTGTTCTTCGTCAACCTGCCCATCGGGGTGGCCGCTTTCGTCGCGGGACTGCGGCTGCTGCCCCGATTCCCGGCGTCGACGGGCAAGCGGGAGAACTTCGACCTGTTCGGCGTGCTGCTCCTCGGCGCCGCCGTGCTCGCGCTCACGCTGCCGCTGGTGCAGGAGCAGCAGTGGACGGGGCGGCTGAAGTGGGCGCTGCTGCCGGTGGCCGCGCTGCTGCTGGTCGCGTTCTGGGCGTGGGAGCGACGGCAGGGACGACGCGGGCAGGCTCCGCTGGTCGATCTGAACCTGTTCTCCCTGCGCTCCTTCACCCTCGGCTCCCTGATCAGCCTGACCTACTTCGCGGGCTTCACCACGGTCTTCTTCGTCTACTCCCTGTTCCTGCAGAACACGGCCGGATACAGCGCGCTGGCAGCCGGTGTCTCGGTGCTGCCCTTCGCGGCCGCCTCGGCGGTCGGCGCCGCCATCGGGGGCCGGCTGGTGATGCGCCACGGCCGCAAGCTGGTCGTCTTCGGCCTCCTCGCGGTGGTGGTGGGGCTGCTCGGGGTGATCGTGGCGGTGCAGCTCGTACCCCTGCAGAGTGTCGGGTGGGCCACTGCTCTGCCCATGGTCATCGCCGGGATCGGCTCGGGCCTCACGGTCTCCCCCAACACGACGCTCACCCTCACCCGCGTGCCCGTGCAGCGTGCCGGCGCGGCGGGCGGGGTGCTGCAGACGGGGCAGCGTATCGGTTCGGCGGCCGGGATCGCGGTGGTGGGCGCGGTGTACTTCGCGCATCAGGCCCACCACGGTCGCTCCGTCACGGCCATTCAGCTCGGGCTGCTCACCGCGGTCGGCATGAGCGTGATCGCACTGCTGCTGGCCGTCGCTGACCTGCGGGTACGCCAAGCGCACCCCGAGCCGGAGCGGGCCGTGGAGACCGCTCGGCGGGGTATCGAGGAGGGCGGCGCCGAGGAAATGGTCCGGCGCGGTGGCTGAGGGGCACCGCCCCGGCGCGGTGGCTGAGGGGCACCGCCCCGGCGCGGTGGCTGAGGGGCACCGCCCCGGCGCGGTGGCTGAGGGGCACCGCCTCCGGCGCGGCTCCCCAGCGCTGTCTTTCGCGGTCCTGCACCACGGCCACTGGCTTCCGCCTCCGGGTGGCGGTGGCACCAGAGGTCCCGGGCTCGAGGTCGGTGACCCGACGGGCGCGAAGCCCACTACCAAGCCCGCCGCACCGACCTCGGCCGGATCCAGCAGGCCCAGGACTCGGCGCAGGGTCTTCTCGCTGGGGAGGCGGAAGCGGCCGCGCAACACGTCGTAGGGCAGGCCGAACGCGGCGAGCTCCTCGGGCGGCTCGCCGGCACCACTCCACTGTCGCGGTCAGCAAATCGTTGGCCGCCGGTGTCATCGCGCACACGGCCGGGGCCAGCAGCGAGGGCAACGCGTAGCGCAGCCCCAGAGGCGAGCGCGGATCGGCCACCCCGCCCCAACCCATCGATCAGGTCACGTACTTGTCCGCCAACCACGGCCCGCAGACAGGGCCGGGGAACGGACGGGAGTGGCGACGGGGGTGATGGCGAGGGGTGATGGCGGAACGAACACGGCACCCTCGCTGCCCCTGAGGCGTAGACACCTTCATGATCCACAAGGGTCGTGTTCGTCTGCCTTCGAGGCACCCACCGTCACGAGATCACCTCGAACCGGACATCCAGGGGAGAACGCCGGGGCCCTGCCATGGCTGCGTCCCGGCAAGCGGTCATCAAGTCCACTCGAACGGACATGAACAGGATCACGCGACACTAGCCAACGCCCACCCCGGCGGAACGAATACGGCGAGACCTCAACCAACCCCAGACCGTGTGGCCCACCAGAGCGACCGCAACGGCGACAGCCGTGAACCGAACCGTGGTCCAGGTACCCAGAACAACCTGACTCGGCCCGCGCGACTCCGTCTCCAGACGCATGGAAGTCTCATAAAAAGCCACCAGGGGAACAAGCAGCCGGAAGAACAGGCCGCCGATACCCGGCACCTGTGCGAGGTTCCCCAGGAGCCCAAGGGGTGCTCCGAAGAAGAATGCCAGCACACCCCAGAGGGCAATTCCGGATGATCCCGCACCTGAGGAATCCAGTCCAGCCAGGGAGTCCAGGTTTCCCTTAGTCAGGTAGTAGGTCACGACACCGATAGCCAAGCCCAGAGGCGCGAGAACAACCGATTCGATTTTGGACCGGCGGAAATACCCCACCAGAAACGCGTAACAGGCCCACGGCCACCCACCGGTGAAAACGGCGCTCACGGCCGCACCTGGACGGCCGCCCCAATGCTCGGCGATAGGCCCTATCAGGCCAAGCAACAAGCCAAGCCCGAGTGGCACCGCAAACGACGCGGCCCGAGCACCCCAAAAGTTCACTCTCTCCCCTTCCAGCCCTAATGTGGAATTACTCCGGGCCCGTGTGCGCCTGGAGCAACGCCCCACCCGAGGGAGATCAACCCTCATCATGGTGGAGACATTTATGCATTACTGTAATAGGCGTAGCAGGTGTATGCCGCACCATTTATTGTGTTGGCGTAGGAAGTCTCCCCCTTCGCCACCCAGCCACTTGAATGGTCGATGTTCCGGACCCTGACCGTTGTCTTGTGCTTCACATCCGCTCGAGTGACTGAGCCTTGAAGGATGACGGACGCGACGGCCGTAACGCGGTCGAGGAGCGGCTGAGCATCGCCCTGCCCGTCTGGATGGCGACGCAGGCAGGCGCTGGCCACGTCGTCGATGTGCGGGGCGGGAATGGCCATACTGCGCTCCTTCGTCGCCTTCCCGCAGGCACGGCTCACGGCCTGGCCACCGAGCAGGGGCACGGGATACTCGCCCGCCACAGGCGAACGTAGCGACGCCCCGGCCAGTGCAGCACGCATTCCGCGGACTCCACCCTCGCAAGGGCCCGGCGCCGAAGGTGCTGACGATAGCCGTCGAGTGCCCGTTGACGGTCCGCCATCCCGGAACGCGACCCGGCCGGCACCACGGTGCGGGCAGATCAAGCCATCCTGCCGACCGCTCAACCTCGGGACTGCGCCACCCAGTTCGAGAATCCTTTCTCCCGGTTCCGTCCCAGGCAATCCGGCCGGGTCGAGGGCATTCGGTCGCTGCCGGAACGGCCGCTCGGATTGTCCGGATCCCGGCACCCCACCCGCCCGATTGTCAGTGTCGTGCCCGAGGGTTCCGTCCCGCGGCCCATCCACGACCGACCGAGGAGACCGGTGCTCTCGACACCCCCACGCAATCCCCCGCTCGGGTTACAACCTCGCCGGTGTCCCCCTGCCCAGTGAATCGAACGGGCACGGGCCCGGCGCTCAAGCCGACCGCACTTGCCCACTACACCCCGCATCGAACCTGTGCTCGACCAGTCACCCGGTGCACCCCGTATCGGCCCCGTGATCAGCGAAGTTGTCCGGGGTGCTCAACCCGATCCCCCAGCCGAGGAGAAATCCGTGAATCCCGTACGCCTTCTTCCCGCCGCCCACCCCGCGTTCGAAAATCCTCCCGCTCAGCCCGTCGGGCCTGCCCTGCTCCGGCGTCCGACGGACGCGCGCCGTGCCCCGTTCGCCTCCGCATCACGACCGTCGCCGAGGTGGGGGGCATGAGCGACGCGAAGACTCTTCCCACGGCGCTGCGCGGCTGGGCCGAGCACGAGATCGGCGGTGTGGACGAGGTCCGGGACGCCTCGCACCCGCGGGACAACTCCCGGGTCTGGGAGCTCGTGCGCGCCGACGGCTGCCGGTTCTACCTGAAGGTCTCCCCGCATGCACGGATGTACGAGCGGGAGACGTTCGCCCTCCGGCACGCGACGCCCGCCCTGGGAGGCGGCCGCGCGCCCCAACTGCGGGCGTCCAGCGCCGAGTACCTGGCGCTGCTGACGACCGCCGTACCCGGCCGCCCGGTGAAGGAACTCCCGCTCACGGCGGCCGAGGAGTACGAGGCACACCGGCAGGGCGGTCTCCTCCTGGCCCGACTTCACGCGGCCGGCGACCTGGCCGGCCACTGGCGCGTCGAGGCCGAAGGAGCGCTGCACGCGGCGGCGCAGGGCGCGCGCAAGCACCTGGACCGGGCCGGGGACCGGCTGACACCGGCGGAGCACCGGCTCGTGCGGGACCTGGCGGCCCAACTGCTCATGGTGGGGCCGCTGCCGCTCGGGTTCATTCACGGCGACGCGTGGCCAAGGAATCTGCTCTGGTCGGGGCACGCCGCTTGGATCGACTTCGAACGGTCCCGATTCGCCCCCGTCGTCCAGGAGTTCGTCCCGCTGGCCTGCGGGGTGTGGGCCGACAGGCCGCGGCTGCGCACCGCCTGCTTCCGTGGATACGGACGCGATCTGACGCGAGAGGAGCACCACGTCTTGAAGGCCCTGGCCGCGCTGGACGCGGTGAGTGCCCTCGCCTGGGGCGAGGCGTACGCCGATCCGTACGTCACCGCGCGTGGTCGGCGCACCCTGGACCGGCTGATGACGGGGGTGTTCGCGTGAAGCTGCCCCGCATCGGCACCCGACGCACGGCGGCCCCCGTGCGGCAGGTCCTGTCCGCGCCAAGTGACACGGCGGGCGTTCCCGCCGCGCGCTCGGCAGATCCGCAGCCCTCGGCTCCCCCCGAGCTCGACTACAACGGGCGCAAGCACCGCCGGGCCATGGACGACGCCACTTTGTGGGACATGGCCCGCCGGATCCCGATGGCGCTCGCCCAGTCCGCCCGGCTGGCCTGGTCCGTCGACCGGCACATGACGATCACGATCCTCTTGTGCCAGCTGCTGTCCGGCCTCGGCACGGCCGTCATGCTCACCGCGGTCTCCAAGGCGCTGCCCCACCTCACCACCTCCGACGCCCGAGCAGGGCTCTGGCAGGCGTGGCCGGCGCTGACCGTCGCGGTCGTCGCGATGGCGACGGGCGCAGCGATGTGGATCCTCGCGGACTGGGCCACTCGCCGGCTGAACCCGAAGATCGCCTCCGCCGCCGACCTCACGCTGGTCGACCTCCACATGAAAGCCGAACTGTCCGCGTACGACACGGAGGGGTTCACCGACCGGAGCCAGGCCGCGGAGATCGGCGCCCTGCGCGCGGTCGACCTCGCGGACGACGCCAAGACGCTCACCAACGCCTTCGTGCAGCTGGTGTCCGCCGCGACCGTCCTCACCTCACTCCATCCGCTGCTCCTGGGCGTGCTGCTGCTGTCGGTCATTCCCCGGGGCCTCGGCGGAGTGATCGCCGCGCGCATCGACTACCGAGTCCACGACCGCACCCTCTCCGCCCGCAATGTCCGCGGCATGATGCGGTGGTGGCTCACCACCTCCGAGCTCGCCGACGAACTGCGCGCCAACACCATGCGCCCCTACCTGCGTTCCTGGTACAGGGCGATGTGCGACCGGGTCGAGGGACGCGAGCTCGAGGGAGCCCGCCCGTACCTTCTGGTGACGCTGCTCGCGGCATCCCTCGCGGGCCTGTTCACGCTCGGCATGTGGGCCGCCCTGGCCGCGCTCGCCCTCTCGGGGGCCATGTCCACCGCGATCGCCGGCACGGCCATCGTCGCCTCGCAGACAGCAGGACGCGCTCTCAACTCGATCGTGCGGTACGGCGCGGTGATGTTCCACCACGGCCTCTACCTCAGCGACTACTACACGTTCATCGACGAAGTCCGCGCCATGGCCACCGCCCGCGGCACCACCCAGGCCAAGGCGCCGCAGCAAATCCGCCTGTGCGAGGCCGAGTTCGCCTATCCCAACAAGGACACCCCCGCCCTGCACCCGATCACCCTCACCCTCAACCGCGGGGAGGTGGTCGCCCTGGTCGGTGAGAACGGCGCCGGCAAGTCGACCCTGATCCGCATGCTCACCGGACTGACCGTACCGACCGGCGGAACCGTGCGATGGGACGACGTCGACCTCGCCACCGCCGACGCGGAATCGGCATGGCGGCACGTCGGCCTCGTCCCCCAGAAGAACGGACACTGGCCGCTGCGTGCCAGGGAGAACATCACGCTCGGCCAGCCCCGTGAGCACACCGACGAACGCATCTGGGACGCCGCGGACCGCGTCGGCATGACCGAGGTCCTCCAGGGGCTCCCGGACCAGCTCGACACCCTGCTGGCCAGATCGGTGTGGGGCGGACACGAACTGTCCGGCGGACAGTGGCAGCGCCTGGCCTGCGCGCGAGCGATGTACCGCGAGCCGGCCGTGCTCGTCCTGGACGAGCCGACCAGCGAGATGGACGCCCGCGGCGAGCACCTGATCTTCCGCAAGCTCCGCGAGATGGCTCCGGACCGGATCACGGTGGTCGTCACACACCGCCTGGACAATGTGCGGATGGCAGACCGTGTCATCGTCCTCGATCACGGACGCATCCGCGAAGAGGGCACCTTCGACGCCCTCGTCGCAACCGAGGGCAGTCTCCTGGGCGAGTTGTACGCGCTCGCCCAGGACCGCTGACGTCCCACACGCATCACCTGCGGGGCCGCGCCTGGCGCGGCCCCGCCCCCCTCCCAGCCCCGCACAGACCCGCGCCCAGAACCGTCAAATGCCCATCGGCACACCAAAATCCCATCGGTACACGCCCCCCACCCAGCGGATATGCGTGCGGGTACCATGAACGCGGGAACTGACTACCCGGTCAAGATACGAACCGCCCTCAGCAGGCACACTCGGAGCGTCTTCATGCCATCGCACCCTTCACCCACCCACCGCGCCCGCAGCAAACGTCCTGTCTGGCTCGCGTCCTCGCTGGCACTGGCGTTGGCGGCAGCCGGAGTGGTCGGCGTGGAGGTCTCTCAGGCCACCCCGGTCAACACGTCCGCCCCGAAGGCCAAGTTCGCGGCGGCCATGTGCGCCGACAAGACCTTCAGGGCGATGACGGCGGCACAGCGGGTCGGTCAGCTCTTCATGGGATCGGTCACGCCGTCCGCCCCGGACAGCACGCGAATCCAGCTGATGCGCCAGTACCACGTCGGCTCGGTGTTCCTGGCCGGGCGGAGCAGCGCCGGGACGACGGCGACGAAGACCCTGGTCGACGGTCTTCAGGCGAACGCGGACAGCGCGGCAGGACAGCGTGTGGGCCTCCTGATCTCGACCGACCAGGAGGGTGGAAAGGTCCAGGTGCTGTCCGGCCCCGGGTTCTCGACCATCCCGACTGCCCTGACACAGGGGAGCTGGACGACGGACGAACTGCGCACTGAAGCCGCTGTGTGGGCCAAGGAGCTCAAGTCGGCGGGCGTGAACCTGAACCTCGCGCCCGTCGCGGATGTCGTACCGGCCAGCCTGGGCACGGCCAACGCTCCGATCGGTCGGTACGACCGCGAGTTCGGTTATACCGCTGACACGGTGGCTCCCCACAGTGACGCGTTCGTCGCGGGCTCCGCCCAGTCCGGGGTGCTGACCACGCTCAAGCACTTCCCCGGACTCGGCAGCGTCGTCGACAACACCGACACCACAGCCAACGTCGTGGACACCGTGACATCGAGCGATAGCTCGAGCGTCACGACGTTCAAGTCCGGCGTCGACGCCGGCGCGCCGGTCGTCATGATCTCCTCCGCCACCTACAGCAAGATCGACCCGAACAACCGGGCCGCGTTCTCCTCGACGGTGATCCAGACACTGCTCCGCAAAGAGATGGGCTTCAAGGGCGTGGTCGTATCGGACGACCTCGGAAACGCGGTGGCGGTCAAGTCCGTGTCCCCGGGCGACCGCGCGGTCAAGTTCCTTTCGGCAGGTGGTGACTTGGTCCTGACCGTCGAACCGAACCTGATCCCCGACATGACCACTGCGGTACAGACTCGGATGACGCAGAGCGAGAGCTTCCGCTGGCAAGTGGAGCAGAGCGTCCATCGCGTCCTCACCGCCAAGCAGAAAGCAGGCCTGCTGTCCTGCGGCTGACCTGGACGACGCCGACGGTGCCGCCGTCGCAGGTCTACTGCGGCACGGCGGCACCTTCGGCGATAGACGCGGCGCAGACCGCGGGTCAGCGTGCCCGGGCAGGTGCTCCGGAGACGGCGATCCTGAAGCGTCACCACAGGTAGCCGTACAAGGTCAGGAGCGAAACTCCAGGTGGTATCAAGGTTCACGGTGTGAGCCGCCTGAACAGGCACAGAACAGTCTCTGGCCCGGGAGTCCAGGTGACCACCGAGGTCGCCGCCGCTTGGCATCGGGCGCCGGTGCAGGCGGCGGACGTCACGTTCGACGACGCGCGGAAACCGGTCGTCACACGGTGGAGCGCGCGATGCGGAACCCTACGTCGTCGACCTGGAATGTCGGGTGGCTGCGGCGCCGCGCGGAGGCCCGGCAACTCCAGTGCTCATCGAACCAGCCACCGCCGCGGAGCACCCGGTAAGTACCGTAGACCTCGGCGTCGTAGACGTCCCAGCACCAGTCCCAGACGTTGCCGAGCATGTCGTAAAGACCCCACGGGTTGGGTTGTTTGCCGCCCACGGCGTGGATGCGCTCGTGCGAGTTGCCGCGGTACCAGGCGATCTCGTCGAGCGGCGCGTACTGCGGCCCGGTCGTACCGGCACGGCAGGCGTGCTCCCACTCGGCTTCGGTCGGCAGCCGGTACCCGTCGGCGGAGGCGTCCCACTCGCTGCCTTCGTTGTCGGCAGGGAGGTGGTAGGCGGGCGTGAACCCCTCGCGCAGGGACAGGGCGTTGCAGAACCGTGCCGCGTCCCACCAGGAAACGCACTCGACGGGCAACTGGTCCCCGTGGGCGGTGCTCGGTCGCTGGCCGGTGATTCGCGCATACAACGCCTGGGTGACCGGGAACGCCGCGAGCTGGTAGGGCGCAAGCTCGACCGACCAACTGCGCTGCGTCCGCCGGTCCGACAGCGTTACCTGCCCCGGCGGGATGGCGACCATCTCGTTCCCCGCGATCACGTCCATGATCAAGAGATCCTACCGAGATGTGTCAGTTCACCACGGCGGGTTCGGTCTGCGGGGCGTGAGCCTGGTTGGAAGCGTGTCGGACGGCGGACCCGAGGAGTCCTGCCCGGGACGGCGGTGGTGCGCATCGCCTCGTCGGTGCCGTCTCGTGGCTGCGGGAGTGCCTTCAGCTGTGCCGCGCACGCCTCCAGGAACGTCACAAGACGAGGTTCATCGAGTTCGGCGGCCCGAGAACGCGTACAGCGCAGGCAGCCGAGGGGCGATCACCCCGTAATCGAGCTTCCGGGCAGGGGCGTGCTCGTCGAGAATGGTGTCCGCGGTGGGCGAAGTGACGGGGTACACCGACGGAAAGGACCAGCCGAGGTCGAGAAACCACTTCACGGTCCGGTACCGGGGGTCAACCAGCCGGGGACCGAGCGGCCCCAGCCGCCCCAGCACGAGGTGCGGCCGCACAAGCATGGCGTGGGTGAACAGAACGCGGAGCAGAGCGCCGTTCATCATGAACCGCTCCACCTGCGACTCGGACGCGGCCGGCTCCTACTTCGCCGGAACCGTCGGCGGCGCCCCGCTCGCCGTGGTCAGGCAGTACATCGAGCAGCAGAACCGGCCGGTATGAGCGTCCCAGGCTCCGCCGGGGCGGGCCCCTCGTGGCGGGCTGCACCCGGCCGCAGTATCGGGCCATGGACCTGCGCTGGGAGCGGGCGGAACCACCGGAGCTGCCTGGGAATGTTTCCCACGCCTACGACGAGGCCCATACCTCGGCAGCGTCGACACCGACCTGGGCCGCCGGACTTCTCCTTCTCCCTCGCAGGCGCACCGTTCTCGCAGGCGCACCATTCGAAACGGGTCCACTGCCTGTTCGGCGTACGGACTGATCATCCGTTTTGGGGTTTCTGTCATCCTGGTGGCGTGCAATCGCCCGCCTTGGTCACGCCCGACGCTCCCCTATCGGTAGACCGTCCCCTCTTCACCCAGCTGTGGCTCGACCTCACGTTCATCCACTGGGCCGTCGAACCCGACGCTGTTGCCGGGCTACTCCCGAGCGGGGCCGTCCCCGATACCCATCACGGGGCTGCTCACGTGGGGCTCGTCGCATTTCGGATGCACAAGGTCGGGCTGCTGCGCCTGCCCGGGGTGCCGTACTTCGGATCCTTCCCGGAGACCAATGTGCGGCTCTATTCGGTCGATGCGCAGGGGCGGCGCGGGGTCGTCTTCCGGTCGATGGACGCGGCGCGGCTGATGCCGGTGCTGATCGGACGTTTCGGATTTCGGCTGCCGTATCTCTGGTCGCGGATGGCCGTCCGGTCCAGCGGCGGCACCGTCGCATACTCGAGCTCCCGTCGCTGGCCCGGCCCCCGAGGGGCGTACAGCCGGATCACCGTGCGCACCGGTGAACGCATTGAGGAGCCCACCGAACTGGAGCACTTCCTCACTGCCCGGTGGGGTATGCACAACGCGTTCTTCGGCGGCTCGACGTATCTTCCCAACGACCACCCGCGCTGGCCCCTGCACCGCGCCGAGCTGATCACGTGCGAGGAGAACCTGCTTCCGGCGGCCGGGATCCCCACGCCCGGTCGCGCCCCGGTCAGCGTCCTGTACTCCCCCGGTGTCCCCGTCCGCCTCGGGTTCCCGATCCAGGCGAATACCGAAGTGTGCCGTCGATCGTCATCGCCGGCTTCCTGAACAGGGCCAACGCCGCCGGCCCGGGCAGGCAGGTAGATGCCCCGGGCAACCCGAGACCAACGCGGCTGCCCAAGGTCCCGGCGCACGATCACCCTCAGCCCGGACACCTTTGAGCCGCTGTTTCCTACGGTGCGGGATCCGGCAGGGCGCTCCGGCGGCTCGAAGCCTGCCTGGGCCTCTCGGCACCCGAGCAGGGACCACCGGCCCCTGGAGACGCATCTGCCTCCGGAGTTGACTGCGTTCTACGGGTGCCACGCCCGGCCAGGGCACGTCGGCACCGCCCGCGCGCCACACGGCGACATCGTCGCTTCGCGTCGGGCGTCGGCACGCGGGTCCTGAACCAGTCCAGCCGTCTGTGACTCACCGGCGGCGGAACGCAGAACGGAGGGACGTCATGGCCGACGCCCCGCACCAGTCCCGCGCCTATCTCGTCGGCGGCGGCATCGCCTCCCTCGCGGCAGCAGCTTTCCTGATCCGCGACGGTGGCTTCCCCGGCGAACATATCCACGTTCTGGAGGAACTCTCCGTCGCCGGCGGTGCCTTGGACGGGAGTGGCGAAGCCGACGGATACGTCACCCGCGGCGGGCGGATGCTGGAGGAGGAGGCATACAGCTGCCTGTGGAACCTCCTGGAGAGCATCCCCACGCTGACCGACAAGAACATGTCGGTCCGCGAGGAGATCACGGAGTTCAACGCCACGTTGCCCACCCATGCCATGGCCCGCCTCATCGGCAAGGACGCCACCGTCCTGGATGCGTCCGACTACGGCCTCGACACGCGCGATCGCCTGGAGCTGACCCGTCTGCTGGTGCTGCCCGAGGCAGTGATCGGGGCGCGACGGATCGAGGACTTCTTCTCCCCGCACTTCTTCGCCACCAACTTCTGGACGATGTGGCGTACCACCTTCGCCTTCCAGAACTGGCACAGCGCCATCGAGCTCAAGCGCTACCTCCTGCGCTTCATGCAGGAGTTCCCGCGCATGCACACCCTGGCCGGGGTGCGCCGTACCCGCCTCAACCAGTACGACTCGATCATCCGGCCGCTGCGGGCCTGGCTGGAGAACCACGGTGTGCAGTTCGAGTACGGCGTGCGGGTCACCGACGTCGACTTCAGCACCGACCAGCAAGGCGCCCGTCGCGTACGACGTCTCCACCTCGAACGCGACGGACAACAGGACACCCGCGAACTCGGCGCCGGCGACTACGCGTTCCTCACCCTGGGCTCGATGACCGCCGACGCCGCCTACGGCAGCGACGACTCCGCGCCCGAGCTGGTCCGCGACAAGCGCGACGGCGGCTGGCGCCTGTGGGAGACCATCGCAGGCAAGACCGACGACCTCGGCCGTCCCACCGCCTTCAACGGCAACATCGACGAGGCCAAATGGGAGTCCTTCACCCTCACCATGCGCAGCCCCTTGCTGCTGCGCCGCATCGAGGAACTGTCGGGCAATCGCCCCGGCACCGGCGCCCTGATGACGTTCAAGGACTCCAACTGGCTGATGTCGATCGTGGTTCCGCATCCGCCGCACTTCGAGGACCAGCCCGACGATGTCTGCACTCTGTGGGGCTACGGCCTGTTCGTCGACCGCCATGGCGACTTCATCGGCAAACCGATGGCAGAGGCCACCGGCCGGGAGATCCTCACCGAACTGCTCGGCCACCTCGGCATGTCCGACATCGAGGAACAGGTCGCGGCGACCACGACCGTCATCCCGGTCATGATGCCGTACATCACCAGTCAGTTCGCCCCGCGCACCGTCCACGACCGGCCTCCGGTCCTGCCCCGCGGCGCGGCCAACTTCGCGCTACTCGGCCAGTTCACGGAGATCCCGGAAGACGTCGTCTTCACCGTCGAGTACTCCGTGCGCGGCGCCATGCACGCCGTCTACGGTCTGCTCGGCCTCGACGACCGCGACATTCCCGGCATCTACCACGCCGTGGCCGACCCGAACACTGCCTTCGACGTGCTCAAGGCCGCGCTGGCCTGAGCACACGCGCCGGCTGGCGCAGGTCCTGCGGCAGCCGGGAGCCGCTGCCGTCGGCCTGGCAAGGCAGCCCGCACGTCCGGTTTCCCCCGCGGATGACCGGCGAAGGCCGAGACCTGACCGCGCGGCGCCCGGCTGAGTCCGGGACCAGCGGTCAGCGGTCAGCGGTCAGCGGTCAGCGGTCAGCGGTCAGACCAGTGGGTCGTCACCTTCGGATGTTCCGGATGACGTATGCGAGCTGCCGGGAATCGGTGCCCACGGCACAGGTACCTCGTGAGACCTGGGACTCATGCCGCCGCCTTGTTCCAGAGTGACCGCGGACAGTGCGCGGAGAGGGGCCGGACGGCCCTTGGGAGGGGACCGGTAGCCCCTGCCACGGCGCGGAGCGCGGCGTGACGCTGGTACTGCATGACAGACCTAGCGCAGGAGGTGCCGAGATGTTGCCACCCGTTGTCGCCGGAGTCGACGGATCCGCGGAGAGTCGGGCAGCCGCCGTATGGGCAGCCCGAGAGGCCCAGCGGCGGGACCGACCGCTGCGTCTGGTGCACGCATGGAACTGGCACCCGCGCCAGCAGGACGGCGAGATCGCGAACGCTGCCCAGCGGCATCTGGCCCGGCGTTTCCTGCGCCAGGCAGAAGACGTCGTCCGCACCGAGTGCCCAAATGTCGCCCTCTCCGACGAGCAGGTGGAAGGTCCGGCGGTCGCGGCCCTGCTGAAAGCGGCGGACCAGGCCGATGTGACCGTCCTTGGCTCGCGTGGGCTGAGTGGCTTCACCGGCTTCCTGGTTGGTTCTGTCGCGCTCGGCGTGGTCGCGAAGGCCACACGTCCCGTCGTCCTCGTACGGGCCGACGAGAGGGCGGAGGACGAACACGTGCCGGCAGGCGACGGGACCGCTTCGACGGACACCGGATACCGGGACGTGGTGCTGGCCATGGATCTTGACGACGCCTGTGACGAGGTCATCGAGTTCGCCTTCGAAGCGGCCCGGCTCCGGCACGCGCGCCTGCGGGTCGTGCACGCCTGGCATGCACCCGGCCCGGTCGGTCTCGGAGCAGGAGACATCGGTCTGGTGGACCGCTCCTCGCGGGGCGAGGAGTGGCTGGGCTTCCTCAGGGCCGTACTCCAGGCGTGGCGTGAGAAGTACCCCGACGTGGACGTCCTGGAGACCGTGGTGGAGGACAGGGCCCCGACCGCCATCGTCCGGGCCGCGACCGAAGCGAGCCTCCTCGTCGTCGGGCACCGGCTCTCCGAGCAATCGGTTGGCCCACGCACCGGACCGGTCACGCACGCCGCGATTCACCACGTCGGCTGCCCCGTGGCCGTCGTGCCCCACATTTAGGCGCCTTTCACCGTGCTCTTGCCGCGACTCCGGTCAGGGGCCGGTGGCGTCGTCAACGGACTACGGACGGGGAGGTGACGGTCATGACGAGACCGATCGTGGCTGGTCTGGACGGCTCGAAGGAAAGCCTCGCCGCGGCTGATTGGGCGGCCAGGGAGGCCCTGAGGCGAGGACTTCCGCTACGTCTGGTGCACGCCTGGGAGGGCCTGCCCGACGATCACACCGACGCCGACCTGCCCGAGGTCCGGGCACCGCAGTACCACGCACGCCGAGTCCTGCGTGATGCCGTGGCGTCTTTGAACGAACGGTATCCGCGGCTGTACATCGCCGCCGAGCAGGTGCGCAGGCAGCCCGGCCACGCCTTGGTCGCCGAGGCGGAGAACGCGGAGTTGCTGGTGCTCGGGAGTCAGGGCCTCGGCGGCGTCGGCGGGTTCATGTCGGGATCGGTCGCCGCAGCCACCGTGGCCCACGTGGACCGCCCCGTCGTCCTCGTCCGGTCGGCTGAGACCGCTGAGGACGAACACCTCCCCGACGGCTCGGGGAAGCCGTCGGTGCGTACTCCCTTCCGTGACGTCGCGGTCGTCGTCGACATCGACGGAAGCTGCTGCGACGACGTCATGGACTTCGCATTCCGTGCGGCCAGACTCCGGCACGCGCCTCTGCGCGCCGTCCACGCCTGGCACGTGCCGCTCACCAGGGTCGCCTCAGGCGTCGAGGAGCGCGCCCGGTTCAGGCAGGAGGCCGAGCGTGGGCTCGAGAGGCTGCTCGACCCCTGGCTCGCGAAGTACCCCGACGTGGTGGTCATCGAGAACCTCCACGAGGGCCGCGCGGCCCATGTCCTGGTACGCGCCGCAGAGGGGGCCGGCCTGCTGGTGATGGGCCGTCGCAGGCGGCCTGCCGCGGTCGGAGCGCACACCGGTCCGGTGGCCCACGCGCTGATCCACCACGTGAATCGGCCGGTCGCACTGGTCACTCACGAGTGACGATCTCCTCACGCCTCGCCGGACCGGCTGGACCGGCCGGTCCCCGGTCACGGTCCGCGGTCCGCGGTCCGCGGTCACGATCACGATCACGATCACGATCACGATCACGATCACGATCACGATCACGGCAAGTATCGTCGCCTGCCGTGGCGGCGGGGCACGCTGCAGGCGCGTCGGCGCAGTTGAACGTGCGCTACACCCGAGGAGTCGCGCTACAGCGATTCGGCCAGGCCGCTGCGGTGGGCGAAGACCACGAGTTGGGCGCGGTCGCGTGCGCCGACCTTGACCATGGCGCGGTTGACATGGGTCTTGACGGTGGCGGGGCTGAGTGCGAGGTGCGCGGCGATTTCGTCGTTGGACAGCCCGGTCGCCACGAGCGTGGTGATCTGCCGTTCGCGCCCGGTGAGCGCCTCCAGACCGCGGCGGCCCGCCTCGTCCAGGGGCTGCGGCGTCGCGGGTGCGGCGAGGAAACGGCTGATGAGGGTTCTGGTCGCGGCGGGAGACAGCAGCGCGTCGCCGCGGCTGACCGTGCGAACCGCCTGGAGCAGTTCCTCCGCGTCGGCGCTCTTCCCCAGGAAACCGCTGGCCCCGGCACGAAGTGCCTCGAAGACGTACTCGTCGATCTCGAAGGTGGTGAGGATCAGAACCTTCACCCCGGCGAGGTCCTCGTCCCCGGTGATCAGGCGGGTCGCCGCGAGGCCGTCCAGGACCGGCATGCGGATGTCCATCAGCACGAGGTCCGCCTGCGCGGTCCTGGCCAGTCGCACCGCCTCACGCCCGTCACCTGCCTCGCCGACCACCTCCAGGTCCGGCGCCGGCTCGATCAGGGCCTTGAAACCGGTGCGCACCAGAGGCTGGTCGTCGGCGATGACTACGCGGATGGTCAAAGCGCGGGCTCCGGGGCGAGGTCGAGGGGCTGGTAGGGCAGGTCCGCGGTCACCTGGAAGGCCCCGCCCGGGCGCGGGCCGGCGGTGAAGTGCCCTCCGAGCGCGAGGACCCGTTCGCGCATGCCGACGATGCCGTGCCGACCGGGCTCGACTGTTCCCGAGGCCTGGGCACGCCCTCCGACGGTGCGTTCACCTCCTGGATCGTCCACGGTGACGCGTAGCTCGAGCCGGTCGTAGCTCAGCGTCAGGCGTGCCTGCCGTCGGCCGGAGTGCTTGTAGACGTTGGTCAGTGACTCCTGGATCACGCGGTACGCGGTGAGATCCGCCGCGGGTGCCAGGGGTACGGCCTTGCCCTCGACAAGGAAGTCGATGTCCAGGCCGGAGGCGCGCAGCGAGGCAAGGAGCTCGTCGAGGCCGTCCAGTCCGGGCGCGGGGATCGCGGTCGGGGCGACGGGGTCTCCGGGCTGCCGTAGCAGGCTGACGGTGTCGCGCAATTCCCCCAGGCCCTTGCGGCTGGCGGACTTCACGTGGGCGAGCGCCTCGCGTGCCGCCGCCGTGTCGCGGTCGAGAGCCTGCCCGGCGACATTGGACTGCACGCTGATGAGCGCGAGATGGTGCCCCACGGCATCGTGCAGGTCGCGGGCGATGCGCAGCCGCTCCTCGGCGATCCGGCGCCGCGCGTCCACTTCGCGCTCCCGTTCCGCCCGCTCGGCGCGCCGCTCGACCTCGGCGAGGTAGGCACGGCGGTTGCGAGAGGAGTCGCCGGCCGCGATCGCCAGGCCGCCGAGCGCCATGAACGCCAGGTTCTGCGGGCCGAGCAGCGCCGGCTTGTGCACGGCGTGGACGAGGGCGAGCGCAGCCACCGCTGCACAGCCCAGGATCAGGCCGGGGCGGCGTTCGACCAGGTCGGCGACGGTGTACAGGGCGATCAACGGGGCCAGCAGGATCAGCACCCCATCGCTGTTGCCGCTCTCGGCAAGGAACACCTCCGCGGCCCCCGCGCTGACCCCCAGGGCCACCAGCGGGCGCCGTCGCCTCCCGATCAGCACCCCGCAGCCGAGCGCGGCGGCGACGATCGTCACGGTGCGATGGCTTCCGGCCACCGCGGAACGCCCCGTGAACGCGGTGAGCAGGGTGGCTGCGAAAACGGCCAGGGCGATCGCCGCGTCCGCCAGGTGCGCATGTCGGCGGGCGGCCTGACGCAGGTGGGCAAGGGCGCTCATGCCCTCACGATAGGCGGCCACCTGCCGACCGCCGTCATCCTCGCGTGGCAGCCGAACGTACCGCGACCGCGGTAGCAGGCGGCGTGACCACCGCGTCCGCGGTAGCTGCTCTTACCGTGCCCGCCCGACGACGCGCGGCGCCCGGCTCGGAAGGGTGATGGCAGCGCCCGATGCCGGGCATCGAAGCAAGTCATCGACACCTTTGGGAAGGTACGAACCCTGATGCACGCGACCATTTCACCCATCCCCCGCCGGCGGACGCCATGAAGGGCGGCATCACGTTTGACGGCCTGACCAAGCGGTACGGCGCGGTGACGGCGGTCGACGACCTCACCTTCGAGGTCGAGCCGGGAGTGGTGACCGGGTTCCTCGGCCCGAACGGGGCCGGCAAGACCACCACGCTGCGCATGCTCCTGGGCCTCGTGACGCCCACCGCGGGCCGGGCCCTGATCGACGGCCGCCACTACGCCGAGTTGACGGAACCGAGGCGGGTGGTCGGCGCGGTGCTGGAGGCAACCGGCTTCCACCCCGGCCGGCTCGGCCGCGATCACCTGCGGATCCTCGCCCGGGCCGGCGGGATCCCGCGCTCACGCGTCGAGGAGGTGCTGGACCGGGTCGGCCTGGCCGACGCCGCGCACCGGCGGGTGGGCGGCTACTCGCTCGGGATGCGCCAACGGCTGGGCCTGGCCGCGGCCCTGCTCGGTGACCCGAAGGTGCTCGTCCTGGACGAGCCAGCCAACGGGCTGGACCCGGCGGGCATGGCCGATCTTCGTGATCTGCTGCGTGGTCTGGCCGAGGAGGGCCGCACGGTGCTGATGTCCAGCCATGTGCTGAGCGAGGTGGCGCAGACCGTGGACCGTGTGGTCATCGTGGCGGGCGGCACCCTGCGTCACGCGGGCCCGCTGGCCGAGCTGACCGCAGCGAAAGGGGAGACGCTCGAAGCCGCGTTCCTCCGGCTGACGTCGACCCCGGACACCGACCCCGCGACCGGCGTCACGACGACGCCGGCCCACCGCTGAGCGCGAGGAACCAAGGACATGTACACCCTGATCCGCACCGAGGTGCTGAAACTACGCACCATCCGCAGCCCGTGGCTGCTCCTGGCGGCATCACCCTTGCTGGTGATCGCCGGTGTCAGCGGTCTGGTGGTGTCCAGCGACAAGACGCTGGACACGGCCACGCAGAGCGGCGCGCTGGCGCACGTGGGCCTGACCTCGATCTTCACACTGGTCTTCGGGATCCTCGCGGTCGCCGGGGAGTACCGGCACAAGACGATCACCGACACCTATCTGAGCACTCCCGCACGCGGCCGCGTCATCGGCGCGAAGCTCCTGGTCCACGCGGTCTTCGGCGCGGTGTCCGGAGTGGTCAGCAGCCTCGTCGGCCTCGGCGTCGCAGCCGCCTGGTGGGCGGACAAGGGCGTGTCCTTCGCGTGGACCGACCCGCACATGTGGGCCACGATCGGCGGCGGCATCGCGTGGAACGCGGCGTTCGCCGCCATCGGCGTGGGGGTCGGCGCGCTCGTCCGCAGGCTCGTCGGCGCGATCGCCGTCGCCCTGGCGTGGGTCGCCCTGGTCGAAGGCATCGTCGGCCAGCTGATCGGCGACCTCGCCCGCTGGCTGCCGTTCAACGCCGGCCAGGCGCTCGGCGCCGGGGCCAAGGCAATGACAACGGGGGACCTGCTGCCGCGCTGGGGCGGCGGCGCCGTCCTCGCCGTCTACACGCTCGTCTTCGCGGTACTCGCCGTCACCACGTCCATGCGCCGCGACGTGTCCTGACCCGGGCAGTACACAGCCGCTTGGCTCTGAGGAAGCCAATGCGGACGCCGAAACGGCGATCCCGCCGTCGACCCGTACAACTCGCTGAACCGCTTCAGCAGCAGAGTGCGGATCGGCGGCGGGAAAGTGCCTGATGGAACGCCATGTTCAGCCGAGCATCGGCCGGCGTCCCGCCCGAAGTCGCGCACCCGCCCCCTCAATCACCGGCCGCACCGGACGATCCTCCGGTCGCGTCGGGCGTCACCCCTACGTCCGGGCAGAGCACCGAGACGATGCGTTCGAATCGCGACGCCATCTCGTCGGCCGTCTGCTCGGGGTGGTGCCGCCACCAGGCGACCGCGGCGCTCACGGTCCCGTACCAGAGGTGCGTGACGAGGTCGGCGTCCAGGGGTTCGGTGGCCGGGGAGGCGCGCAGGAACTCGGCCACGCCCACCGCCCCCATCCGGTTGAGTTCCCTCCGGTACCCGGCTGCGGCGGCACCCAGCGGGCCCTCCGCCGGAAGCGTCCCGTCGTAGACGAGTTCCCAGTCGTGCAGGCGCGACTCGAGCGCGCGGAAGACGGCCTCCAGAGTGCGCACGGCGCGCGTGATGTCGGACGGTCCCCGCTGGGCGGACGCGACGGCTTCGACGAGACGGGTGCCCGCGCGCTCGAGGCAGGCCAGGTAGAGCCGGTCCTTGGACCCGAAGTACTCGTAGATCATGGGTTTGGTGATGCCGGCCCGCGCCGCCACGTCCGCGGTCGACCCGCGCGCATAGCCCTTCGCGCCGAACTCCTCGGCGGCCGCTTCCAGGATCAACCGTTCCCGGTCCTTGCGGGGCATCCCCTTGGTGCCTACGCCCTGCGTGGCCTTGTCCTGCTTGCTCATGTCCCCACCCTATGCCAAAGTGACCGCTCGGTAATTTACCTGACGTTCAGATAGCTGGGGGGACGATGAGCCGCAAGACGCGATCGTGGTGGGGTTGGGGAAACGTCGAGGACGCGGTGACCGGCCCGGAGCGGGCCGAACTCACCCGGCGCACCGCCGAGCTGCTTCCGGAGGCGGACCTGACCGTTCACGAGCCTCCGCCGGTCGAGGCGTTCGACGTGGCCCCGAGCCGGGTGACGGCTCCGTCGGCGCTGGCACGGCTGGCGTCCTACGACACACGCGACCGCCTGGCGCACAGTCATGGCCAGGCGTTCCGCGACGTCGTACGCGCGATGCTGGGAAAACTGCCCCATGTGCCCGACCTCGTCGTGCGCCCCACGTCGGAGGCCGAGGTGGTGAACACGCTGGAGTGGTGCGACGGCGCCGGCATCGCGGTCGTCCCCTTCGGCGGCGGCACCTCCGTGGTGGGAGGCGTCGAAGCCCGTACGGGTGAGGAGTACGCCGGAGTGGTCAGTCTCGATCTGGGCTCTCTGGACCGAGTCCTGGAGGTCGACGACACCAGCCGGGCCGCACTCGTCCAGGCCGGGGTCCTCGGCCCACACCTCGAGGAGCAACTGAGGCCCCACGGATACACACTCCGGTTCTTCCCGCAGTCCTTCGAGTTCTCCAGTCTCGGCGGCTGGCTGGCCACCCGGGCCGGCGGCCACTTCGCGACCCGCCTCACCCACATCGACGACCTCACCGAGTCGCTGCGAGTGGTCACCCCCGCCGGTGTCGTCGAGAGCCGCCGCCTCCCGGGCTCGGGTGCCGGCCCGTCGCCCGACCGGCTGTTCCTCGGTTCCGAGGGAGCGCTCGGTGTCATCACCCAGGCCTGGGTACGCCTTCAGGACCGGCCCCGCCGGCGGGCGGGAGCCTCGGTGGCGTTCAGGGACTACGAGGCGGGCGTCCAGGCCGTACGAGCCCTGTCGCAGTCCGGACTCGATCCGGCCAACTGCCGGCTGCTGGACCCCATGGAGGCATTGATCAACGCGGGCAGCCCGACCGCGGTCCTCGTGCTCGGCTTCGAGTCCGCCGACCACCCCGTCACCCCCTCGATGGAACGCGCCCTGGAACTCTGCCGCGACCACGGCGGCACCCTGCCGGAACCGCCGCGGTACACCGACATCGCGGACGCGGCCGCGCGGACCTCGGCCGCCGACACCTGGCGTTCCTCCTTCCTGCGGATGCCGTATCAGCGGGACGCACTCGCGGCTCAGGGCATGATCGTGGAGACGTTCGAGACGGCCTGCACCTGGGACCGGTTCGCCGGCCTCCGCGCGGCTGTGGGCACCGCGGCTCAGGAGGCCCTGCGCGAAGTCGGCGCCACGGGCGTCGTGACCTGCCGGTTCACCCATGTCTATCCCGACGGCCCCGCCCCGTACTTCGGGATCTACGCCGCGGGCGAGTGGGGCAGGACCGTGGAGCAGTGGGACGAGATCAAGCAGGCGGTCTCCGAGGCACTGATCGCGCAAGGCGCCAGCATCACCCACCACCACGCGGTGGGCCGGGACCACCGGGCTTGGTACGACCGGCAGCGTCCCGACCTCTTCGCAGCCGCCCTGCGGGCGGGCAAGGCCGTGCTGGACCCGTCCGGGATCCTCAATCCCGGCGTCGTGATCGATCCCCTTCGCTGACACGACGGTGTCGAACCGGCACGGACCCCACGATCCGGGACGCAGCTACCAGCCCACGGCGACCAGCAGCCACTGCGGGTTGCCGTGGGAGATGAAGGAGGACTGACCCGCCACGTCGTCGTAGGGGAAGCCGTAGGCGAGGTTGTTGATGGCGTTGTCGTGCCAGAACTTGGCGTAGTAGTTCGCGGGCGCCGCCTTGTAGTACTGGGCCGGGTCGCCCTGTTGGGAGGCCGGCAGGGTGGCCACATGGCGGTTGAGGGCGGCGCACATGTTGGGGTTGCCCGCGAGAGCCGCCGCGCAGCCGAAGATGTCGGAGGTGGCGGCGCTGACGCCCACGGACTGGGCGTAGGCGGTGAAGTAGTTCGCGTTCGCGCCGCCCGCCCGGAAGCTCGGGTCGCTGCCGGGCGCGATGATGCGGTACGGGGCCTGGCTCTGGGCGAGCACCTTGAACTGGTCGGGAACGGCGGCGGTGAACCGCTGGAAGGTGGTCGCGCGGTCCTCGGCGAAGGTCTGCCGGTTCTCACCGACCTCGGCGTCGTACCCGTCCTTGGTGTGCAGGCGCATGGCCAGTTTGAGGCCGAAGGCGTCGACCCTGGTGGTGTTGCCGTTGAAGACGTTGTTGCCGACGGTGAACTCGATGAAGTCGTAGTAGGGACCGTTCGGCGAACCGAGGTAGAAGTACATGCGGCCCGCGGAGTTCGCCGGCATGTCGAGGTACGGCTGCTCGGCTATGGAGTGGACCTGTCCGTTGAAGCTCCAGTACACCTGGCTGTCGGGGTACTTGCCGTTGGTGCGGTTGACGATCTTCACCTCGACGGCGTTGTTCGCGGCTGGTATGTCACTGGTCGTGCCCCAGAAGGCGTCGGGCGGGGTGGTGCTTCCGGGCCCGTACACCTGGAACTCCCACAGGGAGTAGCCGTACGGGGTGGCTCGCGCCGTTCCGAGGATGCGCACGTATCTGCCGCTGCCGGTCACGTTGATGTTCTGGCTGCCACCGGTGCCGGTCGTCGTGGAGAACACGGTGGCCCAGGTGTTCGCGTCGGTGGAGGTCTGGATCTGGAAGGCCGTGGCGTAGGCGGCTTCCCAGTTCAGGGTGACGCGGGTGAGCTGCTGGACGGAACCGAGGTCGACACGCAGCCATTGCGGGTCGGAGAAGGCCGAGGACCACCGGGTGCCGGTATTGCCGTCGACCGCGGCCCCCGCCGGGAAGGAGCCGTTCTCGACCGACGAAGCCGTGGCCGGTCGTCCCTGGGAGAGCAGTTGGTCGGCGGCTTGCGCGGGTGACGGGGTCAGGAAGGCGACGCAGGCGGCGAGCAGGACGACGACCAGACCGAGAGCCGTACGGGCCCGTGCGGTCATGCCCGACGGTCTATCGGGAAGGGCGCTGGTTAAGGACTGCATGCGGAGTCTCCTCGTGCCGAGTCGGCGTGTGTGGGGGCGGAGCAACAGCAGACGGAGAGCGCTCTCTCCGGGTTGTATCCCCACACGTTCCAGACGTCAACAACTGAAGCCGAAATGAAGGAAGTTCGGGCGTCCGGCACGGCGGAGCACCAGCCGGCACCTCCTGTGCCGCGTCCGATCGCCCGACGCCTTCGGACCCCGACGGCTCGACCGGCCCGTGTCGTGCCACGCATTCAAGACTTGGCGATGCACAGTTGGGCTGGGTTCAGGCCGAACGGGACACCGGCGACGGCGACTTGTCCGGCTGATCGAGTTCCCGGTCGGATGACGCGGGCTGGTGCGGGTGCGGGGTGCCGGTGCGGGTGCGGGCTGGCAAGCGAACTCAGCCCCCGTCCGACCCCCGGCACTTTCCTGCCACCGTCGTCAGGCGCTGACTGGTCTACACCCTTGACTGGTACAGACCAAAGCGGTTGAGTGTGGCCCCACACCCCCCACCGCGGCCGCCCGGACTCTGCGGCGCCGACCCTCCGTCGGCGTACGCGCACGGCTCTGCCTGCCTCCGGCGCTGCCTTGCTCCGCAAAGGACTGATCCTGTGTCACAACGCCGCGCCGCCTCCCTCCTGGCCGCGATTCTGATCGGAACCTCCGCACCGGCGCTGCTGCCGGCCGCGAGCGCGTCCGCCGCATCCTGTTCGAGCTACCCGAATTGGGTGGCAGGAAGGTCCTATGCCACGGGCAACATCGTCCGGTACACAGACGGCAAGGCCTACATCGCCGAGCACGACAACCCGGGCTACGACCCCGTCATCAGCACCTGGTACTGGGAGCCCTACGCCTGCGACGGCGGCTCGACGACCCCCTCCGACGGCTTCGTCGTCGGCGAGGCGCAGTTCAACCAGATGTTCCCGAACCGGAACTCCTTCTACACCTACAACGGCCTCAAGGCCGCCCTGAGTTCCTACCCCGCATTCGCCAACAGCGGCAGTGACACGGTCAGGAAGCAGGAGGCCGCGGCGTTCCTGGCGAACGTCAACCACGAGACCGGCGGACTCGTCTACGTGGTGGAGCAGAACACCGCCAA
>NZ_JBVHQB010000047.1:0-34570 GCF_055567635.1 Streptomyces sp. NPDC026500 | reverse complement strand
GCGGGTACTTCCTCGGGGCAGGCATCTTCTGGGCTCCTCTCATGAGACCCATCTGACCTGCTGTCACCTTTCCCCGCATCTCGGGGGAACCTCAGCTCACCTGGGCGGTCTTGACCTGGCGAGACGCTGTGGCAACAGCTTCCCTGGGAGTTAAGATCCGCTGCCGACCTGCGGGAAGTCCGAACGGGCGGCTCCCAGGAGGTGTGAAGTGGCTGAAGCAGTCAGGTTGCCGCGCGGACAGGCACGGTTTACCTCCGTCGCGCTCGCCGCGTTCGCGTTGGTGTCTGTCGCGGCCGGGCTGACAGCGTGGTACAAGTACCAACTGCTGGCGGGAACGCCGGCGTCGGGACCGTATGTAGACAACCCGCTGGTCGAGGTCGACGCGTATTTCAGAAACCTGATGGGCTGGCGCACGGGCCTGCTCCTCGTGGCCCTGCTTCAGTTCAGCATCTGGCTCGCCAACATGCGCGACGTCGCGGATGTGCTGTGGCACCAGGGCCAGCGTCGGCGCAGGGCGTGGCTGGTCTTCGGTTGGGTGATACCGGTGGCGCAGCTCTTCATACCCAAGATGTTCATCAACGACCTCTGGGCTGCCAGCCAGCCGGAACCGCAGCGCCGTCGCGGACATCCCCTGCTCACGGCATGGTGGCTGTCTGTCCTCGTGGCGGCGAACGCATACAACGATGCCCCCAAAGCACTGAAGAAGGCAGTCAGCGCGAGCCAAGCGCGTCATGCCCTGCGCCAGATCATGTTCAGCGATGGCCTGGACATCTGTGCCGCTGCGCTGTCGATCGTCGTCGTCTGGCAGCTCATTCGCAGATTGGAGCGCGCCACCCAGCCTGCGGCAGCGCCCGCTGAGGTCTGCTCGACGGACCAACTTGTGTCTTGAGGATCCCTGGGCACGGGCATCCTCACGCGCTCGGTGGAGTCTCAATGGCCGAGGCAAGCAGATGGTCTCGTAGGCCGGCGGAGCCTCACCCGCTCAATGATCTCAGTTGTGCTGAGTGACCTGCTGAGTCAGTCACTCGGCGAGGCAGAGGTTGTGCAGACGGGCGATGCCGCGCATGGCGTGGTGAACACTGTCGCCCTTCAGACGGCAGTCGCGGAGAATCATCCGGCCCTTCATCCGGGCGAAGGTGTGCTCGACGCGTGCGCGGACCTTGCGGTGGGAAGCATTGTGTTCCTCTTTCCAGGCCGGGAGATCGGCCTGACCAGGCTGGTGGCGGTGCGGGATAACCAGCCTGGTGCCGCGGTACGCACTGTCGGCGAATCACCGTGATCTTGCAACCGCGTCTTTGGCACCGGAAACGCCCACGCCTTGCAGTCGTTCCGGTTGCCGGGCACCGGCCGGCCGATATCTACGACCAGCCGGGTGTCGGCGTCGATGACGACCTGGTGGTTGGTGGGGTACCGGCAATTCTTCGACTGCTCGACGACTGCATGGCCGCGTGTGGGCACCAAGGTTCCCTCCAGGACGAGCACCGTCCCCTTCGCGAATCGCCTCCGTGACTTGAGTACGAGCTTCGGGCCGAGGTCGTGGATGACTCGGTCGGCGGCGGACTTCGACACTCCGAACAGCGGCGCCAGTTGGGGCAGGGCGAGGTTGGTCCGCAAGTACGCGGTGACCAACAGCATTCGGTCTTCCAACGCAAGCTTCCAGGGCCGGCCCTGCCTGTGTGCGTCGGCGCCCTCGCGGCGCAGGGCTGTCAGCAACCACCCGAAGGTGCGCGGGCTTCGGTTCCCTGCGACTACTTGTTCTACTCGCTGGCGTGCTCCCCGGAGCCCTGGCTCGTCGGCAGCAGGTACTGCAACTGCGTGTACCGCTGGGCGCAGGCCGTTCGCGCGATGGCCTCAGAGACTGCGTCGGCGAGGGGGCGGGATGATTCGCTCAGCAGAATGCGGGCCTTGTCGGTGAGTGCCACCTCGACGCCGCGCCGGTCGCCGCATGCGGAGTTCTTGGTGATCAGTCCCGCGTGCTGCAGGCAGGCCACCTGGTAGGTCAGCCGCGTCTTGGGGCGGCCCAGCAGTTCCGCGATCCGTGTCATCCGCAGGCTGGAGCCGGGCTGATCGGCGAGCAGGCACAGCACCAGGAACTCGTCGTGCGAGATCCCCGTTGCGTCCTTCACCCGTGAGCGGAGCTGTTGCTCGATCGTGCCGGCCGCGGCCAACAGCTGCATCCAGGAGCGCAGTTCGGCGGGCAGAAGTCCGGTGTCGTCCGATGGCTCGCGTTCGGGCTGATCGGCGGGGGCGGGAGAGTCGGCCATGGTGTCACAGTCTAACGGTTGTCCATTTTTGGATAACCCGCTAGCGTGCGCGGGGTCATCCAAATTTGGACTACTGGGTCGCGATCCCGGCACTCGGATCGCGGATGCGGCTTCCCTGTTCCCTTCCTCAACTCTCCCGGAGAACCTCCATGACCGTCGTCATCGAAACCGGCCTGTGGCAGCTGGATCCCGCCCGCTCCACCGTGGCCATCGCGCACCGGACAATATGGGGCCTCGTCACGGTGAAGGGCACCTTCGGCAACATCACAGGCCAGGGTGAGACCAAGCCCGACGGGACCGCCCACGGTGTTGTCACACTGGACGCGACATCTCTGGACACCAGGAACGCGAAGCGGGACGAGCACCTGCGCGGCAGTGACTTCTTCGACACCGAAAACCACCCGACTCTCGCTTTCGCCGTCAACGCCGCAGCGGTGTCCCAGGCCGACACCGCCGAGATCACCGGACAGTTGACCGTCCGGGGTACCAGCAGCCCACAGACCGTCACCGCCCACGTCACCGCATCGAGCGACGACGCGATCAGCCTTGCCACGGAGTTCACCGTGGATCGGGAGCAGTTCGGGATGGGCTGGAATCAGCTGGGTATGATCCGCGGCCGGACCACTGTCACCGCGACGCTCACCTTCGCCCGTGCGGTCGTCTGAAGAGCCGATGTGCTCGCCCCCTGACTCGGACACTTGAACGGCGCATGCGCGCCGCCGGTGCCCTGGCCGTTGGAGTTGAGCCGGGCGTGGAGTCCGGGGGCTGGGCCGACGCACCCCAGGTGCCCGGCCTCCCCCGCCCGCCGGGGAACCGGCGCGACTGCTCGTGTGCGCACCTGCGGTGTTCCCCCCCCGGATGAGGCTCAGCCGTTGTGCGGGGCCGCTGTGTTCAGGACCCAGGTCACGGCCCGGCGCCGCGTCCTCGGGCTCCAGGAACCAGTACGCGACGTCGCTCGGCGCGATCCCGTCGAAGCGTGCGGCGAGCAGCGCGATGTCGTCGTCCCGGTCCCCCGGGCCGAGCATGTCCAGCACCTCGTCGTACAGCGCTTCCAGCGGCGGCGGATGATCGGGTCCGGTCAGCGCCGCGACGGCCGCGAGCTTCTCCCGCAGCTGCTCTATCCCGGTCCAGACGTCCCGAAGCCGCGACTCGACCAGCCCGTCGGTGTACAGCAGCAGCGTCGCCCCGGCGGGCGCGTCCAGCTCCACCGCCTCGAAATCGACCCCGCCCACGCCGATGGGGGCACCCGGCGGCACCCGCAGCACCTCGGCCCGCCCGCCCAGATGCAGCAGCACCGGCGGCGGATGACCCGCGTTGGCGATGGTGATCCGGTGCGACACCGGGTCGTAGACGGCGTACAGGCACGTCGCCATCCGGTCGGTCCCGAGCCGCTGTGCCTGCTCGTCGAGATGGGATGGACACACCGCCGGGAGAGAGCCATCTACCTCGCTATGGCCATGCTCCTCCTGCGACGCCTTGCAATGCCCGCCCGCTGACGGGCTTTCCAGACGCCCTCAACTCCGGCGAGCCGCGCGGCAGCGCCGAACCGCAGCACCTCCAAGAATTCCGACAAATCATCACATACCTTGTCGGCGAGGAGTAGTGGTGGCTCACGCACGGAGACGCTGTCGGCGTAGCGTGCACGCCCACCACGGCCCTCTCCATGTCGTCTCCGCTCGCGGCCACGGTGCCCGAATCTGGCTCGACCAGAGGCGCAGGCCTCCCGCGAGACGTCGATCCCGGTTCTTCGTGGAGGCAGAACATCGTGCAGAAGATCACTCGTCTCGGCATGGCCGTCGCGACCGCGCTCGCCACAGCAGCCGTATGCACCCCGTCCGTGTCCGCTGCGGCACACGGTGGCGACGGGCACGACCGCGGCGGCCACCATGCGGTCTTCGTCCAGACCGACAATCCGGCGGGTAACCAGATCGTCGCCTACCGGCGTGCGGAGAGCGGGCGGCTGACCCAGGCCCGCACCTACGACACGCACGGTCTCGGGGGCGTGCTGGCCGGGTCGGTCGCCGACCACCTCGCCTCGCAGGGCTCCCTGACCTACGACCCGCGCCACGCCCTGCTGTATGCCGTCAACGCGGGCAGCGACACCGTCTCCGTGTTCTCGGTCGACGGCGACCGCCTGGCACTGCGGCAGGTCGTCCGCTCCGGCGGCCGTTTCCCGGTGAGCATCGCCGTGCACGACGACGACGTGTACGTGCTCAACGCCCTGAACGGCGGGTCGATCCAGGGCTACACGGTCGACCACGGCCGCCTGCACAAGGAGGCCGGACGGAACCGCCGTCTGGGGCTCGACCCGAACGCCACGCCCCAGTTCACCAACACCCCGGGGCAGGTGGGCTTCACCGGCGACGGTTCCCAGCTCGTCGTCACCACCAAGGCGAACGGCAGCAACCTCCTGGTGTTCAACCTGAACCGCTCCGGCGCACCGGCCCATTCCCCGGTCACCACGAATCTGCCGGGCGCCGTGCCCTTCGCCTTCGTCCCCAACGGCCGCCACGGCCTGTTCCTGGCCGAGGCCGGGACGAACGCCGTCGCGACCTTCACCATCCACCGCGACGGCACCGCATCGCAGGAGGCCTTCGCGCCCACCGGCCAGTCGGCCACCTGCTGGATCGTCGCCGCCCGCAGCCTTCTCTACGCCTCCAACGCGGGCAGCTCGACCCTCAGCGGCTTCCGCGCCTCCGACCACGGCCGCCGACTGACCCCCCTGGGCAACACACCCACCGACCCCGGCACCGTCGACGCCGCGACCACCCCGGACGGGCACTACCTCTACGTCCAGACAGGGGTCAACGGCATCGTCGACGAGTTCGCGGTCAACCACGACGGCTCACTCACCCCGCTTGGCTCCCGGACCGTACCGGGAGCCGTCGGCGGCGAAGGCATCGTCGCCCCCTGACCGGCCACACGCACGGCGCAAGACCGCGGCCCCGCCCACCAGGCGGGGCCGCAGCCGCCTCATTCCGCAGGTGCCCCATCAAGTGGGCGACCGTCTGCTGAGCGATCCCGGCCTGCGCGGTGGTGACGGGCGTGGCCGCACTGCGAGCCAGCTGACGGCCCGTCGCTCCAGGAAAACGGGCGGCCGCGCGGACCCGCCGGTTGATCGCCTCGACCGCGTCCGCAGGAGCCGCCCCGCCGCAGATCGCGACGCTCGCCAGGTCGCGTGAGCGCGGCAACAGTGCCTCCCTTGGAACTTGAAGTGTGTGAGGAGGGTGGGCAGCAAAGAGCGTGTTCCGGAGTTGACCCTGGGATGTCAGTGGTGTCGCTTAGTATCACCGGCGATCGGGGGTGGGCTCCGGGTGGGTGGGGGATCATGAGTTTTGATCTTGCGGTGTGGTTCGAGCAGACGCGTCCGTCGCGCGCGGAGGCTGTGCAGAAGTATCGGCGTATGTGCGAGGGCGCATCTGGAGTGGTTGTCGGGAGCCCGGCCGTGGCGAGGTTCCATCAGGCCCTGGTTGCGGATCTTCCCGAGCCGCCGGATCTCGCTTCGCCTTGGTCGGCCGGCTTGGACGTCTCCGAGGAGTGCGTGCTGATGCCGATGGAGTGGGGCCGTGTGGCAGAGGTGGCTCCGCGCATCGTCGAACTGTCCGGTGAACACGGGTTGGTGTGCTTCGATCCCCAGGCCGGAGTGGTCCATGTCCCGCCTGGCCTGCGGAGCCCCGACGCGTTGCAGCTGCAGTCGTGTGTCGGCCTTCAGGTGGAGGATCCGGATGCCGAGACCGTTGAGCGGGCGGTGCGGCGCCTGTCGGCGGACAACTGGTTCGTGATCCTGGAGGGGAGCGAGGGCCGGTATGTCCAGGTCGGGACCGGGTCGCGGGCTGGTGTGGCCTCGGGCGGCTTCGGAGTCGAGCACCGTGACGGCTCACCTGATCGTCACTACCGCTGTGTGCTGCCCGACCTCGAGCAGGTCGTCGCTGTGTTCGCTGACTTCGCGCGCGGTGCTCGGCCCTGGAGCGTCGAGGCGAAGTGGGAGAAGTTGTCGATGTGACCGATAGGCCGGCGGGGCCTTGCCATACCGAGTGTTCAGGGGCGACGCATCGGGAACCCGGGCCCGCACGGCACAGCAGGACGCGCACCCCGAGCAGGTGGCGGCAGCGCTGGGCCTGGACGAGGGCGCGGCGCGGCGAGCCTTAGTGGATGAGAAGTAGGAGCACCCGCTGTGGTGCGGTGCACCCGCCCTCCTACGGGACCGACGTCGGCACGTACGCTGCGATCATGGATGACCCCGTGCTCACCGCCCGCGAACTGGTGCGGGACCGATTTCCTGCCGCCCGGGCGGCCTTCCTCGCCGGCAGCGTGTTGACCGACCGCCGGACGCCCACATCTGATCTGGACATCGTGGTTCTCTTGGATGGGCCGCCCGCCCCCAGCCGGGAGAACCTGGTGTATCGCGGCTGGCCGGTGGAGCTGTTCGTGCAAACGGAGGCTGTCTGGCACAGCTTCGCCGACCAGGAGACCGCGAAGCGGAGTTCGCCGCTGCTCGCCATGTGTGCTGACGGCATGCTCCTGGTGGACACGGACGGGTTGGGCGCTTCGCTCCAGGACGAGGCGCGAAAGCGTTGGGCCGCGGGCCCGCCGCCGCTCTCGGACCGTGAGCGCGACTACCAGCGGTACGTCCTGACCGACTTGCTCGATGACCTGCGTGGCTGCGCGGACCCAGCAGAGCAGGTCTACTTGGTCTCGCACATGCTGCAGCGTGCCTCGGAGTTGGTCCTCCTGGTCGGCGGGCACTGGCTGGGCGGAGGCAAGTGGCTGTCGCGGCGGCTGGCTGCGGCCGACCCCGGGGTCCACCGCGCGTTGTCCGAAGCTGCCCCGCAGGCGATCGCCGGGGATGCGAAGGTCTTCGCCGCGGTCGTGGCAGAGGTGCTGGAGCTGGCCGGCGGTCCGCTGTGGGACGGGTATGCCATCCGATGAGTTGGCGTGGCGCAAGCACACCGCCTCAGGAGTATGGCCGCGATCAGCCAGCTGAGGCCTGTTGTTCAGCGCGGGCGCGGGTGGTGGCAGGGCGGTAGGAGTCGGTACCGGTCTCGATGATGTTTCCGCCGAAGGTGAGGCGGTCGACGATGGCTGCGCAGAGGCGGGGATCCGTGAAGGTCTTGGTCCAGCCGGAGAACGATTCGTTCGAGGCGATCGCCAAGAAGAGGGCGCTCTCGCCTCTGAGCTACAGGCGCTCTCGTAACTCACCAACAAAGCCGCCTATCCGGTGGCCGGTGACCGGCGGCCGAGCCACAATTACCAGCGTGTCATCGCTCCTCATGGTCTGCGGCCAGCGCTCATCGATGACCATCGCCGCTCCATGGCCGGCGCCGCAGGCGTTCTCCCTCTCAGCAGCGACCAGTAGTCAGACGGCGCCATGCCGACCCCCTGGATTCCGCACAGCGTCCTGTCGAAGATTCCGAAGGCGTGGGCGACATCAGTAGGAAGGCCGTTCGCAACGGCCACTTCTCAGCGCATCTCCATTGGCAGGTACGGCGGCCGCACGATCTCGAACCACTCACCACAAACAAGCGCGGCGGCCTAGCACCAGGAGTAGGACCAGATCTCCTCGTGCCACTCAGTCCGCTGCACGGGCCATCGCCGCATCGGACAGGCGCAGCGCGGATATCGCCGATACCGGAGCACCCCCGCGAAGGCGGCCGACTGGAACACCCCGCGTCGGCGGGAAGGACCGACGAAGCCCTGGGTTCAGGTCACACGGGGTCAGCCGGAACATCCCCGCGCGCGGGGAGCAGGTCGACGGGGACCAGCAGACCCGGGACGTGCGGGGCTCATTTTTGCGCGCGCGGGGAGCAGAGCCAAAGTCAACGCCTGGTTGGGCGAGGAAGAAGGTCTCAGGGGCAGCCTCGAAGCCGCCCGCAGCAAGCTCACCGCCATGGATCGCATCAGGAACCAGAGCACCACCCGGATTGCTGACCTCGGAATCCCGCAGATCAGGAGTCGAGAGGGGCTTCTCGATCACCTGCCGGCAAGCGTGTCGAGGATGTGGGGCCAGGCAGCCTCGCCCAGAAGCGCGTCAGCCTCAGATGTGCCCCCGTATTTGAAGCGCGAGGACGCCGGCGCCGGACTCTCGCCAGGAAGGCGTGGTCGGTGGCCGGCGTCGTCGCGGGCGATCAGGCGCACGGTCGCACCCGCCGAGCGCCGACGCTGAGCTACCTGTTCGGCGAAGGGAAGCGACGGCCACATCGCGTCGTCGCCCCCAGCGACCAAGAGGAGATCGGCTCTGGCCGCTTCCACGGGGATCTCCGCCAGCGGAAGCGAGTGAACGAAGGTCCGCTCGCTCAGTTCGTACCATCCGCGGATGGCGACAGGACCGCTGTCCGGCTCCGTGGGATTCCAGGAATCGTCCATCGGGACAAAAGGCAGGGGCCGCTCCCGCCAGGTCCACGACGAACGATACGGATGTTGTTCTCCGTCCCGGCCAGGTCCGACATTGCACCAGACCCACGAGGTGGGCGACAGCGCGATGGCCACGTCCACGCGCGAGTCGTGCACTGCCGTAAGCAAGGTTGCTTCAGCGCCCTTGGAGGTCCCGAGAATTCCGATGCGTTGCGCTCCGCCCCGTCGGAGGAAGTCGATGGCAGCGATGAAGGTCTCCAAGGGAACCTCGCAGATCCCTGGGGGCTGACCGGGCCCGCCGAACCAGCGGATCGCCAAGGCTGCGAAGCCCTGCTGAGCGAGGATGCGTGCTCGCTCACGGTCGACGCGCCCGCTGGATCCCGCCAGGACCAAAACGCCGACTTCACTGCCGCGAGCGGGAGCGAACAGAACTCCTTCCCAGGGATCAGTCAGCTCGCGCTCACTGATGTCCACGCGCTTCCCCTGTCGCTTCAACTCACAGAAACCACTGCCCAGAACGCGGGGCGCGGCCCCGTACCACAGTAACGTCGCACCCCGCCTCCACTCACATGGAGGTCTCCATCATGACGCCCCACACGCCACCAGAGTTGGAACAACCGCGGACAGGTGCCCTCGACGGCCGACTTCAGGATCTTCGCGCGCTTCGGGCGGAACCGGGAGATGCCGTCCTCCAACACCATCTCCCCGTCGTCCTTCACCAGTTCCTTCGTCGCCAGCCACTGCGCCGGCGATTTCCCTTCCATCTCCTGCTCGCCCAGCAGCCCGCAGTACCGCTTCATCGCGTCCCCGGCCGTCGCCGTGTCCTGCCCGTCGAAGTGGAACGACGTGTCCAACACCATCGCGTCGAAGTCCTCCTCCGGCGTCGGCCTGACAAAGCGACGTGGTATCGGGGCGGCGACGCGGGCCACCTCGAGTACTCCAGCCACCAGTACTGAGCGCGCAACTGGCCCGCCTAGGCCGTGTTTTAGAAGTCGGTGATCTGCCTGGCTGTCCGTCCGGGGAAGTGGCGGGCGGCCATCCAGATGGTGAGGTCGCGGGCGGTGTCATTGACGCTGGTCGAGGTGGTGACCTCGTGCTCGGCTCGGGTGGTGTCGCGGCGGACGATCTCGTAGCCCCCGTTGTCCAGGACGGCCACCGAGGTGAACCAGACGGGTTCGTCCTCGTCGGGCTGAACGACGACGAAGGTGTTGTCGGAGTCGTTGAGGTCGCTGATCATCATGAACAGCGCGTCCTCGGAGGGGTCGTCGATGCGATCACCGTTCTCACTGTCGGCGCCGTAGTACTGGGCTCCCATCGGTGCCACTCCTTCGCCCGTTCACCCTGGTCGCGGTCAGCATGGCACGGGGAACCGACAGTTCAGGCCGGTCATAACCATTCGCCGATCGCGGCGAGCAGGACGGTGGCTTCGAAGCGGACTCCGAGTTTGTCGAACCGCGTGGCGACCGCCCGGTTGCGCTTGAGCCGGTTGATCCCGCACTCGACGGCGTGCCGGGCCTTGTAGTCCTCGCGGTCGAAGGCCGGAGGCCGCCCACCGGCCTTCCCGCGCCGCTTGCGGTGGCCGACTTGGTTGGCCGGCTCCGGGATCGTGCACCGGATCCCGCGTTTACGCAGGTAAGCCCGGTTGGCGCGGGACGAGTACGCCTTGTCGCCCCGCACTCGCAGCGGGCGGACACGGGGGCGGCCTGGTCCCACACGCGGGACCCGGATGCCTTCGAGGACGGCCGTGAACTGGGGGCTGTCGCCGCGCTGTCCGGCGGTGACCAGCAGGGACAACGGCTTCTGGCCCTGTTCGCAGTCCAGGTGGACCTTGGTGGTGAAGCCTCCCCGGGACCGGCCCAGGCCGTGGTCATCGGGTTCGACACCGATACCGCCCGGCGGCTCCTTCTGGGCTTGTCCGTCGCGGCGGGCGCCCGCCGCGTGCTGATGGGCCCGGCAGATCGTGGAGTCGACGTTGACCTCCCACGTGATCAGCCCGGCCGCGTCCGCCCGGGCCTGCAATCTGGCCAGCAGCATGGGCCAGGTGCCGTCGCGCTGCCAGCGGCGGAAGAGTCCGTAGACCGTCTGCCACGGTCCGTATTCGGAGGGCAGATCCCTCCACGGAGCACCGGTCCGCACGCGCCAGCGGATGCCGTCAATCAGCCTCCGCCGACCTGCTGGCGGCCTGCCGAACACCACCACCGGCAACAACGGCTCCAACACCGCCCACTGCTCGTCAGAAAGATCCCCTCGCCCCACACCGAGATCATCACGACGCGGGACGAGGAACGGAGCCAACTTTCAAAACACGGCCTAGCCCCCCTCATCGACCTCTTGGTCGGCTGCTTCGTTGGCGCGGTCGATCTCGGCCATGTGCTCCTCCGCCCAGGTCCGCAGCCCCGCAAGCGCGGCTTCCAGGGACAGCCCGAGTCCGGTGAGTCGGTAGAAGACCCGCGGCGGCACGGTCGGTTCGACCCGGCGCGACACCAGCCCGTCGCGGGTCAGGCTTCGCAGCGTCACGGACAGCATCTTCTGTGAGACGCCGGGCATCCGGCGTCTCAGCTCCGCGAAGCGCACCTCGTCCGGTGCGGCATCGGCGAGCGTCTTGACGGCCATGGACGTCCACTTCGTACCGATGCGGTCCAGCAACTGCCGCGTCGGGCAATGGGGATCGAACAGATCGCCGCGTACCCCGCGACCGGCGGCCCGGGTTCCTCGGGTGGTCACCTGTGGCTCACCACCTTCCCTGAAAGTGCCGTCTAGGCAGCGGTCGGACAGTTACCTATCGTTCTGTGGTCACCAATGGTAACCACCTGAGGAGCCGTCATGCCCGTCACCACCGCACACCACCTGCGCCGCATCGCGACGAACGGCGTCCAACTCAATGTCGCAATCGCCGGGGACGGACCTGCGGTTCTCCTGCTGCACGGCTTCCCGCACACCTGGCAACTCTGGAGCGGCATTATGGGCCGACTGGCCGGGCAGTACCGGGTCATCGCCCCGGACCTCCGAGGCTTCGGTGCCAGTGCGCGTGCCATCGAGGGTTACGACGCAGGTACCGTCGCCGCCGACGCCGAAGGGCTGCTCGACGCACTTGGCGAGCCCTCGGCAGCGGTGGTCGGCATCGACGCGGGCACCGCCCCCGCTGTCCTGCTCGCGCTGCGCCGGCCAGGCCTCGTCCGGCGCCTGGTCGTGATGGAGGCACTGCTCGGCGGCCTGCCCGGAGCGGAGCAGGTCGTCGCGGGCGGTGCCCCGTGGTGGTTCGGCTTCCACGCCGTCCCCGGCCTCGCCGAGACCGTCCTGGCCGGCAACGAGGCCCCGTACATCGACTGGTTCCTCGACTCGGGGACGCTCGGGCGAGGAGTACCCGACGACATCCGTGCGGCCTTCGTCCACGCGTACACCGGGAGTGAGGCCCTGCGCTGCGCCTTCTCCTATTACCGGGCCCTGCCCACCAGCGCGCAGCAGATCCAGGACGCAGTCGCGACGGCTCGGCTGACCATGCCCACCATGGCCGTCGGCTCTCACCCCGTCGGCACCGGGCTCGAACGCCAACTCCGTCCCATCACCGATGACCTGGTCGGACACCATCTCCAGGACTGCGGCCACATCATCCCTCTCGACCGCCCCGACGAGTTGTTCGCGCTCCTTGCTCCCTTCCTCTCCGCCGATCTGCCGAAGTGACTGAAGCAGGGCCGAAGGATCACGGTCGGCGGTTCGGGCGTTCGTCCGAGCGGTGAGTTGTCCAGGACCGCCGGATCAGGCTGCGCACGGTGGCGATTGTGTCGGCGAGGTCGAAGAAGGCATCAATGACAGTGACGCGAAGCTCGTAGCACCGGCGAGACGGTGAAAGGCGTTCTGCCACGCGTGAGTGCGCTCGACGTGCCAACGCCGACTGGCCTGAATGGGCGCCTTCTCCCCTTTGCGTGCGATGCGTCCGTGCAGGCCGCGTTCGCTGAGCAGAGCGCGGGTGGTGTCCGAGTCGTAGCCGGCGTCCAGTGCACGGTGAGGATGTGGGGCAACGGGCCCAGGCCCTCCAGGCGGTCCGGAGTCGGGGCGAGCAGCCGAGAATCGTGGCGGTTGGCACCGGCCTGGACGGGGCCCAGCGGAGTGCCGTATCCATCCGTCATGCCCGAGCGCTTCAGTCCCTGTTGCCGCGGTCGACCGGTGAACGTCCGGTGGCCTCCCCGCCTCCAGGTGCCTTGGTGATCGCTCCGTCGACGGCGATCTGGTCGAGGACGAGGCCGAACGATCCTGTCGTAGCTGCGGTGCGAGCTGAGAACGGGGCGAGCGGTCCCGCCGCGCCGACGAGAGCGAACACGCCCACGCCGATGGGGGAGTAGTGGAAGCGGGGTCCGGTCAGGACGAAGGAGACCGTCGACCAGAAGGCGCTGAACGCCCCGAACATGGCGGCCTGGTAGAGGCCTCGGCCTAGCAGGACCGGGTGGGTGCCCACCAGTTGGAGAGTGGAGCGCAGGACGTGGTGGTACGGGATCGTCGTGGTCGGGGCGTGCTCGGGCAGGGCGTCGCGCAGTGAACCGTTCCGGGGTCGGGCACCCCGTAGGGTAGCCGCGCGTACACGAAGCGGTCGATGACGTTCTTACGTGGGCGCCGACGACATCCGCCGCGCCGTGGCCCGTCCGGCCCGCTGGTGTAGGTCAACTGAGCCGCCCCGATGGGGAGCCTTGGCAGGAAGCCACCTCAGGCCCGGCCGGGGGCCGCACCGTCGCTACGGGGCGTCGTCACCGGCTCCGTCGGCCCCGGAACGTATCTGGGACGGTCACTTCGCAAGGTCTCGGCTGCGCACGCCGTGAACTCGGCGAAGATGCGGGAGTGATGGCTGAAAGATGGCGATCACTCGGCCCGTACGCGATGACCCTGGGCTCCGCCGCTCGCGTCCGCCTCTACGAAGCGTGAACGCACCTGCGGTCTGGACTGCAAGGCTCAGCTGGTGGTCCGTGACCGGTGCGCTCGACGCCGTCGCCGGAGGCGGTTCCACGGGGAAGTCCGGTCCCTGCAGCGCTCCCGTCGGTCCGCCGGCCGTCAGCTGATCTGGCCGGCCGCCCACTCGGCCCACTCGCGGCGCATGGCGTTGAACCGCAGGCCGTACTCCAGGGCGATCCGGCCGTAGACCGAAAGACTGCCGTCGTCCCAGTCGACGGACTCCTCGAGCCGGCGCAGGCTCTGGTAGCCCTGATCGGACAGCTCGATGAGCTCGGCGAGGTAGCCGTGTGCCTGTTCGGGCGTCAGTACCCCGAGAAAGAACACTCGCAGGAGGATGTCGCTGCGGGTGTTCCGCTGCGGCTTGGTCTCGGTCAGCCAGTGCCGCAGTTCGGCCAGTCCCTCGTCGGTGAGGGCGTACTCCTTGCGGCCTCGCGGACCCTCGGCTGCCACCTTGATCAGCCCTGTGCCCGCCAGCTTGGTCAGCTCGGTGTAGATCTGACTCTGGGTCGCCGGCCAGGCGGTGGCCAGCGATGTCTCGAACAGTTTCAGCAGGTCGTAGCCGCTGGCGGGGCGCTCGGAGAGGAGCCCGAGCAGCGCGTGTCGAAGGCTCATGTCGCCCAGTCTACATTCCGCTCTTGACATGTCACTTCTGAACCTTCTACTTTCGACATGTCAGAACGGAAATGCTGAAGCAAGCGGAGATCTCATGTCCTACCTGCGTACCTTCCTCCCGTGGATCGTCTTCGCCGTGCTGCCCTCGGGTAACTGGCAGTGGGCGGCGCTGGCAGCCCTGGTGGTCGCGGTGGCCGTGATCGTCCAGCAGATGCGGTCCGGCGTCGGACCGGACGCTCTGATCATCGAGATCGGCTCCGCGGTCTTCTTCGCCGTGCTGGCCGTCATCGCCTTCGCCAACCCCGACTCGGGCGTGCACGACTACTCAGCGGCGCTGTCGGCGGGCACGCTGGCGGTCATCGCCGGGGTCTCGCTGGCCATCGGCAAGCCGTTCACCTTGGGCATTGCCAAACGCACCACCCCGCGCGAGGTCTGGGGGCTCAAGCCGTTCATCCGGACCAACGTCATCATCACTGCCGTCTGGACCGCGGCCTTCGCCCTGTCCGCTGTCGTGCTCGCCTTCGTGGCGCATGCCGGAAACGCCCACTCCACCCCCGCCACGCTCATCCAGGTCGCCGGCTTCGCCCTTCCGATGATTTTCACCGTCCGCTACATCGCCCACGTCCAGGCCAAGGCCGGTGCCCTGTGACCTCCGCGCAACAGGCCCGGCCCCTTCTGGCGGGCAGCTACGCCCCGGTCGGCGAAGAACTTGCCGCGTAGGACCTTGTCGGTGACCGGGCGGATCCCGGCCGAGCTGGCCGGCTGGTACCTCCGCAACCGGCCGAACGCGGCCGACGCCGCCTCCGGACACTGGTTCTTCGGCGACGGCATGATCCACGGCGTCCGGCTGGAGGGCGGCCGGGCCGTCTCGTACCGCAACCGCTGGGTACGCACCCGCAGTTTGACCGACGGGGTCCGGACCTACGACGACCAGGGCCCACCGCGACCTCACCGTGGGCCCTGCCAACACCTACGTCATCCGGCACGCGGGCCGGACCCTCGCCGTGGTCGAGACGGCCCTGCCCTACGAGCTCACCCGCGACCTGGACACGGTCGGCGCATACGACTTCGGCCGGAAGCCGGGCACCGCGATGACCGCGCACCCGAAGGTGTGCCCGGTCACCGGGGAGCTGCACTTCTTCGGCTACGGGATGCTGGAGGCGCCGTATCTCACCCTGCACCGCGCGGATGCCTCGGGCGAGCTGGTGGTCACCAGGCCGGTCGAGGTGCCCGGGCCGACGCTGATGCACGACTTCACCGTCGTCACCGCGGAGCACGTCGTTTCATGGACCTGCCTATTTGCGGAGGGACAACAGCCCAATGCCGCCGATCGCTCCCGCAGGCCGGGTGAAACTTGACGTGGACGAAGTGAGGCAGCTCGTGGCCCTTCGTGGAGCTTCCGACCGCCTGCGCAGCGGGATTGATCGTGTACGCCCACCTCAAGCCAAGCAGTCGGGAGCGCGCGGAAGGCTCTCAGCAAGGCTCTGCGGCCGGACGATCCTCCCTACTGAGGGCCCGGAGTGGGCCCCGGACGTGAAAACGCCCCCGACCCGCATGAACGCAGGTCGGGGGCGTGATCACATTCTCTACTTCTTCATGCCCTGGGTTTCGACCGCCCGGGTTTTGGGGCTGGTCAGCGGGGGGCCCACCTCAACTGACCTGCAGTGGGGCGGTTGTTGGTGGTCGTTGCCGATTCTTGGTGGTTGACCTCGGAGGTTCCACCGAGGTTCCAGGACTCGGCCCGTCGCTATCGAGGCCGGGGCCGTGCCGAGCTGCCAACGGTGGCACGGCCGTAGGCCGCTCCTTCCATCACCTTCGGTGACAGCGGCTGGCAGTCTCCGCGGTGCTCCGGCGGAAGCCGGGCGGGGGCGTCGGCGGACGCGGCCCGGGTCAGCCCTTGGCGGGTTCCCCGGCCTCGATCCCGGCGAAGAACTCGTCCGCGAGGGCCCGTGCACCGGTCAGGTTGTCGAGGGGTTCGCCGAGGATGCGGCCGGCCAGCTCGGTGGCCAGCATGAAGATGTCCTCATGCAGTTCGGCCTCCGCGATGATCCGGTCGGCCTCCAGTTGCGCCTTGGCCGACGCCACGAGGTCCTCGCGCTCCTTGACGCCCTCGACGCGCAGGGCCGCGAGAAGGGCGGCTCCCTCCTCGGTCGCGGTCCCGCGGAGCCGGGCGGCTTCGTGGCGGGCGGCGCTGAGTTCGGTCTGGTACTCGGAGAGGATGCGAAGCGCTTCCTCGTTCAGTGCGACGGCCCGCTCGGCGGTGCCTTCGATCGCCTCTTCACGTGCCGCGAGGATTTTCCCCATGCGCGGAACCAGGACTTTCGCAAAGACGGCGAAGACCAGGGCGAAACAGATGAGTCCGACTATGAGTTCAGGGCGTGGCGGATTCAGAGGTCCCATGTGGCGGATCGTACAGCGAGGGAGATCGAACAGGGGCGGCGCCCCCGACCTTTGAGGTTCTCAACTTCCGCTTACTGTAAGGGGAGTTCACCCACCGGTCGCGTGAGGCGTGGCTTGCAGAAGAACCGGCGACTGGAACCGCTCTCGACGGTGAAGACGTTCTCGCAGGCCGGGCAGCGTCGGGCCATGTCGTGCGTAACCTCACGGGTGTTGGGGTGGTCAGGAGACACGTGCGTTCACTCCCGCCCGAAAGGCGTCGGCTGTGGTCTGGTGATTGCGAAGGCGGCGGGACGGGCCGTCGATGCCGGCGACTGCCGCCCGGTGCGGGAGCCGGTCGAGCATCGCGGCTGCAACGGTGGCGTCGCCGAATGCCCCGGCCCAGTCGGAGATGACGACATTTGTCGTCAGGATCGTGGCCCCGAGTAGGGCCTGCAACTCATCCAACGAGGACGTGCGCTGCTCCAAGGCTGGTCAGCCGTGATCTGCGCCACCAACTTTATGATTCGGCCGTCTGCCTGCCACGCCAAGGTCGGTGGAGTCTTGATGGCCGAGCCAAGGGCCTGTCTGGGCCGCTGTGCTGTCAGGCGTCGTTCTCGGCGGCCTCTGCGAGCGCGTTCATGACTTCGTTGTGGAAGCGGAGTTCGGCGTCGCGGCATGGGGCGTTGAAGAAGGCTCGTTGGGCTTCGGCAAGATCGCAGTTCAGTAGGCCCATGGTCACGAATACGGCTTCCACGCCGTGGCACTCGTTGTCCTTGAGGAACTGTTGGAGTGTGTCCGTGTCGCCGGTGGCTTCCCAGACGGGCCGGGCGGTTTCCTGTATGGCGGCGATGCGCGCTGATCGTTCTGCGTCGAAGCCCACTGGACCCACCTTCCTTGTTTCGGCCGCAGGCTATCGCCAGGCAGGCGGGTTGCACCGGCAGTTTGTAAGCGGCATGGAACGACGACATCAAGTAGGGCATCCGGGTCGCGGCGGGGGAGTCCTCACCGTCGACCCGGCCGCCGAACGTCCAACCTCACGGAGGGCCCGGACGCGGGCCGGGCGGGTGAACGGGGGTGGGACGGGAGGCCGGCGCGGTATGTGTGCGGCCGTGTTCCACAAACAGCAGCAGAATAAGAAGGCCGGGTTCGCCCGGCCGGGCCGCAGGTTTCGGCGCGGGTGGGTCGGCGCCGTCGCGGCCCTGGTCACCGGTGCCCTGACGATGGGCGCCGCGGGCTCGATGGGCCCGCACGGCGGCGGCCTCAGCCCCGACATCACCGCCATCATGAAGAAGCCGGCCTACAAGCACGCCCAGTGGGGGCTGCTGGAGATGGACGACAGGACCGGCCGGGTCATCCACTCGCAGCATCCGGACCAGTTCTTCATCCCCGGGTCGACGGCCAAACTGGTCAGCGTCTCCGGTGCCTGGAACGCCCTGGGCGGTGACCACCGGTTCACGACCCCCGTCCAGGCGGTCGGCCGCCGCAACGGCTCGGTGCTGAACGGCAATCTCGTGCTGGTCGGGAAGGGCGATCTGACCATGGGCGGCCGGACCGCGCCCGACGGCTCGGTGTCGTACACCACGATCGACCACACCTACGCCAACGACGTCCCCGGGGCGACCCTCACCCCGGAGAACCCGCTCGCCGGGCTCAACCACATCGCCCGTCAGGTACGCCGCTCCGGCATCACCGAAGTGCGCGGGAACCTGGCCGTCGACACCCGGCTGTTCACCTCCTACGCGGCGCTTGATCCGACGCCCACCCCGTTGATCATCAACGACAACGTCATCGACCTGTTGTCCACCCCGACCGCCCCCGGCCGGCCCGCCCGGCTCAGCTGGCGTCCCCAGGTCGCGCCCTACCGGGTGACCTCGACCGTGCGGACGGTCGCCGCGGGCCGGACCACGGACATCCAGGTGTCCGCCTCACCCGACGGCACGCGGATCAAGCTGTCGGGCACGATCGCCGCCGACGCGCAGCCGGTGCTGCGCATCTCGAACGTCCAGGACCCGGCGGCCTTCGGGCGCACCGCGCTCATCGAGGCGCTCGCCCGGACAGGCGTCAGGGTGACCGCTCGACCGACCGGCCCCAACCCGGCCGCCCTCGTACCGCGGTCCTACGCGGGTACGCAGCGCGTCGCCGCGTACGTCTCGCCGGTCTACGCCCAGTACGCCAAGCTCATCTTCAAGGTCAGCCACAACCTCGGCGCAAACCTCGCGATCTGCCTGATGGCCGTCACCGCGGACAGCCACCAGTGCATCGACGGCTTCCCGGTCCTGAACCGCTTCCTGCGCAAGGCCGGGGTCGACCCGACGCAGGTGCAGCTCCTCGACGGCCGCGGCGGCGATCCCGTCGACCGGGTGACCCCGCGGGCGGAGAACGAGCTGCTGCACTACTGGCAGGGAACCCCGGACGCGGACCGCTTCCGCGAGGCCCAGCCGATCCTCGGAGTCGACGGCCTGCTGGCCTTCGTCTGCGACGGCGAACCCACCTGCCCCGGCAAGGGCAAGGTGTGGGCCAAGACCGGTACGGTCGCCGGGCTCGACGCCCTCAACGAGCGGCTGGCGGTCGGCGCGGAAACCATCGGCGGCTACCTCGACGCCGGCCACGGACGCCTGCACACCTTCTACCTCGCGGTGAACGGCGCGTCCACCCCGGACATCCAAGGGGTCATCGATATCGGGGACGACCTGGCCCGTATCGCCGGCCTGCTGCAGGAGCAGGCCGCGGGCCACTCCCGCTGATTCCTCCGGACCCGAAGGGCCCCGACCGCCCCCCGCGGCCGGGGCCCTCCTGTGCCCGCCCGCTGCTGCTTGACCTGACCGTGGACCAGGCCACCGACAGCCCGCCGTTGACCCCCGTGCTGGGGAAGATTCGGATTCGTGGCCCTGCCTCCATCTACGCTCGCTCTCCGACGTTCTGGATCAAAGACCTCACCCACCGCCTCCCACTGACCACGATTCCGTACGCGCCCTGGTGCCGAACCAACCGGTGGGCGGTGGTCATCGGTGCGATCCGTATGTGTTCAGCAGCCACGCCCGCCCTCCAGGCCCATGATCGCCCGCACGGCGGCGGGGAAGCACTCCAGGCACTTGCCGTTGACGGCGTACCGCGTCGACGTGCCCCGCGCTTCGGGAAGAACGAAGCGCACCTCGGCGAGGATCTTGAGGTGGTGGGAGACCGTGGACTGGCCGATCGGTAGGTGTTCCACGATCTCGCCGACGGCCATAGGCCGTCGGTGGACGGCGAGCAGGTTCAGCAGGCGGACGCGCATGGGGTCGGCCAGCGCCTTGAACCACGTGGCATACGCGGTGGTGTCCTTCTCGCTCAGCGGTGCTGGGCTCTGTGTCGACTCATTCATCGATTATCGACGATAGTCGATGAAAGGATGCTCGGTCGAGGGGTTCGAGCACTACTGTGGATTCATGACGGCGCCTTTGGACGTGCTGGTGGTGGGTGCGGGGCCTACCGGGCTTGCACTCGCCACCCAACTGCGCAGCTACGGAGCTGCCTTCCGGATCGTCGACCGCTCCCTCGACCGGGTCCACGAGTCGCGTGCGTTGGGGATCCAGCCACGCACCCTGGAAACGCTCGCCGGGTTCGGGCTGACGGATGAGCTGGTCGCTCGTGGTAACCCTGCGATGCAGCTGAGGATGCATCTGCCGGGGCGCGTGGTGCAGATGCCGTTGTTCAACATCGGGCTGGCCGATACCGCGTACCCCTTCCTGCTGTTTCTCTCGCAAGCCGAGACCGAGAGCGTCCTCGCGGAATATCTGGCGGGTCGGGACGTGGTCGTCGAGCGGGGCACGGAGCTGGTCGGTCTGGAGCGGACGGACTCGTCCGTGACCTGTCGGCTCCGCCGCGGCGACGGCGCGGAGGAGACCGTGGTCGCCCGGTACGTCGTGGGCTGCGACGGCGCGCACAGCACGGTTCGGACCGAGGCGGACATCGGCTTCCAGGGCTACGCCTATCCGCAGACCTTCCTGCTCGCCGACCTGGAGGTCGACGGACTGGAGCCCGGAGCCGTGCACACGTACATGACCGGGTCCGGGATGCTGTTCTTCTTCCCGCTCGGCTCGCCGGCCACCTGGCGGATGCTCGCCATGCGGCCTCCGGGCGCCCAGGATGTCGAGGTGACGCTGCGGACCCTGCAGGAGATCGTCGACCAGTACACGCCTGATCGGCTGGGGTTGCGGGACCCGGTGTGGATGACCGACTTCCGGCTCCACAACAGAGGCGCCGTCCACTACCGCTCGGGGCCCCTCTTCCTCGCCGGCGACGCGGCCCACATCCACAGCCCGGCCGGCGCCCAGGGCATGAACACGGGTATCCAGGACGCACTCAACCTGGGCTGGAAGCTCGCCCTCGTGTGCCAGAACAGGGCGCCGGAGGAACTGTTGGACACGTACGAGATCGAGCGAGCGCCGGTAGGCCGCCGCGTGCTGCGCTTCACCGACCGGGCCTTCACCATCGGCACGAGCAGCAACCCGCTCATCCGCCTCGCCCGTACTCAAATCGCCCCACGCCTGGCCCCGTTGGCGCTGCGCGCGACCGGCCTGCGCGGGCGCGTCTTCCGAACGGTGTCGGAGCTGGGCATCCATTACAGGCGCAGCCCTGCCACCACGATGGGGTCGCGTCCGTCCAGGCGCAGTCCACGGGCAGGTGACCGGCTCCCCGATCTGCCGCGCGGACTCCAGGCGCGGACCGCCGGACCGGGATGGCACCTGCTCCTTGCCGGGCCGCTCACGGTCTGGTCCGACGAATTGCTCGCCCCCCTCCTCAGTGGACGAGACGACCTGATCAGCACTCACCGGCTCGGCCAGGAGAGCCCCTGGCCGACCGAGGCCCACGGGCTCGTACGCCCTGACGGCTACCTCGGCTACGTCACTCGCGGTGCAGACCTGGAAGGGCTGCGCGCATACCTCGACCGTTGGCTGCCCACCCCACACAGCTGATTCGAAGGGCCCGACGAAATGACGTGACCTGCGGCTTTGCGGAGCGTCGTGCGAAGTCCCGTGATGCCATGGGGAGATTCCCGGAGTCTCGGTGCTGGGGTCGGCCGCTTGGTGGCATCCGGAAATCGAGTGCTTCCCGGCCTCCGACGAGCTGCTGCTCGTGCTGCGTCACGCGGAGCGGATGGTCGGCAAGCTGAGTGTCGACACTGCCAAGCTCGACCCGAATGACGTGGTGAGTGAGCCGCGGGCATCCGTACGAAGTTGTGGCAGTACGTGCGGGAGCCGGCGGGTGCCGGACCACTGAAGGCCGTTGAGGCGGGGCGGGCGGCCGGCATGCCCGGGCACAGGTTCAACGAGGTTCGCCGCTGAGGCGAACTGTGACGCTTCGAGAACCAGGGACCATGCGCGGTCGGCCCCGTCCCTCCCTTCCGACAGGTCAGCCGGACGACCGACCGGGCCGGCCCTTCGCACCGCGCGGGGGATGATGGGGATGGAATGACGGAACGCGAGGTCAGGAGCTTCCATGGCGAAGCGGGTTCACCAACCCCGTGAGGACGCGGAGTTCGATTTCATCCTGGGGATGAGCGGAGTCCCGGTCCTCGCATACTTCACCGGGACATGGCCCAAGGCAATCGAGCCCTGCCGGGCGATGGACCTCGTCGTGGGTGCCATCGCCGACGAGTACACGGGCCGCCTGACGGCCGTCCGCGCCGACATCACACGCTGTCCGGCCGCGACCGAGCGATACGGGATCACCGGAGCCCCGTCCTACGTCCTGCTCAAGGAGGGAGAGGCGGTGGCGCACGGCACGGGGCCCATGACCATCGCCGAGGTACGGGAGTTCCTGGCCGGCCACCTCTGAGCGGGGCGCCGTGAGAAGCTCCCGGTCAAGATCGGTGGGCTCTGAGCAGCGTCGCCCTGCCGAAACCGGATGATCTGCAACCGAGGTTCCGGCCGGCGCGCGCGTCCCGGCGGCGTCGCCGTGGGCGGCAGCCTTCGCGGTAGGGGGTGCGGGTCCTTCGCCGTGTACCCGCACGGGGCAAACTGCGGCCCCGGCATCCTGCACCGGTCCGGGGCGAGTTCACCCTCTTCAGTGATTCCGATGTGCGGACCACCTGTGCTGGGGATGGTCGTGGTCGGCGCCCCCGTCCGGCGGAGTGTTCGCACGGCTGGACGGCGGGCCATGGGTGAGGGCGAGCAGGAGATCTGGGCGACAGAAGAGTTCGGCTCCTCCCATGCCGGAGCGGTCGGCGTGCGCCTGACCGACAGCACGGTCCCGCACCCGTCCCGACCGGCTCCCGGATGCGGCCGACGTCAACGCGGACACTGTCAGCCTCGCGGCGGTCGGCGGGCCGGGCCCCTTCCAGCAGAACGGCGGGGTGGGCGGCGGCCCCGGTGCGTGTCCTCGATGTGGCGCCCGGCGATTACCCCCGAGGTAATCGCACCACCCAACCACCCTCAGCTACGTTCTGGTCATCGCTCACACCCCCGGGACGAAAGGAGCCCCGTGGTGCCCGCTTACGGCTTCGCTCATCTCCGCAGCCGCCGGAATCACTCCGACATCATCGAGTACCTGGAGCGCATCCAGGCAACCCTCGATCCTTTCGCCGGCCGCTTCGTCATCCATGGTCCGCCGGTCGAAGTCGTAGAGGGGACGTGGCCCGGCAGCATGGTGCAGATCGAGTTCCCCGGCCTGGCCGAAGCCCGTGCCTGGTACGACTCTCCCGCCTACCGGGCCATCCTGAGTTTGCGTACCGACCACGTGGAGGGCGACTTGGTGTTGATCGAGGGCGTCGGCCCGAACTACGACCCGGCCGAGCGAGCTCGCAAGTTGCGAACGGAAGCCGACCGAGCGGGCCAATCGACCACGTAGCCCTGCAGCCGCCTTCTGAGGCACCGAGATACCTCGCGCTCGTTGCCGACCTGGACTGCCTGTGGGGCTCAGAGGCGGGCGCCTTCAGAGTAGGAACCGGCGCGATCCCGCCAGATCACCTCGGCGCCTGGGTTGTCACGGAGTCTTGTGGCCAGGGTCCCGGCGTCCCGTCCCGACAGGAGGTCGAGCGGTTTACGGGCTCGCCGGCTTGGACGTGCCGCAGCACCGTTCCCGGGTGCCGTCCGCCGACCACGGCCGGTGGCGCTCGTAGAACGTCGAAGATGTCGATGAGAACCGACACCGGTCATGGGCGCACTGCGGCGCGATGCTGATGACGATCTCCGAAATCTGCATCGCGGCTCGGTTGATCCAACAGACTTGCACTTGTTTCCCAACGGAGAAGGGACGGCAAGCGTGGCGAACAGCGCACTTCTGGTGATGGACGTCCAACGGGACGTCGTGGCCATCGCCGACGACGGTTCCGGATATCTGCCGCGCTTGCGCAGCGCGATCGACGGTGCCCGGGCTGCAGGCATCCCCGTGATCTACGTGGTGATGGCGTTACGACCGGGCGATCCGGAAGTCAGCCCTCGCAACAGGGTGATGACAAACGCCGTGCGGGCCGGCCTGTTCACCGAGGGGGCCCCTGGCACCGAGATTCATCACGACGTTGCGCCCCAGCAGGGCGACGTGGTGGTTACCAAGAGGCGGGGGAGCGCGTTCTCGGGCAGCGACCTCGACCTGGTACTCAGGGCTCGCGATATCGACAGCCTTGTTCTCACCGGCATCGCCACCAGCGCTGTGGTGCTGTCCACCCTGTGGCACGCCATCGACCTGGACTTCGGCCTCACCGTCCTGGCGGATGCCTGTCTCGACACCGACCCCGAGGTGCACGCGATGCTCACCGAAAAGCTGTTCCCGCAGTGGGCAGATGTCGTCGCCGTTGAGGACTGGCTCAACGCCATCGCACCGCAATAGCGGGAGGCCGCCCGGATCCTCGCGTGCGGGGCAGGACGGCATCGCCTCTCGCTGGCCGGGTGAGGTCGGCCGACGGCATTCTGTGCAGCTGTCCGGCCTTGATCCGTCGTTCCGAGCGACGGCGGGCCCGGTCGTCGCGCTCGGCCATCAGCAGCTCAGCGAGAAACCGCGATACGACATCTGATCACGGGCGGCTGTTTCGGCAATTCGGGGAACTGGGCGCGAATGGTGGGCAGCCGCAGCATGCGGCGCGCCTGGTCGACGGCAGCGTCGGCAGCCTGTTCGGTCAGCCCGCGGTGGCGTTTGAACGTCTTCATGGCCTCTCTCCTTCGACGGCGGAACGGTCCGGCGATCGCCGTCGGTGAGCGTTCACCGGACCGCGTGGAGGGCCGCCGTACAGCGATGTCGACGGCGCATTACGGCACCGGTCCGCCGGCCGCGAGAGCGGCACGCCCGTGAGCCGCCCGTCCGCCGTACCCGGTTTTTTGCGGTCTTCCCTCACGCGGGCACCCGCTCGCACCTGCCCGCCGTCACCGGCGACAGCGGGTGTGGTGGACTCGCTGCCGAACGAGGATGCTGCTGGGTGTCCGAGGACGTGGGCGTGGGCGTGGAAACGAAGGATGGGCCTGCTGCAGCAAAGGGCGGGGCATACCGTGACGGCGTCCACGATGCTGTGGCCGGCAACTGGTGAGGAGACGTCACATGCGGATCATCGTCACGGGTGCGTCAGGATTCCTCGGGCGTCTGCTTGTCGGGCGCCTGCTGCGGACGCGGACGTTCGACGGCGTGCCGATCACCCGACTGGTGCTCGTCGACCAGGTCGCGGGGCCTGGCCTGCAGTCGGCGGACGACCCGCTTGTGGACGTGGTGCACGGTGCTCTGACGGACCGTCTCGATGACGTGTTCGCCGAGCCGGTCGACGTGGTGTTCCATCTTGCCGCTGCCGTGTCGGCCGAGTGCGAGGCGGACTTCGATCTGGGTATGGGCGCGAACCTGGACACCACTCGTGCCCTGCTGGAGGCGGCTCGGGCACAGTCAATGGCCGGCGGGCCGGTACCGCGGATGCTGTTTGCCAGCAGCCTCGCCGTCTATGGCTCCACCCCGGATCTTCCCCTGCCGTCCGTGGTCAGCGAGGCGACTGTGCCCCTGCCTCAGTCGAGTTACGGAACGCAGAAACTCGTCTGCGAACACCTGCTCGCGGACTTCACCCGCCGCGGCTTCGTCGACGGACGTGTCGCCCGTCTGATGACGGTGGTGGTGCGGCCCGGCCGGCCGAACGCGGCCGCCTCGGGTTTCCTGTCCGCCATCATCCGCGAACCGCTCGCCCGACTCCCCGCAACGTGTCCGGTGGACCCCGGCACGCAGGTGGCCCTGGCCTCCCCGCGACGCACCATCGAGGGAATCCTCCGTGTCGCGGAGGCCGAGCGCGGCACCGGACCGGGATGCCTGGAGGGCCGGCTGCCGGTCAACCTTCCCGCACTCACGGTCGGCGTCGCCGAGATGCTCGCCACGATGCGACAGGTGGCCGGCTCAGCCGCCACCGAGCTGGTGACCTTCACACCCGACCCTGCCATCGCGGCCGTCGTCGGTTCGTGGCCGGCCGTCATCGACAACCGGCGCGCCGCCGGGCTCGGTCTGGAGCCCGACCCGAGTTTCCTGTCAGTGGTCCAGGACTACGTCGCCGATCACCCCGACGCGGTGACCGTGCATCGGTCTCGCGGTGAATGCTGACGCTGCCCGGGTGATTGTGCAGGTGCTCTTCGTGGTGTGCGTGAACTCTGGACAGGCACACCTGGCCGTGCTGTCATGTCCGCGGCACTATTTCCAACGTTGTAGAAGACCGCAGCTTCCCGCCTTCCGCGTGGACGCTGTGGAGCCGTATCTGGATGATCCGGCGTTGTCCGAGAATGAGAGACAACGTTGTCGCACTGCAAGTCGACCCCTTCGGGAAGGCAGGTCACCTGCATGTCAATGAGCAGGCGGAAAATCCTCGGTTTAGGCTCCAGCGCCCTGGGTGCCGCGGCGCTCGGAGTCACGTTCGCGGGAGTCGCGGCCGCGGCGCCCCGACCGCTGGCTGAAACGCAGCTGCCCGACAGATTCCAGAAACTGCCGCCCGGCAGCGTGGTCGCCCGTGGCTGGCTCGCCGGCCAACTCCGGTTACAGCTCGACGGATTGTGCGGCACGTACGAGAACCTCTCGCACTTCCTCGATTTCTCCACCACGGGCTGGGTCCATCCCGAGCACAACGCCTGGGAGGAGGTGCCGTACTGGCTGCGCGGCTACATACCGCTGGCGATCGCCACAGGGGACGCACACGCGCTGACCCGCTCGCGCGAGTGGGTGGACGGGATCCTCGCAACCCAGGAGAGCGACGGCTTCTTCGGGCCGCGTGCCTTGCGCACCGCACTCAACGGCGGTCCCGACTTCTGGCCCTTCCTGCCGCTCCTGCAGGCTCTGCGAACGCACGAGGAGTACACCAACGACCAGCGGGTCGTGCCGTTCCTGGTCCGATTCCTTCGCTACATGAACGCCCAGGGGCCGGGCGCCTTCAACACCAGCTGGGTGTCCTACCGTTGGGGCGACGGTCTCGACGTTGTCGTGTGGCTCTACCGCCGGACCGGCGAGGGGTTCCTGCTGGATCTTGCCGCCAAGATGCACACCTACGGCGTCAACTGGACCGGCGCCACCCCGAGTCGGCACAACGTGAACATCGCCCAGGGTTTCCGGGAGCCCGCTCAGTATGCCCAGTTGACCGGCTCCGCCGACCTCACCCGGGCCACCTACCGTGCCTATGACGCCGTGATGGACACCTACGGCCGGTTCTCCGGCGGCGGGTTGGCCGGCGACGAGAACTTCCGGCCCGGTTTCACAGACCCCCGGCAGGGCTTCGAGACCTGCGGCATTGTCGAATTCATGGCCAGCCACGAGCTGTTGACGCGGATCACCGGGGACCCGGTGTGGGCGGACCGCTGCGAGGACCTGGCCTTCAACATGCTCCCGGCCTCCCTCGATCCCGACGGCAAGTCCGTTCACTACATCACCAGCGCCAACAGCATCGACCTCGACAACCGCCCCAAGACACAAGGGCAGTTCCAGAACGGCTTCGCCATGCAGGCCTTCCAGGCCGGCGTCGACCAGTACCGGTGTTGCCCCCACAACTACGGCATGGGCTGGCCGTACTTCACCGAGGAACTCTGGCTCGCCAGTGCCGACGGCGGTCTGGTCGCCGCACTCTACGCTCCGAGCAGGGTCCGGGCCACGGTCGCAGGCGGAACGACGGTCACCGTCACCGAAGAAACCGGCTATCCCTTCGAGGACACGGTCACCCTCACCATCTCCACACCCCATCCCGTGGGCTTCCCACTGCAGTTGCGCGTGCCCGGTTGGTGCAAAGGGCCGCGACTACAGGTCAACGGCACTTCAGTGGCGGCCTCGTACGGCCCGTCCTGGGCGCGGGTGGAGCGTACCTGGCGCGACGGCGACGTCGTCCGTCTGCAGTTGCCTCAGCAGGCCCAGCTGCGCCCCTGGCCCGGCCAGCACGGCGCAGTCAGCGTCGAACGAGGCCCGCTCGCCTACTCGTTGAAGATCGGCGAACGCTACGACCGCTACGCGGGAGACGACACGTTCCCCGCATACGAGGTCCACGCGACCACCGCATGGAACTATGGTCTCCTCCCCGAGACCCCGCTGACGCCCGCACAGACCAGTGCCGTCGTGCCGGACCAGCCTTTCACTCCCGGCACCACGCCCCTGTACATCTCTGCGCAAGCCCGGAAGATCCAGGAATGGGTCGCGGACGACGAACATGTCGTCGCACCGCTCCAGGACGGTCCCGCCCGCAGCGAGGCTCCAGTGGAGACGGTCACCCTCATCCCCATGGGCGCCGCGCGGCTTCGTATCACGTCTTTCCCCACGGCGGCACCCGACGGCCGGCCCTGGACGCCGGAACCGCCCTTCCGCAGGCTCGCCAACAAAAACAGCGGCAAGGTCCTCGCCGTCGACGGGATGTCCACCGAGAACAGCGCACGCGTGGTGCAGTTCGACAATACGGGGACGGGCGACCACGCATGGCAGCTCGTCGACAAGGGTGACGGCTGGTATCTGATCCGCAACGGCAATAGCGGCAAGGTGCTCGGCGTCGACCACATGTCCATGGACAACAGCGCGATGGTTGTGCAATTCGAGGACAACGGAACAGACGATCACTTGTGGACACTGGTCGGCAACGGCGACGGCTGGTATCGCATCCGCAACAAGAACAGCGGCAAAGTCCTCGGCGTGGACCGGATGTCCACCGACAACAGCGCGCAGGTGGTCCAGTTCGACGACAACGGAACGGCCGACCACTTGTGGCGGTTCCTGTGAATGGCTGAGCCAGGCGTGGCGTTGGATCGGCTGTCGTGTCCAACCGGCCGCCGATCCGGTCCACCGCTCCACAGACCACCATTGACGAACAGATCGCCGTTCTTGAAAGCCGTCACCCGCGACGCTGGGTGAGGCGACCTCCGCGCGTCGCCGTTATGCGATTCCGTGCGTCGCGGTCGCTGCGGGCGCCTCGCGGGAGGCGTACGGGGTGAAATGCGCGGGTGCGTGGTCGATGGGCAGGTCGGGTCGCCAGGCTGTGAGGATCTGGGCGCTGCATACGAACAGACCGTCGGGCAGCCGGTCCAGGGGGTACCAGGCCCAGTTACCGACGCTCTCGTCCGGTTGCGTGGCCGGCCGGCCACGCCAGGCGCCGACGATGGCGCCAACCGTGACCCGTACGACGTCATCGACGTGGTCGACGAGCGTGCCCAGGAGCGTGACGTCGTCGGACCGGGCCATCAGCCCGGTCTCCTCGGCGAGTTCACGGATCACGGTCGCTTCGAGGGATTCCCCGGCTTCGACGGTTCCGCCCGGCAGTTCGAAGGTGCCGTGACGATGGCGGCCGAGGAGCACTCCCTGGTCGCCGAGGAGGATGACACCGACACCGATGGCCGCGTGCGGCGAGGGTCGCTCCAGGGTACGGGGGCGACTGGATACGCGTGCGGACCGGGCTGGGAGGCGCCGGGCGCGGATGAGCTGCTGCACGACCGGGACGTTCTCGTCGGGGTGCCGCAGCAGGTCGACGGCCTCGACTCGAAAGCCGTACTCCTTGAGCAGGTCCTCCCACAACTGAGGTGCCAGAACCCACATTTGGACGGGCAGCGGCTGGTCGTCCCGGAGCCTGATCAGCTGCTCCCGAGGGGCGACGGTCGTGGACGGGCCGCGGTCGTCCAGGTCGGTGTGGAGGATCGAGACGATCAGCGGTGCTCCGGGGCGCAAGCCGTGGCGCAGAGCAGGCAGGGCGCGGTGCGGGTCGGTGAAGGCGAGGCTGCCGATGGCGTACGCAGCGTCGAAGGGTTCTGCGGTGGGGAGGTAGTCGACCACGTCGCCCAGGACGAACTGCACGCCGGAAACGCCCGTGTGGGCTTCGATGGCGCGCTGGTGCTGGGTGGGCGACAACTCGATCGCGGTCACACGAGCGCCGTGAGTACGGGCCAGGTGCACCGCGTGGTGGCCGGCACCGGAGCCGATGTCCAGGACGCGATTGCCGGTGATGTCACCGAGAATCTCGGCCCCGGGACCGACGCCTTCCCACGGGGTCCAGGTCAGCTGCTCCGGGACGGGCGGCACGTACTTTCGATTCAACTGACGCCGGCCGTAGAGGGTCCAGGCATCGGCGTTCACGTCCTCACCGGACATGAGAACTCCCGTAAGCAGTAGGCGGGGTGACTGTGTCGATCGTGGAATTCGCCGCGGCCACCCTCCGTTTGGCAGCGGTCCTCTCCGCTGCGTTCCGGGAACCAGCTTCCGATCATCCCGGCGAATCTTCTACTCTCAAGGAAGGTGACTTTGGGCTCTCGCCCATGCCGCAGGCTCCCGGACCCCGAGCCATGACCCACTCGTGAGGCCAGCTGGAGCCGCATCGCCGACTGCGCGGCTCCAGCCTCGCGCCCTCCAAGACATGCAGGCGAGGCAACCCCCGCAGCCCCGCTCTGCCGTCGGAGGGCACCTCGCGCGAGGAGTGACCGGGGGGAGCCTCGGTCCCTCGCGCTCCGGCCGCCGCCGCGCAACGCGGCGGCGGCCGGACCAGACGAGCGTCCGACCGTGGGCGCCGCGGGCAGGCGCAGCGTCAAGGCCGGGCGTGTCGTGTGCCTGGACAGGACCGACGGCCACGTCGTTCGTCCATCACCTTGTGGTGATGGGCGGCCAGGACGTACTGAACCCTGAGTGGCGTCCCGCAGTCGGGGGCGACTCGAGTCAATCAAAGAGGGCAACGAGCCCGTTCACCCAGATTGCGAGGAATGCGAGGACCACCATCAGGCATCCGGCCCCTGCCAGGGTGTCTATGAAGGGGCTGGGCTTGCTGTCTGTCTTCCGGCTGGTCTTCCGGCTGGTTGGCCCCGTGTCCCAATCGACGGGGTGTCCCATGGCGTCGGAGCAGGCTGTTCGCACTGTTTCCAGTTGTTGTCTGGCAAACACCGATGGGGCAAGCGACTCAGGTCCATACCAGGCCAGTGCCCGCATGCGCTGCGAAGCCGTGCTGTATCTCGCCTCGAAGGCCGAGGTCTCAGATGCGTCCCGGTCCTGTTCGAGGTACATCCAGCGGCCCGCTTCCGCAGGTTCTCCGTACAGTCGGTACGTCTCGCCCAGGCGGCGGCGAAGCGTCAGGTCGTTCGGAAAGGACGACACCAGCCCGCGCAGGCGCTGACGTGCGACGGGAACCCGGCCGGCGGCCAGATCCGCGTCGACGCGGGCAAGGGTCTCTGTCAGCGGCATACGTGCATGATCGAGTATCGCCGTGACCGCCGTCGACCTGGTTTACCGCTCGGCACTCGCTCGCCCCTGTGGTCAACGCTCAGTGAGATCAACTGAACCTCGCCGAGACGGGGAGATTGCCCGATACGGGACAGCTCATTGGGTGGTGGCCGTGCGTCCGCCGGCGCAGACGTCCGCAGGCGTCCGTGGGCGTCGCCAGTTGTGCGGCTGGCCCGGCAGTGCCGGGGTACTGCCGCTCGATCCGTGCGGAGGCGACGCCCGGCCCGCCACAGAAGGCAGCTACACGTACACACCATCCTGGCGGCCCGTCAGTCCGATTCATTGAAGCCTGAGTTTCTGGCGAGCGGACAGGGAGAAGTCTCACCGGGCTGCCAGGTGTCTGTCATGATCGCCGCCATGGGGACAGACATGACACCGGCCGACGTGGCCGACTTCCACCAGATCCTGACGGATCACCCCCGTTACTGGGGCGAGCGCGACCTGCGCTCGCTGCACCTTCTGGCACTGGTGCAGGAATTCGGTTCCATGTGCCTGGTTGCCCGTGCCGAAGACGGAATTCGTGGGTACATCTTCGGATTTGTCACGCCGGACGGCACCGGCTACGTGCATCTGATCGCGACGCGGGACGATGCCCGTGGAACCGGTCTCGGGCGCCGTATGTACACGGCGTTCGCCGAAACAGCGGAGCGTTACGGTGCACGGCAGTTGAAGGCGATCACGTCCGTCGCGAACGCCGGCTCAATCGCCTTCCATCGCAGCCTCGGCTTTGAAGTGAAGATAGTCGACGACTACAACGGCCCCGGCCGGACCATGGCCGTCTTCCACCGAGATCTGCCGCTCGACGTTTCGGCGCCCTGATCAACCAGCCGTCACTGATGTCGCTCCCCAAGTCGTGAGCACCCGCTGGCTCCGCCCGGCACGCACCTGGCCCGGGAACCAACAGTCCCCGGGGAACGGCACGGTGGACGACGCTTCGTGTCCGATCCCCGCCCCGTCCGTCCTCATGCAAGGAGATCGTGACGACTCTCCCGTGGCCCCGTCGATGCGCTCGCGGAGCAGGTCGGCATGACCGTTGTGTCGCGCGTATTCCTCGATCATCTGGGTGAGGACATAGCGGAGGGTGAACACCTCGTCGTGCCACTTGACGGTGGCGTCGAGGGACTCGGCGGCTTCCACGATCGCGCGGGACCGCGCGCTGCCTGCCAGACCTTGAACGCCTCGTCGCGATCGGCTGAGTCGACATCGAACTCGGCGAACGTGCCGTTCACTGTCCCCGGCCAATAAGCCCGTACATCCTCGCCGTTCCACGCGACCCGGAACCAGCTCCGCTCGACCTCGGCCAGATGCTGGATCACTCCGAGCAAAGACAGGCCCGACGGCGGAAACTTAGCGATGCTCGGCAGCACTACTGTCCCTGACCGGCATCCCAGCTCCACAACACGACCACGGCGATCCCGTGGTGGGGCCGATCGACTCGTTCACGCCGAGCCCCGAAGATCGCTCATCCGACCCGGCGGACTCGTTCCTCTGGGGCCAATCGACTCGTTCGAAGCCAGTGCACGGGCCTCGACAGCACCGGTACCGAACAATACGGGAGTTTGTGGACACTCCAAGATGGTGGGCAGTCGGCTCGCCGGGCTGGGCAGGGGAGGCCGTAAGGTTCTGCCTCGTGCACCAGCTTGTTGAGATTTCCGACCTGATCACGGCGGTGGATCCACACAGCGGCCACCGGCTCCCGGTCCGGCGCGCCGAGGTGATTCAGCAGCTCCGCGAGAGCGGAGACGAGCGCGCGGCCCGGATCGTCTCCGGGTTGCCCGTGGACCAGGCGGGCGTGCTCGACCCCCACGCCGTGGACCGCTTGCTCATCAGCGTGCACACCGAGCTCCAGCGCCTGAGCGAGGAGCTACGGATCGGCGAACGCCTGGTTCACCTGCTCGGCCCGCTCTTCACCGCGATTCGGTCGACTACCGGGCAGCCCGGACCGTACCGCCTGGTCGACGTCGGTTGCGGCCTCGGCTACCTGGTCCGCTGGCTGGCGACCACCCACGCTCTCGGCCCGGACGTCGAGCTGGTCGGGGTCGACCTCGACGCCACACTGGTCGGCGAAGCGGACCGCCTCGCCCACGCAGAGGGGCTCAACTGCCGTTTCGTGCACGGGAATGCCTTCGATCTGCCGGAGGCGGCGACCGTCTACGTCTCCACCGGCGTGCTGCACCATTTCCGAGGCACTGCTCTGGCCGAGTTCTTCCAGGCCCAGGCCGCCTCACCGGCGCATGCCTTCTGCCACTTCGACATCGCCGCAACCCGTCTCGCGCCCATTGGAGCCTGGGTCTTCCATCGCGCCCGAATGCGCAACCCGCTCGGCCGCCACGACGGCGTCGTCTCCGCGCTGCGCGCGCACAGCGACGAGACACTGCTGCGCGCCGCTGCGGTACCCGGCATGCGCGCACTGCTGTACGAGCCGCGCGGAGCCGTGAACCCGTTCTGCACCACGTTGCGCCCGATCATCGGGGTGCGCCCGCAACTGGAGGAGCCGCTTCGACGAGCCCTCGGGCGGGACGCACGCCGCATGGTCGGTCCGGAGCACCTCGCCGAGACCACCCGATGACGCCCGCCATACCGCTCGTACTCCTCGGTCTGGTCGACGCGGCGTTCAGCGGCTTCCGCGCCTATGCCGGCAGCGACGCCCGCATCCGCAAACAACGGGCCACTGCCCGAGCCACCCTGCGTGGGCTGGCGGTTGGGGCCGTCCTGCTGCTCGTCCCGATGCTGACCGCCGCAGTCCTGCTCCTGACCTCACGCGACCAGGCAGGGACCTACAACACTCTGACTGCCGGGGGCCTCGGTTACCTGCTCCCGCTCGGGGCCTACGCCACCGCCGTACTGCTGTCGCTTGCCGCCTACTTCACCCTGCCGTTCCGCGCCAGCACCCTCGCGATGGTTGTCGGCCTCGGCCCGCTGACCCTGCTGCGTCCGCTTGCCGTTGCTGCCGCCTGCACTGGCGCGGTCCTCAACGGCGGCGGTGAGTCCGCGCTGCTGGTCGGCACGATCGCAGGCGCCGCCGTGCTGTGTGTCGAACCCATGGTGCACCGGCGCTGGTACCACCACGTGCAGTAGAGAACCTGGGTGACGCCGTGCGGTTGTCACCGAGCGTCACGGCGATGGCTGACAGCCGGTGCTGCCCCTGCTCAGCTCTGTCTCAACTTCTCTGGTGCGTGGGCCCTGAGCCCGAAACAGATCTTCTTGGAGGCGATACCGGCGGTGGCGGGGTGTTCGTCGCTGCTGTCCAGGAGCCTGGTCACCACGGCCTGGAACAGGCTGTCGGGGCCTCCCCCTGAGTGGTGGACACGCTGATACTGGATCTGCTTGATCCGGAGGAAGCGAGAAGACCGCCGATGGCGATGAAGGACTACTCG
>NZ_JBVHQB010000046.1:0-35108 GCF_055567635.1 Streptomyces sp. NPDC026500 | reverse complement strand
GCCCGGATGCGTGCCGGGTCCCACGGGCTGGTGGTGATGAAGTTGGCCAGCGCCTGACGGTTCCCGTCCTCACCCAGCCGGGCGGCCATCGGCTCGACCGACTTGCGCTTGCCGTCGGTCAGCAGCCCTCGCAGATACACCTGCCCCCACCGGCGCTGATCCTTGCGCGCGAACGGCTCGAACACTTCCGCCGCGAACGCCTCCAACTCACCACGCACCACAGCAATCTCGTCCGGAGTCACACACCCTCAACGCCACATCAGGCCCCAAGGACACGCACCACTCCAACCGACCTGACCAGGCACTACTAGGGCCAAGCGACCGAAAGATCACCAAGCACCTTCTCGCGGCAGGGCTGCAGATCACTGTCCCTCGCTGTTGGCGCGCAGGGCGAGGTCTCGTAGCACCTGGGCGGAGGGGACTTCGGGATCGCCGCGATCGTGTTCTGCGGCGAGTTGGTGGAAGGCGGCGGCGAACGCCCCGAAGGCTGTGAAGATCGGGCCGCTCATGGCTTGGGCGATGGCGTTGGCGACCTCTTGCGGGGCCGCGTCGTCGTCGATGTCCACGCTCCTCGGGAAGATGTCCTTCACCAGCTCGTTGAGCAGGACATCGCTTTCGCTGTCGGGTTCGGGTGCGTCGTCCCCGACGTACTCACGTGTCTTGGTGAGGATCGCGACGACGCGTGTCATCACTTCTTCGTCGTTCATGGGAGGAGCCTAGATCCTGGACGCGCGGCGCTCCCGATGCATCAGCCGGAGGGCAGCAGGGCGACTCCACGGTGTGAGAGGGGCCGGTTGCGGTGGTGCGTGCCCGATAGACATCGCTCCCGGCGACCTCGCCAACTGGCCGGTCCTGCGGCACGGCATGGGGCAGACTCAGTTGCCGGCGCCGAGGTTGGACATGAACGCGGACGGGTATCGGTCGCCACGCGCCGCGCCCGGCGGCACCGCCTTCTCGATCTCGGCGAGGTCGTCCGCGGTGAGATTCAGTTCCATCGCGGGCAGCGCCTCGGCCAGCCGCTCTCGGGTGCGAGCGCCGACCAGCGGCACGATGTCGTCGCCCTGTGCGCTCACCCAGGCGATGGCCAGCTGGGCAACGGTGCAACCCTTCACGTCGGCGACTTGGCGCAGGGCCTCGACAAGGGCGAGGTTGTGTTCCACGTTCCCGCTCGAGAATCGCGGGCTGAAGCCGCGGCTGTCGCTGGGGTCGGCAGTGCGGTCGGCGGACCAATGCCCGGAGATGAGACCGCGGCTGAGGACGCCGTACGCGGTCAGGCCGATGCCGAGCTCCCGCAGCGTAGGCAGAATGTCCGCCTCCACCGCGCGGGAGATCAGCGAGTACTCGATCTGAAGATCGGCGACCGGGTGTACGGCATGCGCCCGGCGGATCGTCGCCGCGTCGACCTCCGAGAGGCCGAGGTGTCGGACATACCCCGCGTCGATCATCTCCTTGATCGCGCCCACCGTCTCCTCGATCGGTACCGCCGGGTCCAGGCGGGCGGGACGGTAGATGTCGATGTGGTCGGTGCCCAGGCGGGTCAGCGAGTAGGCCAGGAAGTTCTTCACCGCCTCGGGACGGCCGTCCATCCCGCCGAACTGCGGGCCCGGCCCTCGCAGCATGCCGAACTTCACGCTCAGCCGGTAACTGTCCCGGTTCCGGCCGCGCAGTGCTTCGGCGATCAGCAGTTCGTTGTGGCCCATCGCGTAGAAATCGCCGGTGTCGATCAGGGTGACACCGCTCTCCAGTGCGGCGTGCACGGTGGCGATACTCTCCGAGCGGTCGGCCGCGCCGTACACGCCCGACATGCCCATGGCACCCAGGCCCAGTGCGGAAACGGCCGGGCCGGTGGTGCCCAGCATTCGTGTCTGCATCGCCTTCTCCTTCGTCGTTGATCTGCCACCCACTGTGCGCCCGAGCCGCGAGGTACGGGAGCGGAGCGTTCATCCTGGGAGAGCCGCTCCCTGGATCGGTTCTCCCGTTGCGAGGACGATGGGGACATGCAACGTGACGAGCTCGCCGACTTCCTACGCCGCCGCCGCGAGGCGATGCGCCCGGCCGAGGTCGGCATCGCCGAGGGCCCGCGGCGCCGCACCTCCGGCCTGCGCCGGGAAGAGGTGGCCGCGCTCGCCGGCATGTCAGTGGACTACGTCGTACGCCTCGAGCAGGGCCGCAGCAGCCAGCCCTCGGTCCAGTTGCTCGGAGCGCTGGCCCGGGCGTTGCGCCTCTCCGAGGACGAGCGCGACCACCTGTTCCACCTGGCCGGCCACCAGCCCCCACCCGCCGACGGAGTGGCCCGCCTGGCCCGCGCCGGTCTGATCCGCATGCTCGACCTGCTCGGCGACACCCCGGCCCTGGTGTTGTCCGACTTGGGCGAGATCCTCGCCCAGAACCGGGCAGCCGTCCTGCTGACGGGCGACCACACAGGCTTCTCCGGCGACCGGCGCTACGTCGCATTCCGTTGGTTCACCGACCCCGCAGCCCGCGCCGTCTGCCCGCCCGAGGAACAGGAACGCAACGCTCGCCAGCTCGTGGCCGACCTGCGCGCGGCCGCCGGCCGCCGCACCGGCGACTCCATGGTCGCCGGACTCGTCGACCGGTTGCAGGCCGCGAGCCCCGACTTCCGCCGGATCTGGGCCGAACACGAGGTGGCGGTCCGGCGCGCCGACCGCAAGACCTTCCTGCACCCGAAGGTGGGCCGCCTGCTGATGGACTGCGAGACGCTGGTCACTCCCGACCAGGGCCAGCAGCTGCTGGTGCTCACCCCGGCGAACGCCGAGGCCCGCGAGCGACTGGAGCTGCTGCGGGTCATCGGTATCGAGGAATTCTCGACGGGGGCAACGGGTCCGACGGCACGATGAAGCGGCCGGCCATGGGGCACGGGCTCGGTCTTCGGCGGTCAGGTCGCCGAGGTGGCCGTTCCTGAACTGCGGGACCGCGGGACCGCGGGGCCGCTGAGTGCGGGTCCCGCGTCGGCCGGAACCCGTGGCGTCAACGCACGCGCCTCTTGCTCGGCAGCGGGCGCCATGATCCGGCTGATGGCCGGCAGGGCATTACCGGCGTCCTGTGCCGCACTCCGAACGGCTGGGTTCCATCCCTAGGCCTTCGCCTTCGCAGGAAACCCCGGCCCTCAGGCCCACTGTGAGGGTGTTACGGGGCCAGGGACGGAGGGCTGCGACGGAGTGCAGCCGCGACAACGCAGGAGCCATGGCGCCTCAACCGTCGGAGGCGATGCGGTCCAGCCACTCCCGCAGCAGATGTTGTTCCGCGCCGCTGAGAGTGGTCTGTTCGGGCAGTGCGGCGTGCAGGGCGCGGGCGGCACCGGCCGGGCCCGTGTCCTGCACGGCCGGTTCTTGGTTGCTTACGGCGGCGACCATGGACTCCCGCAGGACGGTCAACAGGGCTGGATTGCGCCGGTCTTCGGGCAGGGACAACCAGGTGAGCACCGCGCCGCGCGCTGTGGCATGGATGATCTGGGCCGCGAGTTCCTCGTCGACGCGCAGCCAGCCGCCCACGGCGAGGCGGCGGATACGGCCCATGAGGATCTCCATGCCGGCCTTGAATGCGGCCGACGTGGCCCTTGTGGGCTCGCTGTACATCAGCGTGTACAGCGCGGGATTGGCCAGGCCGAACTCGACCGCCAGGTCCCAGCCGGCCCGCAGGTCCTCGATGGGGTCCTGTGGGTCGGGGTCGACGTGCTTGGCCGCGAGAAACGTGACGAAGCCATGCTCGGCCACCGCTTCGAGCAGCCCTTCCTTGTCGCCGAACAGCCGGTAGATGGCCGGCGGCTGCAGGTGTGACGCGACCGCGACCGCGCGGGTGGTGACCGCGTCGCGACCCTCACGCGCCAGCAGGTCGGCGGCGGCCTCAATGATCCGCCGGCGGGTCTGCGCGCGCCCTGCGGCTGCGGTGTCGGATTCGACGGCGGAAGCACCGTCTCGTGAACCTGGTGGCATATATCAACGATACAGCATGCTCGTTTCCGGCGTTATTATCAGTGATACGCTGATGTTGATTCCATTGGAACCAGTCAGCTGGAGTGCAATATGATCATCGTGACCGGCGCCACCGGACAGCTCGGACACCAGATCGTCGAACGGCTGCTGACTCGCGTGCCGGCAGGCCGAGTCGGCGTCAGCGTCCGCGACCCACAGAAGGCGAAAGCGTTCGCCGACCAGGGGGTGCGGGTGCGCCGAGGCAGCTTCACCGCCGCCGCCGACCTCGCGCACGCCTTCGAGGGCGCTTCCCAAGTACTGATCGTCTCTGTCGACAAGATGGGCGAAGAGGCCGTGCAGCAGCACCGTGCCGCCATCGATGGAGCCGTCGCGGCGGGTGCCCGCCGCATCCTCTACACCAGCCACATGGGTGCCGGCGCCTCGTCGCATTTCCAGGCTTGCCGCGACCATGCCGCCACCGAGGGGGCACTGCGCGCTTCCGGCGTGCCGTTCACCTCGCTGCGCAACGGCTTCTATGCCGCCAGCGCGGTGCAGTTCCTCGGTCACGCCATACAGTCCGGCCAGGTCGTGCTGCCTGCGGACGGACCGGTCAGCTGGACCTCGCATGCGGACCTCGCCGACGCGGCCGCCGCCATCCTGGCCGACGAAGGCTGCTTCGAGGGTCCCACGCCCCCGCTCACAGCAGCGCAGGCGCTGACCTTCGACGACATCGCAGGTATCGCCACCCAGGTCACGGGACGCACCGTGACGAGGGCCACCGCGCCCGACGAGCAGTTCCGGCAGCAGTTGGTGGGGCGCGGCGTTCCCGTCGAGGCAGCAGACCAACTGCTCGGCATCTTCGAAGCCAGCCGCGTCGGCGAATTCGCCGCCGTCGACCCGACACTGGCCACCTTGCTCGGCCGCGAACCCATCGCCCTGGGCTCGGTCCTGCGTGAGCAGCTGGCGAACAGCGACAGGCACTGACCGGCTATGAGTTCGTAAAGCTGGTGCTTCCTGAGTCGCCTTCAGTTGCTGTCCCACTCGCGATTACGGGGCGTAGGTGAGTGTGACGACGCCGGTCGCGCTCGGCGTTGCGGCCATGAACCTCAGCGAGCGCGGCAGCGCGCTGTCGAAGAGCCGCTCTCCCGTGCCGACGACGACGGGGTGGACGTTGAGGTTCAGTTCGTCGATCAGGTTGTGCTGAAGCAGGGTTCGCATCAGGGTGAAGCTGCCGTACATGATGATGTTGCCGCCGGGCTGCTGCTTGAGTTTCGCGACGGTCTGCGCGGCTTCGCCGGTGAGGGCGGTGGCGTTCCACGGCAACGGGCCGCTGAGGGTGTTCGTGACGACGGCCTTGGGAAGGGCGTGCATCGCCTCGGCGTACGGTCCGGTGTTGTTCGACCAGGCCTTCTCGAGGATCTCGTAGGTCGCCCGCCCCAGGAGGAAGGTGTCGCTGGCCAACAGGGCGTCGGTGGCCCGCTGGCGCGCGATGTCGTCGAAGTACTCCAGTGCCCATCCGCCGCGTTCGGTCTCTCCGAACCCGCCCGGGTCCTGGACCACGCTGTCGAGTGTGACGAATGCTCCCGCGATGAGCTTGCGCATGATGGTCTCCGTCCTCGGGCCGGTCGTTCCGGCCTCGTGCATGCAGACTCGGGTCATCTCCTTAAGGAATCGGTAGGCGTGTCGGGGAAGGTCAAAGGGTTCGCGGCAGCCCCGGCAGAGACGGTCGCACCGTGATCCCCGCCTGCGGCTCGGGCACCTCGGGCACCTCGGGTTCGTCGGGCATCGCGATCTCCAGCAGCCAGTCGGTGACGAGCCGGGAGTACCCGCTGGATCGCAGGAACGCGATGGCCGCCTGATCCCTGTCCGCGGCCGTCTGGGCGAGCCGGTCACTGCCCACCTGACGGGCCCGCGCCTCGCCCCAGGACGGACGCGGAGCTGTCGAGACGGCGCCGCCGATAGTCGGGGTGGACGCCGAGCGTCGAACGCCGCCCCCGCACGCAGCCCCAGCCGACCAGGGCACCGGGGGTGGTGACGTCGCCGGCCTGCACGAGACTCTGCGGCACATCGTGAACAAGAAAGAGCAGGTCAACTGCCTACGAGCGCAAGGCGACCAAGGCGAGGACGGTGTCACTGCCCTGAGTTAACCTCGCTCCGCAGGTCGCTCCTCGACCTGCGGAGCGACGGCGAAAGGGAACACGGATGCCCATCGATGACTTCGACGCGTGGCGAATCGAGCTGCTGGCCACCGGCAATATCGCGCAGGACGCGGACGATTCGGTCCCGCAACAGGAGGCCGAGCGGCGCTTCCACCGCTACCGCGAACTGGCAGGTCTCGTCGACGGCACCGAGGGTCCCAAGGCGGTCGCGGCGCTGGTCAGCTCGATGCAGGCCCGCCACGACTACGGCGCCTACCAGGCAACACACAGCGCGCTCGCCAGGTTTCCCCTCGCTGAACTGGCACGCGGCATGCTCTTGGCGCTGCCCGCTCTGGTCGCCATGAGCAGAGACCGTGCCGGAGAGGTTCTCCTCCCCGTGGCCCTTGCAGAGGCTGCGATCGTCGAGGAGTTCACCCGTGCTGCCGCTGACCTCGACCAGCGGATGCGCGACGAGTTGGCCGCCGTCATCGCCGACCAGGAAGAGGAAGGCGGCTGGTTCGATCGCCCGCGCGCACGCGGTCGGCTCCGCGTCGGACCGTTCGAATCGACCCTCTCGGACGATCCGCGATGACAGTGGACAGCAGGTGGCAGGACACACTGGGGTTCAACGGGAAGTCCCAGTTCACGAGCGCGACGGCTTCGAGTCGTATGACCAGCCGATACAGCGATGAACGCCTCCCGGGGACGGTGACACAGAGCCTCTACTCTGGGGCAGCATCCCTGGTTGAAGGCGATGACAAGCCTGGACATCGACCTGCGTATACGGGGCGCGAATGCCGTTCGTCAGGACGCGCTCCACTCACTTCAGTCCCGGCGAGGTGGCCCGAACTGCCGAGCCGCGCAGGCGAAGCTCGCGGGGCTTCGTAGCGCCGAGTGCCGCCGGCTGTCGTCTGCTGGTCACACGAGGTGATGAGCCGTCGATGGCGCCGTCCGTGTGGTGTTGTGCGGCGGACGCAACCGGACGGGTCGTTGCGGTGCTCTGGGCAGGTAGTTCGTACGTCACCTGGTGAGGAGACAGAGATGACCCCCTGGAACAGCGAGAGCCTCGGTTCCTGTGCCTTCGTCGACCCCTATGCCGCACCTTCCCGGGACGATGCCTGGCCGGCTCCGGACCAGTCCTGCGATGACTTCGATGCCTGCCTGCCGGCGCCCGACCCCGCCCGCCGCCTCGCCTACACCCTCGACCCGCACGACCGGCGACGCCTGGACCTGCATGCGACGCTCACCGCCGCGGGCATCCCGCCGATGCCCGAAGACCGTGCCGTCATCGACCAGATCAGCGCCCTGCCCGCAGACGTCAACAACGTGCTCCAGCGCTGGCTGCACCACACCCTATAGACCCTGAGGGAGCTGCTTCCCCCGTGCCGGCCGACGCCCTCGTCCATGCCTCGAACCCACACCGAGAGCATGGGCAACGGCCTGCGGATGGGGCGGGTGGAAGTGATGGTTGGACGGCCCCAAGGGACGGGGCGGCGAGGGTCAGCGTTCTGGTTCCGGCAGGCGATGGTGACGGCGGCGGGTCGTCCGTCCATGATCTCGCGGGCGAGGTTGGGACCCGACAGTACGGCGACCCGGTCCGCGCTCACGCCGGTCACCTTGGTGATGACCCGGCTCGGCCGTTCCCCGCTGCCGAGTTCGATGCCCTTCATCAGTGACACGATCACGGTGTCGGGCCCGCGGCGATGGCACGAACACCACTCACACGAGTGCCCGGGCTCGAAGATGCTGATGCTAGCCGCCGGGGTGACCCGTCACGGGTTCGCCGCCCCGGTCGCTACTCAGAGGACGTCGTACGTCAGGTGCGTCGCGTTCGATGTCGAGGTCACGCTCCGCTGCACCAGCGTGCGCGGCGCTCCGCCGGTGAACAGCGGCGTCCCCGCGCCCAGGATGACGGGCGCCAGGTGCAGAGACAGCATGTCGACCAGCCCGGCGTCGAGCGCCGAGCCGACCGTGGCGCCGCCACCCATGAGGACGACGTCGAGGTCCGTGCCGCTGTCCGACGACGCCGCTTCGGCGCGCTCGCGCGCGGCGGTGACGGCGTCGGGAAGACCGGTGGTGACGAACGTCCAGTCGAGGTCGGTGAGCCGCACCGACTTCGGCGGCGAGCTCGTCACGACGACGAACGCGGGCTTGCCGACCTCCCCGGCGCCGTAGCCGGACCTGTCGTCCCAGCCGTTCGGCCCGTCGACCAGGTCGAAGAGCCGGCGGCCGAGGACGACGGCGCCCGAGCGAGCGGTCCCCTCGCGCAGGACCCGGCCGTCGTCGGGGTCGTCGGAAAACGCCCAGGTGTGCAGGGCTTCGCCGCCAGTACCCAGGCCGTTGTCCGGGCCGGGGTCGGGCCCGGTGACGAATCCGTCGAGGGAGACCGAGATGTCAGCGATGATTCGAGTCATACCAGGGCAGACCCGATCCGCCTCACGAACTCATCGCTCACGCGTGATGCATGTCTGGGCGCGAACCCGATAGCCCGCGAGTACCGCGAGCCCGATAGCCCGGGAAAAGGGTGCCGGCCGACAGTCCGGCCCGCTCACCCGGCCTGTGCGGCAGGGCAAGGGGGCCAGGTGTCACGGGCAGGCCGGCGCGCGTGTCTGGTCCGGGCGCGGGAGCGGTCGACCACCCATCTGCGGGGCAGGACGACGATTCTGGTGGTGTCTTTCGGTCGGCTGACGGTCCTGATCGCCGGGTTGAGGTGCTGTTCGGTCCAGGTCACACGCTTGTCCGCGGAGGTTGGGTCGGCACGGACGATGTGATCTCGGGACGCGTGAAGGGGAGACGGAAGAGGTCTCCTCGCCTCGGCGGAATCGTGCGGGTCGGCCGGGGTGGCCATGACAAGCAGGGCCAGTCCCCGGGCGTCGCCCACAAGGTGCCGCTTGCGCCCGTTGATCTTTGGGCTCAGGATGCGTTCGCTCAGCGGTTGCTGTGCCCGTTCGCCGAACCGTTCCGCCGCCACCTCCGGGCACTCCTCCGATGCGGCGCGGCCGTCACTCCGTGTGCAGGACTCGGGCGATGGTCTGGCGGGCCGCCGCACGCGCCGGTATCACCGCGCCCAGTGCGGCGATCGCCACCCCGGCCAGCGCCAGCAGCGTCATCGACCCGGGGTGCCAGACGTCCAGCATCCGTGCGGGCAGGGTGAGATGGGCGCTGTGCTCGGTCATCGGGATCACCACGCGGTAGGCCGCGACTCCCAGCGGCAGCCCGAGGAGCCCGCCGACCAGACCCAGCCCGGCCATGGACACCACCATCATCGCGGTGACCTGCCGCGGGGTCATGCCGATCGATTTCAGCATCCCCAGGTCGCGCCGCCGCTCCCGACTGCTCAGTACGACCGTGTTGAACACCCCCATCGCGGCGACCACCGTCAGCATCAGGGTCAGCACGGACGCGGAACCGATCACCGTCATGGCCCCGGCGTTCACCGATGTCTTCACGTCCGGGTAGAGCCCGGGGTCGGCGGCCCGAACGGCCTTCATATAGGCGCCGACATCGGCTCCGGGGGTGAGCCGCACCCAGTACTGGTTCGCCTGCGCGAGCGGTGCCAGGGCGGTCACCGTCCCCCAGTCCGCGCGCATCCAGTCCGCCGGCCCCGACATGACCTCCCCGACCAGGGTGACCCGCTCCTGCCGGCTGTTCGCCGCGCCCAGCACGAAGGAGTCACCGAGCCGCAGACCGTGCTTGGCCAGGAACCTGCCGGAGGCCACCACCTCGCCGGGCCCGCGCATCCAACGGCCCCGGGCCAGGTCGTCCTGGAGAGCCCGGCTCCCGCGATCGCCCTCGAGCGACACGTCCTGGCTCTGGCCGAGCAGCCGTACGGCGGCATAGCCCACGGCGGACACGTCCGCCGCGTGCGGCAGGCCGCGCAACAGCGCCTGGGTCGCGGTGTCGCCGTGCTCGGGGGCGGTCTGCCCGAACCTGGTTTCCCCTCGCCCGACGATCACCTGAAACTCACCGGCGCCCTCGACCGCGTCGCCGTAGGCGACCATGGTGGCCGACAGGCCGGTGGCGAAGGTCACCGTCGCCACGCCGAGCAGTACCGCGCAGACGGTGAGCAGCGCCCGCCCGGGCCGTGCGAAGGGCAGGCCGAGGCCCAGGGTCACCGGGCGCGGCAGCCGCACCCCGGTCAGCCACCGCTGCACCGCGAGCCCCCGTCCGCCGGCCGGCGAGCTGCCCGCGCTGATCGCCCGTGCCGCGGACAGCCGGTGCGCGCGCAGAGCCGGGACCAGCGCGGCCAGCAACACCACACCAGGCATGCCGAGCGCCGTGGTCTCGTACACCCAGGAGCCGATCGTCGGCGTGACGTTCACCGTGCTGAGGTCCGCGCCTTGAAAGACCTGGTGCAGCAGAGGTCGCGCCACCACTGCGCCCAGGGTCGTGCCGATCGCCGCGCCCGCCGCCGCCGGGACGCAGACCATCACCAGGTAGACCGCGACCACCTGATTGGGCGTGAATCCAAGGGACTTGAGCACTCCGATGTGCCGGAAGCCGGACACCACGGCACCGCTCACCACATTGGCCACGATGAGGACCGCCACCAGCAGGCCGAGGACGCCGAAGGCCATAAGGAAAGGTACGAAGGCATTGGGATTGGCCGCGAGCTGTGCCTTCAGCGTCAGATACGACTGGCTCGCGACCAGCGATCCGGACGGCAGGCCGCCCGTCACCACTGCGGTGTCCGCCGTGATCTGACGGGCCGTCCCAGCTCGGTCGAACCGGTACAGCATCTGGTACGCCGTGGGGTGCAGGGCCGTGATCTGCTGCGGGGAGACCCATGCCTGCGCTGTTCCGCTGACGCTGGACGCGAGGCCGACGACGGTCAGCGGCCGCAGTCCGGGCAGCTGGATCCGCTTGCCGATCGGCGAGTGCGGGCCCCTGCCCATCCCGGGTGCCTCCGGCAACGCCAGGACGATCTGGCCGGGGCCGGTGGCCCAGTGCCCGGCGAAGAGGTCGAGGCGGTCGACGGGACCACCGGGCTCCGCCCGCCCCGCCACGGTCACCTGGCCGGGCCCCATCCCGGGCATCTCGGACGCCGCGTTCTGGGGCACGTCGACCACGGCCTGCGGGAACGGTCCGGCCGAGGCCCGCACGCCCGAACGGTGCGCGGTCCGTGCCAGCTCCGCGCCGGAGACCTTCGCCGCGTCGAAGGTGGCGATGACGTGCGCGCCGTGCGCCTGGCCGAAGAGCCGGTCGAACGGTCCCGACGCGACGTCCAGGAGGCCCAGGGCGACCACGAGGGCCATGCTGGAGACAAGGACCACCACCCCGATCACGGAGGTCTGCAGCCGACGGCGACGCACGGCCGCGCGCGAGGCGCGCCACACCGCCCTCATGCCGACCGCTCCAGGGTCCGCTCGCCGGTGATCCGGCCGTCCGTCATCGTCACGAGGCGGCTGGCGCAGCGCGTCGCCAGTCGCTGGTCGTGTGTCACCAGCAGCAGGGTCTGGCCCAGTTCGTTCAGGTCGATGAGCAGATCCATCACCTGCTCGCCCGAGTGGCTGTCCAGCGCGCCGGTCGGCTCGTCGGCGAGCAGCAGCGCGGGACGGTTCATCAGCGCGCGGGCCACCGCGACCCGCTGGCGCTCGCCGCCGCTCAGCGCGGCGGGGTAGACGTTCCTGCGGTCGGCGATGCCGAGTTCATCCAGCAACTCCAGTGCCCGGCGCCGGGCCTGACGGGCCGGCGTTCCGGTGAGCTGGGCGGCCAGGGCGACGTTGTCGATCGCGGGCAGGTCGTCGATGAGGTTGAAGAACTGGAAGATCATGCCGATCCGGCGGCGCCGGAAGAGCGCGAGCCCCGTCTCGCTGACCCGGCCCAGGTCCTCGCCGTGCACGCGGACCGAGCCCGCAGTCGGCCGGTCGAGGCCCGCGATCATGTTGAGCAGGGTGGACTTGCCGCAGCCGGACGGCCCCATCACCGCCACCGCCTCTCCGGCGCCGATCTCCAGTGACACCCCGTTCAGGGCGACGGTGTCGCCGTAGTCCTTGCGCAAGCCGCTCACCCGCACGACGTCCGGGTCGCGCACGGCGGTGGGGCCGGCCCCCGGGGCCGTGCCGCTGATGTCTTCGGTGGTCATGGCAGGGACGGTAGGCGGCGCGGACCGGCCGGGCGTCAGCCCCCGGAGGTAACCCGCGGCGCTGCTCATCCTCGGGATGTACGGGGTGGGCCCGCAGAGGGACGTCCGCTCGCCGGTTGCCTGGCACGATGTACGACGTGTGGACATCGGGGACGGGCCAACTGCTCATCGCTCTCGCGATGCTGGCCCTGGCGGTGGCCGGGGGCTCCGCCGTGCTGCTGACGCGCGCCCGCCGCCGCTACCGCAGGGTTCTGGAGGACCGGGGCTGGCTGCTGGAGCGCGAACGGGAGACCGCCGCCCGTACGGCGGTGTCGGCTGAACGGGCGTGCATCGCCCGCGAGTTGCACGACATCGTCAGCCACAAGGTCAGTCTGATGGTCGTTCAGGCGAGCGCCGCGTGCGAGGTGCTGGCCACCCTGCCGGACGAGGCGGAGACCGCACTGCGGGCCGTCGAGGGTGCCGGACGCGACGCGATGACCGAACTGCGCCATCTGCTGGGCCTGCTGGCGCCGTCACCCGACGGCGACGACGAGGACGAAGCCGTGGGGTACGTCGAGGGAGGCCTCTCCGGGCTCGCACCGCAGCCGAGTCTGAGTCACCTGGGCACCCTCGTCGACCGCATCGCGTTCGCGGGTCTCCCGGTCGAGGTGCGGATGTCCGGTGAACCGCGCCGGCTGGCACCGGGCGTCGACGTCACCGCCTACCGGATCATCCAGGAGGCGCTGACCAACGCGCTCAAGTACGGCGACGGCGGCAGGGCAGGAGTGACGGTGCGTTATGCCGACCGCAGTCTGCGGGTCGAGGTGCTCAACAGCGGACCGAGCGTGCTGACCGCCGACAACCGGAGCACTCGTGCCCGATCGGATGCCCGCAAGCGCCAGGGCGACGGCGCCGGGCGCGGCCTGATCGGTCTGCGCGAGCGTGTCGCCGTCTACGGCGGGCACTTCGACGCCCGGCGTCGCATCGGCGGCGGCTTCCGCGTCCGCGCCCGCATTCCCCTGGAGCGCCCGTGACCGAGTCCGCCGCCGACCGCCGCGCCCACCAGGCTTCGGAATCGAACCGGAGGGGAGACGCCGGCGCCCCGCGCGTCCTCATCGCCGACGACGAGGAACTCATCCGAACCGGCTTCCGCCTCATCCTCACCTCGCGCGGCATCGACGTCGTCGGCGAGGCCGCAAACGGCGAGCAGGCCGTCACGGAAGCCGAACGGCTGCGCCCGGACGTCCTCCTGATGGACATCCGGATGCCCCACCTGGACGGCCTTCAAGCCGCCAAGCGCGTCCTGGGGCTGCTCCCGCACTGCCGGGTGCTCATGCTCACCACCTTCGACCTCGATCACTACGTCTACGCGGCGCTCGCCGCCGGAGCCAGCGGCTTTCTGCTCAAGGACGTCACCGCCGCCCACCTCGCGGCAGCCGTACGACTGGTGAACACCGGAGACGCACTGCTCGCCCCCTCGATCACCCGCCGCCTCGTCGAGCGCTACGCGACGACCCACAGTGCCGGCCGGACCGACACGGCACACAGTCCCGGCGCTGCTGCGGCGGCCGCGGCCCGCACCCCCGCGATCCATCGCGACCTGGCTCCGCTGACTCCCCGTGAACTCGAGGTGCTGGCCCTGATGGGCCGGGGCCTGTCGAACACCGAGCTCGCCGCGGCCCTCACCCTCAGCGAGGCCACCGTGAAGACCCACGTCGCCCGGATCTTCGCCAAGCTCGCCCTCCGCGACCGCGCCCAGGCCGTCGTTCTCGCCTACGAGACAGGCCTGATCGCCCCCGGCGACCTGACCCCCGACTGACACCACGTCCACGGCACGCTGGACAGGCCCCGCCCCGGGCCCGTTGACCCCGGGCTTCGCCACGCGTCCATGGACGCCGATGACGGTGAATCATCGACGGCGCCTGGGCCATGCGGCCCGCGGACGGGGGCAGCGGGCGCGGGACCGCCCGGTCCTCGGCACCGGCTGCGCATTGCTACGGTCCGGCGCTGCCCGGCCGTCTGAGCAATCACCCGTCATCGCCTGCGTGGGCGAGCAGTTCCTCGGGTGACCAGGCCAGGCGTCCGTCCGCGAAGTCGGCCAGCACGCCCTGGACCCACGCCAGTTCCGCCGCCGTCATCGTGCGCATGTACCCCAACTCCAGCGTCGCGATCCGCGGCAGCCCGCTCTCCGCCTCCCGGGCGAGGTCCGCCTCGTGCCGAGCGAGCGCCGCCTCCAAGGCCTCAGCGCGGCGGCTGAGCGCATCCCGCATCGCCTCCGGCGTCAGCATCATGAGCAGCGACAGCGCGGCGGGAAACTCCGGGAACTCCTGCTTCGGCGTGGAGAGCATCTCGTCGAGCCAGCGGTGCGCCGTTTCGCTGCCGGCGTCGGTGACCTCGTAGACCGTGCGCTCCGGGTACTGCGCGTCCCGGCCCGTCTCGCGTACGGCGATCAGTCCGGCGGCGAGCAGGCGGTCCATGGTCCGGTACAGGCCGGCCCGCTGGCCGACGTTGACGACCTGGTCCTTGCCCCATTCCTTCAGCAGACGCTGGACGCCGTAGGGATGCAGTGGTTTGTAGTGCAGCAGGGCCAGGACGGTCAGGGCGAGGGGGGAACTCCGGGGCGCAGTGCTCATGGCTCGATGCTACCCACGGTCGAACTAGTTGACTAGAGACTAGTCGCAGTGCAACTATCAAGTCATGACGAACTCGACTGGCACGACGAACGGCAAGGTTCGCTCCGCACTGGTCATCGGCGGCGGTATCGCCGGTACCGTCACCGCGATGGCGCTGCAGCGGGCGGGCGTCGAGGCGACGATCTTCGAGGCGTACGACGGCCCGGCCGACGAGATCGGCGGCGGCATGGGCCTGGCGCCGAACGGATTCCAGGCGTTCGACGCGATCGGCGTCGGCGACGCGATCCGCGCGGTCAGCACCGAGATGAACGGCATCGTGCTGCAGAGCTGGAACGGCAAGAAGCTGGCCGAGTTCGGCACGCTGCCCGGTATCGACCCGACGCGCTTCGTGATCCGCGCGGAGCTGTTCCGCACGTTGCGTGAGGCGGCCGAGGAACGGGGCGTGACCACCGTCCACGGCAAGCGCATCGTCGACGCGAGCGAGGACGCCGACGGTGTCACCGCGCGCTTCGCGGACGACAGCACGGCGACCGCCGACGTGCTGATCGGCGCGGACGGGCTGCGCTCCACGGTCCGCCGCCTGATCGACCCGACCGCCTCCGCGCCGCAGTTCGGGGGCACGGCCGGGTTCGGCGCGATGGTCGCCGACACCGGCGTCGCGCCCACCGACGGCAGGATGTACATGACCTTCGGCAAGCGGTGCTTCTTTGCCTGGCAGGTTTTCGCCGACGGTACGGGCATCTGGTTCATCAACCTGCCGGTGGCGCAGCCGCTCTCGGTCAACGAGCAGCGCGAGCGCGGTGGCGCCTATTGGCTGGGGCACCTGGCGAAGGTCTGCGAGGGCGACGTCACCCCGGCGAAGCGGATGCTCGCGGCCACCGACCCGAAGACGATGCTCTTCGCGGGCAGCACCGAGAACATGCCGCGGTCGGTGCGCTGGAGCCGCGGCCGGATGGTCCTCACCGGGGACGCGGCCCATGCGCCCTCCTCCAGCTCCGGCCAGGGCGCCTCGCTCGCCGCGGAGAGCTCCGTCGAACTCGCCCGCTGCCTGCGCGACCTGCCCCTTCCTCAGGCGCTGGCCCGCTACGAGGAGCTGCGCCGGCCCCGGGTGGAGCGGATCATCAAGGAGACCGCCCGCACCAACGCCCGCAAGGCCGCGGGCCCGGTCGCACGGGTGATCCGCGACGCGCTGCTGCCGATGATGTTCAAGTTGACGAAGCCCGAGAAGAGCGCCTGGCAGTTCCAGTACCCGATCGACTTCGACGACTCGGTGGCGTGATGGCCGGAGTCGGACCTGGCCGCCTGCCCGGTCGAGACGAGGCGTACGCGGCCCTCGCAAGAATGCCCCCGTGAGATCGGCGATAGTGGCGGCAGGGGGCAGCAGCCCGGCCTCGGCACGGACGGCATCGGCGAGCTGGTGCAGATCAGACTGGCCGCCGGCATGGGTGATTTCTGGGCGCTCGAGTCCACGGATCGTAGCCGTACGGCCAGGATCCGGACGGTGCGCCCACACCACCTTGGGAGTGACGCCTACTTGAGTGGCCCACAGACTGTCCGCTGTCAGTGGGCACGCCGGTGCGTGAGGAGGTGGGAGCGGTCCAGTCGGCGCGGACCGGCCGCTGCTCGCCGAGTTGTCCGTGAATCCCCCCGGAATTGTTCGTGATCGGTAACAGACGCATCCGGTGGCCGCCGCCTCTCGTCCTGCCAGGTGGTCGCAAGACGACCAAGGATCGGCGAGGAACTGCGCGAAAGCGGGGCGGACATGGCACGGCACGGCGGCGGGCGGGGCTGGTACGGCAAAGTGGTCGGAGCGGCGCTGGGGGTGACGGTGCTGGCCGTCGGTGCCTCGGTGTGGACCGCGCAGGCCGGTGCCGTTGTCGGCGCGGGGCCTCACGCGGCCGCGTCGGCCAGGCCGGGCGGTGACGTCAAGCCGGTGGCGGTGACCATCGTGCACGCCTCGGACAAGGGGGCGCGTGGCGTCAACATCACCATCGACGACGGACCCGACCCCGCATGGACCCCTCAGGTGCTCGACGTGCTGCGGGAGTTCGGGGTGAAGGCCACGTTCTGCATGGTGGGGACGCAGGCGCAGGCCCACCCGGACCTCGTGAAGAAGGTGGTCGCGGCCGGGCACCGGCTGTGCGACCACTCGGTGTCGCACGACACCACCATGGACACCAAGTCCCAGGCGTACCAGTCGCAGCAGATACTCGACGCCCAACGCATGATCACCGAGGCGTCCGGGGGAGTGCGGCCGATGTACTACCGGGCGCCCGGCGGCGCCTTCACCCCCTACAGCCGCAAACTGGCCGCCTCCCGGGGCATGCGCCCGCTCGGCTGGAACGTGGACTCCAAGGACTTCGAGCGGCCGGGCACGGACGCCATCGTCGCCACCGTCCAGCGGGAACTGCCCAACGGGCCGACGCTCCTCTTCCACGACGCGGGCGGCGACCGCTCCCAGACCGTCGAGGCCCTGCGCCGGATCCTTCCCTGGCTCAAGGAGCAGGGCTACTCCTTCGGCTTCCCGGTGCGCTGAGCCCCGGCCCGCCCTGGTAGGTCACGGCGTTCGAGGCCCCGGCGCCAGGCACGAGCAGCCTGCCCGCCTCTCCCCACGGTGACGTCGGGCTCACCCACTTCGGGGACGACCGAGACGTACGTGTGCCGTGCCACGGAGCTCCACCCCGACTGCGGGATACCCCATGACGTACTGGCGAGGGCCGCGGCGGCCGGCTGAGACATGTCGACGACGCACGACGTCCTGTCGCCCACGGGGGAGTTGCCCGGTCGGGGGAGGAACGGCCCCCTCCCCGACCAGACCCTCGCGTCACAGGGTGCGCAGCACCTCCAGACGTACGGCGGCCGACGCCTTGTCCAGTGCGGAGCGGCACTCCTCGTGCGTCGCGCCGACCGTCGTGACCAGCGCGTAGCGGCTCGACACATGGCCGTTCGGCGGCAGGCGCAGCTCCTGGCCGGGCAGCGCGATGGCCAGGGCCGTGTCCACCGGGGCGGGCAGCGCGGCCGTGTCGATGACGACCTCGCGCGCGATGCAGTCCGCCTCCGGGTAGTGGAAGCGCACGGCCGCGACGTTGCGCCGGTCCGGCCGTACGTCCGGCCGCGCCCCGCAGGCCACCCGTGCCGCGACGAGCGCCGCATCGACGCCGAGTGCGAGGCGCCCGATGTCGGGGATGCGGTCCCCGCCGATCCGGGCGTTGATCTCGACGACCTTCGGTCCCTCCGGTGTGAGCCGCAGCTCCGTGTGCGTCCAGCCGGTGGTGAAGCCGACCGCGGCGTGCGCGGCGGTCACCACGTCGAGCACGGCCGGATCGGTGAGCAACGGGTCCTCGGCGTCGACCAGATGTCCGGTCTCCTCGAAGTACGGCGGGAAGCCGCATTCCTTGCGCGCCACGAAGGCGGGGTGCATCCGTCCCTCGTACCAGGCCGCGTCGACGCTGATCTCCGGGCCGTCCAGGTACTCCTCGACCAGGACGTCCCCCGGCGCCACTTCCACCGCGCCCGGAGCCGTCGCCCCGCGCGCCAGGCGGAAGCGGCCGGAGAGCTGGGCGGGTGCGTCGACCTTCGCCACGCCCGTACTCGCGTTCAGCGCACGGGGTTTGAGGACGAGCGGGTAGCCGACGAGGGCGGCCGCGGCGCGTGCCTGGGGCAGCGACCTCACCAGAGCGGACCGGGCCTGCGGCACCCCGGCCTCCCGCAACACCTCGCGCGTGGCCCACTTGTCGCGGCACCGCAGCGCCGCCTCCGGCGGACTGCCCGGCAGACCGAGCAGCCGTGCCAGTTCGGCGGTGTGGACGACGCGGGTGTCGTCCCAGGTCATCACTCCCTCGTACGAGAGTCCGCGCACCGCCTCGGCCATGGCCGTGACGTCCGCGGTATCCACCACCGTGTGCCCGCTGAGATAGGGCCCCTCCCACAACGGCGCCCGATCCGCGAGGAGATGGACCTCGTACTCCTTCGCGACCGAACGCAGCAGGTACTCGCGGTACGCCTGCGAACCGGCGCCGACCAACAGCAGTGTCATGACCCGGCCTCCGCTCCGTCGAGGTGCGCGGCGAGCGTGCGCACGGTCCGGTGGAGGTACAGCTGCGGCAGCGGGAACGCGGGCAGGCCCGCCGCCCGCACCGCCGCCAACAGCCGTACGCTCAGGAGGGAGTTGCCGCCGAGCGCGAAGAAGTCGTCGTCCAGGCCGACCCGGAAGCCGAATACCTTCTCCCACAACACACGCATCCGCGACTCGGTGTCGTCGCCCTCGGGCAGCGGCTCCTCGTCCGATCCGTGCGCCAGCGGCTCGGGCAGACGTGCCGTGTCCACCTTGCCGTTGGGTGTCAGGGGGAGCGCGGGCAACGCGGTGAGCGTGGACGGCACCATGTGCTCGGGCAGGAAGCGCGCCGCGTGCCGCCGTACCTCCGCGATGTCGCCGTCGGCCCCGTCACGCAGGACGACGTAACCGTCGAGACGGGCGCCCGCCGTGTCGGCCGCGTCGCTCGCCTGCCTCAGGACGACCGCGGCGGCCCCCACCGCCGGCGCGTCCAGCAGGCGTGCCCTGATCTCGTCCAGTTCGATGCGGAAGCCGCGTAGCTTCACCTGGTTGTCGAGGCGCCCGAGGTGCTCCAGACGTCCGTCGGGCAGCAGTCGCCCGCGGTCGCCGCTGCGGTACATCAGACCGGGCGCGTGCGGGTCGGGCAGGAAGCGCTGGGCGGTCAGCTCCGGGCGGTTGAGGTACTGCCCGGCCACCCCCAGACCGCCCACGTAGATCTCGCCGGAGACCCCCGGGGGCACTTCGCGGCCCTCGGGGTCGAGGACGTACAGGTGCCAGCCGGGCAGGGCAGCCCCGACCGAGCGCGAACCTGCCAGCGCCTCGCGGCGGGTGATGGTCTGCGCCGTGACGTGCACGGTCGTCTCGGTGATCCCGAACATGTTGACCAGGCGGCACGCCCATTCGGGGTGCCGGTCGAGCCAGAAGCGCAACGGCCTCGTGTCGAGCGGCTCCCCGCCGAAGACGACCAGGCGCACCGAGTCCGAGACCCGCTTCTCCCGGTCGGCGGTCATGAGCTGGGCGAAGGCGCTCGGCGTCTGGCTGAGCACCGTCACCTGCTCGGCGGCGAGCAGCATCGCAAACTCGGCCGGGTCGCGCGAGGCCCAGTAGGGCACGACGACCAGGCGCCCGCCCGTCATCAGGCAGCCCCAGATCTCCCACACCGAGAAGTCGAAGGCGCTGGAGTGGAAGAGCGTCCAGGTGTCGTCTCCGCCGAGCCCGAAGTCGTCCCGCGTGGCGTGCATCAGCGCGCCGACGTTGTGGTGCGGGACCACGACACCCTTGGGGCGACCGGTGGAGCCAGACGTGTAGATGACGTACGCAGCACCGTCGGCCGGGAGGTCGACCGGTTCGAAAGGCTCCCGGCCGTCCCCCGCGAGCGCGTCCGGCCGTACGGTCCGTACACCGTCCTGCTGCGGAAAGGTCTCCGACTCCGTGACGACCAGCGTGAGTTCGGCGTCCTGGCTGGTGTACGCAAGACGGGCCGCCGGATAGGCCGGGTCCATCGGCACGTACGTGGCCCCGCATGTGAGCACCGCGAGCAGCACCACCACCAGGTCGAGCGACCGCTCCAGGCAGACGCCCACCCGGTCGCCCGGCGCGACCCCCAGGTCACGCAGTGCCGCCGCGTACTCGTCCGCCCGCTCCACCAGTTGACGGTACGTCAGCTCAATTTGCTCGAACGACACGGCGGGCGCGTCCGGTGTACGCCGGGCCCAGGCTCGTACAACCTGCTCGATGCGCTCGTCCGGCACCTCGGGCGCGCGGCCCAGACCGCCGAGCACCGCCAGGTCGCGCAGCTGCTCCTCGTCGAAGAGGGGTACGTCACCGATCCGGGTCTCGGGGTCCGCGCCGGTCAGTGCCCGGTGCGCCGTGACCAGCATGCCGGTCAGCCACCCCACCGAGGCGTCGCCGAACGCGGAGTGGCGGTGGTGGACCATGCCCCGCAGGACCGGGGACCCGTCGTCGGCCACGTGCACCGACAGTGCATGCACCGGGTCCAGGAACGGCCGGTGCGCCAGCGGCTCCGCCTTGACGTCCTCGCCGGTCAGAGCCTCGGGCGCCTCGGTGGTGAGCAGACCCGCGAGCGGCGCTCGACCGGTCGCGGGCACGGCCCGGTCCACCTGCTCCAGGTACTGCGCCACCGTCGCGGACGCGTCGACCGTGAAGGTCAGCGCCCGCTCGGCGTCCACGCCGAGCGTCACCTCGGCGGCCGCCGTGCAGCGCGCGAGGACCAGACCCAATGCGGCCCTGAGCGTGAGCGACGCGGGTGCGCCGCCGTCGGCCGGGACCGAGAAGCGGTGCAGCCCCACCGTCGTGGCGCCCGGGGTGCCGAGTCCCCACTCCGGCGCCTCGGTGCGATCGAGCCCAGCGAGCGCGGTACGCAGCCGCTCGCCGTGCTCCTCCGGTACGGCGTCCGGCCGCGCCGGCTCCACAAGCAGCGCCCGCGCCATGTCGTACGGGTCGGCGAGCACGGCCCGGTGCGCCACCACGACCAGGTCCGCCGACCCGTCCTCGTACCGCAGCAGGACCGTGCGCAGCCCGGGTCCGGTGCGCGGATCGGCGGGCCGCGCGAGTTCCCGCTCGCGATGCCGCGCGGCGGCCTCGGAGTCCGCGCCGCCGGGCACGTCCTCGACCCACAGGCGTACGCCGTCGGCGGCGAGCGCCAGGTTCCGGCGCAGCCGCTCGGGGTCGGCGCCCGTGTGCACCCGCAGCGCGAGCGCCTGGCACAGTCGTCCCGTGTCGTTCATCGTCTTCCCCTCCGGGTACTCCTCAAGGGCGTTCACCGGCTCGTGAAGCCGCCGTCGACGGTGACGGTGGAGCCCGTCACCTGGCGCGAGTCGTCCGAGCCGAGCCACACCGCGGCCCCGGCCACATCCTCCGGCTCGATCAGCCGGTTCATGGGCTGCGCCGCCACGAAGGTCTCCTCGTGCTCCTCGACCGGCACCTCCAGGGACCGGGCGATCTCCGTGAGCATCCGGCCCTCGGCCGCGTCGTCGTCACGCACCGAGCCGGGGCACAGCGCGTTCACGCGTACCCCGAACGGCGCGAGGTCCAGGGCCGCCGCCTTGGTCAGGCCGACCAGCGCGTGCTTCGCGGTGACGTAGCCGGCGAAATGCCGGTAGCCGACCAGGCCCGCCGTGGACGCCACGTTGATGACGCTGCCCGCGCGCCGGCTCGTCATCGCCGCGCCCACGGTCCGGATCATCCTCCACGCGCCCGAGACGTCGACGTCGAGCATCAGGTCCCACTCGTCGGGCGTGATGTCCTGGACCGTCTTGCCCGAAGGGGCGGCTATCCCCGCGTTGTTGAGCAGGATGTCGATGCGGCCGAACCGGTCGAGAGCGCCCTCCACGACCGCGCGCACGGCCTCCAGGTCACGGACGTCCGCCATGGCCGTCGACACCGCGCCGCCGCCCTCCTCCCGGCACATCCGGGCGGTGTACTCCAACTGGCTCGCCGTACCCAGCGGGTAGGGGACGCCGTCGAGGTCGTCGCCGATGTCGGTCAGCAGCAGGTCCGCCCCGGACCGGGCGTACGCGAGGGCGCACGCCCGGCCGATGCCACGGGCCGCGCCCGTGACGAGTGCCACCTTGCCCGTGAGCGGGGCGGCGGTGCGCACGGCGCTCATCGGCCCACCTCCTGGGCGGCCAGCTCCTCGTCGAGGAGGCGGACCAGGTCGGCGGGCGAGTCGACCAAGTACATGTGCCCGCCCGGGAGTTCGACCTGACGGCAGCCGCCCGTGGTCGCCGTGTCCCACTCGGCGGCCTGGGCGCGGTCCACCAGCTCGTCGACCTCGCCCCGGATGGAGACGATCGGTACGTTCAGCGGCACCTCGGACGGCGCGCGGTAGCTCTCGTGCATCTCCACGTCGGCGCGCAGCGGAGGCAGCAGCATCTCCCGCAGGTCGGGGTGCTCCAGGGCCGGGTGGGTGTAACCGGCGAACTCCTTGACCTGCTGGAGGAACGCCTCGTCGGTCAGTCCGGTGGCCCGGGTCTCGCGCTGCGTCCACGGTCCGGGTGAGCCGCTGACGAAGAGCTTCACGACCTCGGGGCCGCCGAGCGCGCTGATGCGGTGGGCCATCTCGTAGGCCATGACCGCGCCGAGGCTGTGCCCGAACAGGGCGACGGCCGGGCTGCCCGCCACCTCGTCCAGGACGGTGGGCAGCAGGTCGTCGACGGCGGACACCACATCGGTGTACAGCGGCTCGCCGAACCGTTCCTCACGGCCCGCGAGTTGGACCGGGACGATCAGGACGGTGTCGCTGCCGTACTCCTGGCAGCGGCGAAACGCGGAGGCTCCGGCGCCCGCGAACGGGAAGCACAGGACGGGGATCTGCATGTCAGCCCTCCAACTCGGCGGCGGACGCCCACGCCCGCGCGATCAGTTCACCGGTGCCGGCGGGGTTTCCGCGCACGAAGTAGTGCCCACCACCCGCCAGTTCGCGGAAGTTCACGTCATTGGCGACGCGCTCCCAGCAGCGATACTCGTCGGCGGCGTGCGCGAGGCCCTTGTCGTCGTCGGCGACGACGACCGTGAAGGGCGCCTCGATCCGCCAGTCCGGCTCCTCCTCGGTCACGCCGATGAAGTAGCGGTAGCCCCCGCACACGTCGTGACGGAACAGGTCGCCCATGAAGGACGTGTAGCGCCGGTCGAGGCCGTCCAGCTCGGTGTAGCCGGTCTCCTCGACCATGTACGAGATGATCTCGTCGTCCGTCCAGGTCTCGATCATGTCGATCGACTCCTGCATGTCCTTCGCGGGCGGCAGCAGCTTGGACCCGATGAACACGTGCCGCAGGTCGAAGCCCCGCTCCTCCAGGACACGGGCCAGCTCCACCGTGACGGCGGCGCCACCGCAGTGCCCCCACAGGATCAGCGGCAGGTCGGCCTTCCGCTCGATCTCGTCCGCCATCCGCGTCACCGTCTCCAGCACGTCGGTGAACTCGCCCGGGTGGCTCGGGCTGTGTCCGGGCGGCTCCAGGCCGTACACCACGAGCGACGGGTCGAGCTTCTCGATCTCCTCCGCGAGCGGCTTGAAGTTCACCGGGTGCCCGCAGGGGTACGGCACGCACACCACGGCTGCCCCGGCGCCCTCGGCCGTCGAGGTGAGCAGGTGCAGCAGCTCCTCCTCGGTCTCCTCGCGGTCCCGCCCTTCGATGAGCGCGGCCAGTTCGGTGAGCCGGGGGACCCGGGTCAGGTCGGAGAGCGTGACCAGGCCGTCGAGTTCCAGGACGACCCGCAGTGCCGACAGGGAGTTGCCGCCGAGCGCGAAGAAGTCGTCGTCCGCGCCGATGTCCTCTGAGGTGAGCCCGAGGACGCTCTGCCACGCCTCCCGGATCCGCGCGACGGTGGCCTCGGTGGCCGTTCCGCCGGACACCTGTGCGACGACGTCCACCTCGTCGGCCCGGGTGCGGCCGAGCAGCGCCAGGTCCTCGTCGGCCAGCAACCGCACAGCGCCGTGCGGCGCGTCGGGCTCGCTCGCCATCAGTTCGAGGACGCGGACGAAGTAGCCGCCGATGCGGTCGATCTGCTCCTCGTCGTACAGGTGCGTGTGGTAGTGCAGGCAGAGCTGCACCTCGTCGTCGAAGAAGTGCCGGGAGAACTCCGTACGGAACGGGAACTCCGTCTCCGAGTCGACCCGCATGTCGAGCATCGAGAACTCGGGCAACTGCTGGAGGTTCTTCAGCAGGTAGAAGTGCGTGAAGTTGAACGTCGTCTCGAACAGCGTGCGCTGCGTGGAGAGGTCCTGCTTCATCTTCGCCATCGGGTAGCGGCGGTGCGGCAGCAGGTCCAGCTCGGCGCGGTAGACCTTGCGTATCAGGTCCGCCCAGCTGCCCCCGCTCAGATCGACCTGGAACGGGACGGTGTTGAGGTGCAGACCCAGGGTCGTCTCCGCGCCCGGCAGCTCCGGCCGACCGCTGTGCTCGTAGCCGGTCATCACCTGGTCCTGGCCCGACACGAGGCTCAGCACCTTCATGTGCGCGGCCAGCAGCACGTCCTTGAACGGGACCGAAAGAGCTTCGGCCGTCGCCTCCACACGCTCGGTGAGCCCCGCGGGCAGCGGTACGTCCCGCAGCACGACCTGGAAGTCGTCGGTCGCCACCGCGTCCGCCTTCGGCGGGACGTCGGCGGGCATCGCGCCCTCCAGCACCTCCAGCCAGAAGTCCCGCGACGCCGGCGACCGCAGCGCCTCCGTCTCCAGGCCGACGAAGTTGCGCAGGTGGTTGTCGACCGCGGGCCGCGTCGTGTCCCGGCCCTCGCGCACCTGGTGGTAGAGCTCGAAGAGCTGCGTGTGCAGCAGCGAGATCGACCAGCCGTCCAGAGCCGAGTTGTGCTGGCTGACGGTGTACCGGTACAGCTCGTCGCTGAGCACCTGGACGTGCAGGGTGACCAGGCCACCCTCCTCCCACACGAACCGGCGGGCCTTCTCGCGCGCCAGCCACTCCTCGTGCCAGGCTTCCTGGCCGGCCCCGTCGAGGTGGCGCAGGTCGGCGGCGGTCAACGGCGGCGGGACATCCCGGTGCACGATCTGGAGGAACTCGCTGTAGCCCGTCAGGTGGTACGTCGTCCGCAGGATCGGGTGCCGTAGCGTCAGCAGCCGCACGGCCTCCGTGAACGCCTCCGTGTCGAAGGCGCCCGTGATCGAGTAGCTCAGCACGTCGTGGTACTGGCCGAGACCGCCCGTGATCTCCGTCTGGAAGATCAGGCCCGCCTGGAGCATCGACAGCGGGTAGGCGTCCTCCGCGTCCGCGGGCAGCAGCGCCCGGTCCGCCTCGGAGATCAGCTCGAACGGCTGGAACGCGCCACGCGCGGCGACGTCCTCGGCGACCGTCGCCGACTGTGCCTCCGCCTCGATCGACTCGGCGAGCAGCGCGATCGTCTGATGCTTGAACAACTGCTGGAAGGTGAAGTCGAGCCCCGCGGCACGGGACTTGGCGAGCACCGACACGAAGTGGATCGAATTGCCGCCCAGTGAGAAGAAGTTGTCGTGCACGCCGAGCTTCTCCCGGCCCAACACGTCCTTCCAGATCCCCGCGAGGGTCTCCTCGCGCCCGTTGCGCGGGGCGACGTGCGCGGGGGCCTGCTTGCGCAGCGCCTCGGGACGGCGCAGCGCGGCCCGATCCAGCTTGCCGTTCGGGGTGAGCGGCAGCTCGGCCACGGACACGACCCGGCCCGGCACCATGTACTCGGGCAGCGCGGCACGCACGTGCTCCTTGAGCTGTGCCTCGGACGCCTCGCCGTCCAGGACGACGAACCCGCGCAACGACGTCTGCCAGCCGTCGTCGACGGCCACGACCGCCGTGTCCCGCACCGCGTCGTGGGTGCGCAGCCGCTCCTCGATCTCGCCCGGTTCCACGCGGAACCCGCGGACCTTCACCTGGAGGTCGACCCGGCCCAGGTAGTCGATGGTGCCGTCCGGCAGCCAGCGCGCCCGGTCGCCCGTGCGGTACAGCCGGTCCTCGCCTGTCGCCGCGCGCACCGCGTCGCCGGAGACGAACTTCTCGGCGGTCAGCTCCGGGCGGCCCAGATAGCCGCGCGCCACACCCACGCCCGCGATGTGGAGTTCACCCGGTACACCGACCGGCGTCCGGCGCCCGTCCGCGTCGAGCACGTACAGCCTGATGTTGTCGATCGGGCGTCCGATGGGCAGCCGCGCCCGGTCGCCGAGCCCTTCGACGGGCTGGTGCGTGACGTCGACAGTCGCCTCGGTCGGCCCGTACAGGTTGATCAGCCGCGCTCCGGGCAGGAGTTCGGCGAACTTGACGGACTGCGCGGTGCCCAGGGCCTCGCCGCTCGCGAAGACCTGGCGCAGGGCGCCCAGTTCTGCGCCGTCACCGAACCGGGCCAGATGCCCGAGGAACATCGTCAGCATCGACGGGACGAAGTGCGTCGTGGTGACCTTGTGCCGCTCCAGGGCGGCGACGAGCGCGGCCGGGTCCTTCTCCATGCCGGGCGCGGGCAGGGCGAGCGCCGCTCCGGTGAACGACCACCAGAACAGCTCCCACACCGACACGTCGAAGGAGATCGACGTCTTCTGGAGCACCACGTCGTCGGGGCCGATGGGGTACGCGCGCTGCATCCAGTTGAGCCGGTTGACCGCGCTGCGGTGCTCCACCAGGACGCCCTTGGGACGCCCGGTCGAGCCCGAGGTGTAGATGACGTAGGCCCCGTCACCCGCGCCGGACACCGCCTCCAGGGCCGATCCGTCCGCCGCGTGCGACGCCTCGTCGTCCAGGTCGAGGCCGGGCGTGTCGCCGAGGAGGGACGCGAACCGGGCCTGGTGGAGCACGAGTTGGGTGGTGCTGTCGGAGAGCAGGTAGTCGATGCGGGCCTGCGGGTACGACGGGTCGACGGGCAGGTACGTGCCGCCGGCCTTGAGCACGGCCAGGATCGCCGTGATCATCTCGGGCGACCGCTCGGTGACCAGCGCGACGATCGAGTCCCGGCCGACCCCGCGTTCCCGCAGTGTGCGAGCCAACTGGTTGGACCGCGCGTCCAGTTCGGCGTACGACACCGTCCGGTCGTCGCTCAACAGGGCGGGCGCGTCGGGGGTCCGGGCGGCCTGCGCGGCGAACAGTCCGTGCAGGGTGGCGTCCGTGTCGAAGGGGTGCTCCGTCGCGTTGCTCGCCGCGACGACGGCCTCGTCCTCGGCGGTGTACAGGTCGATCTCGTCGACGCCCGTGTCGGGCGAGGCGGCGGCCCGCTCCAGGAGCAGGGCGTAGTGCGCGCCGATGCGCTCGATCGACGCCTCGGCGTAGCGGGCGGTGTCGTACGAGACCGTCACGACCAGTTCCGCGCCGTCGCGGGAGGCGGTGAAACGGACGCCGTCGCCGGACGTGTCCGGGGCGTCGTGGAACCCGTCGAGCGTCATCGCGGTGGCGAAGGCGTCGGCGTGGCCCAGCTCGGCGGCCAGGGCGGCCACCGCGCAGTCCTGACGGCTCTCCGCCTCGCGGACGGAGGCGGCCACCCGGCCCAGCAACTCCCGCAGGGAGCCGCCGGTTTCGACGCGCAGCAGCAGCGGGCCGCCCGCGAACTCGGGCGCGGCGCCCCGCGTCGGCAGGGCTACCGCCACTTCGTCCTCGCCGGTGTACCGGCCGACCAGGGCTACCAGGGCGGAAGTCAGGACGACGGAGAGCATCTCCGGCTGGTCGCGGCTGATCCGGTCGAGCCGCTCGGTGAGCGTCGTACCGAGGCGCACGGCGTGGGTGCCGCGCTCCGGGCGTGCCTGGGCATCCTCGGCCGGGCGAGGACGGAAGTCGGGCAGAAAGCCGGGTGTCTGGTTGAGCGAGGCCAGCTGGGACCGCCAGTACGCGGTCTGCGGGTTCGAATCGGAGCGGTTGGCCTCAGGGTCGAGCAGTAGCATGCGTTTCTCCTGCACTGAGCTGTGAGCCGTCAGATGTCGTGTCTGTGAACCGTCAGAAGTCGAAGTCGAAGTCGAGGACGGGACCGGGCGCTGCCGGCGGGGTCGTGGGCGCGCGGACCAGTGCGGGCAAGAGGGTGCCGAGCGTGGCCGAGGGGTCGGCGACGACCGCGTCCAACAGGCGGACGAAGTCGTCCCGCCAGGCGCCGACGGTGTCCCGGCGCAGCAGCCCGGAGGCGTACCGCCAGGCCATGCGCAGCGAGCCGGCGACCTCGTAGACCTGTAGGTCGAGGTCGAACACGGCCTGTCCGGTCTGCTCCAGGCGCAGGGGGACCCTGGCGCCCTGGAAGTCGACCGCGAGGTAGCGCCCGCTGTGCAGCGCGACGAGCGCGTCGAAGAGTGGGGTGCGGCTGTAGTCGCGCACCGGTGCCGTGCCGGCGACCAGGTCCTCGAAGGGGAAGTCCTGGTGCGCGAAGGCGTCCTCGGCGGCGTCGGCGAGGCGGCGCAGAAAGGTGTCGAAGGGCAGGCCCGGCTCGGCAGTGCCACGCAGGACCACCGTGTTGGCGAACATGCCGACCGTGCGGTGGAGTCCGGGGGCCGTGCGGCCGGAGACGGGGGTGCCGACGGTGACGTCGCCGGTGCCCTTGAGCGCGGCGAGCAGCATGCTGTACGCGGAGGCGAGGACGGCGAAGAGCGTGACCTCGTGCTCCCGGGCCAATCGGCGCAATCCTGCGGTGAGTTCGTTGCCGATCTCGAACTCGACCACATCACCGTTGAGTTCGCGCAGCGTGGGCCGTGAGCTGTCCGTCGGCAGGTCTGCCCGGTCCGGAGGCGTGGCGAAGACCTTCTGCCAGTAGGGCTCCTGGGCCTCCCGCAGGGCGGTCCCGGCCGGGCCGGTCAGCCAAACCGCGTAGTCCCGGTAGCGGGGCGTCGGCGGCTGAGGGGATCCACCCGCGTAGAGTTTCGCCAGATCCTCCAGGAGCGGTGCGAGGGAGAACCCGTCCACGACGATGTGGTGCAGGTCCATGCGCAGCGTCACCCCGGACGGTGTGCGGTGTACGTCCGCCCGCCACAGGGGGGCTCGTTCCAGGTCGAAGGGGCGCACGAACTCCCCGACGGGGCCAGGAGGTTCGTCCAGCACCCGCACCTCGACGCCGACGTGCGGCTCGACCCGCTGACGTACCTCGCCGCCCTCGACGACGAAGCTCGTGCGCAGCGCCTCGTGGCGCTCGGCCAGCCCGGACAGGGCTCGCGCGAGCCGTTCGGGGTCCGTGTCCGCGGGCAGGTCGAGACTGAGCGGCACGTTGTAGTGCACCGCGCGGTGGTCCTTGGCCTGCTCGAAGTACAGCTGGCGCTGTTGCGGGGCCAGCGGGTAGGTCTCCTGCTCGGGCGCGGCGGGGATGGAGTGGCCGAGGCTGGGCGCGGCCTCCCGTAACAGTTCCGCGAGCCGCGCGGGTGTACCGCCGTGCAGGACGGCGCTGACCGGGCAGTGCCGGCCGAGGCGCTCCTGTACGCCCACTGCGATCAGGGTGGCCGTGAGCGAGTCCGCGCCAAGGTCGCGCAGGTCGTGGTGGACACCGATGCCGCTGATCCCGAGGGCCCGTTCGGCGAGCTCGACCACCATCCGCTCGGTCTCGGTCGAGGGAGCGACGTAGTCCGCCAGTGACAGCAGGTGCGCGCCGTCTGGGTCGGGCAGTCGGGACCTGTCCACCTTGCCGCTGTGGTTGAGCGGCAGCGAGGCCACCGGCACGAGGTACGACGGGACCATGTGCCCCGGCAGCTCCGCCGCGAGCAGGTCGCGCAGGTCGCGGGGCTCCGGTGGCCGCGGACCGGCGTAATAGCCGCACAGGTACTTGTCGCCCCTGCCCGGACGGGACCGCGCCACAACGATTGCCTCGGCCACGTCGGGATGGGCGAGCATGGCCGCCTCCACCTCGCCGGGTTCGACCCGGAAGCCGCGCACCTTGACCTGGAAGTCACGCCGGCCCAGGAACTCGATCACGCCGTCGGGACGCCAGCGCGCCAGGTCGCCGCTGCGGTAGAGGCGGCCCCCCTCAGGACCGAAGGGATCGGCCACGAAGCGTTCGGCCGTCAGCTCCGGACGCCCCAGGTAGCCCCGGGCGACCCCGGCTCCGCCGAGGCAGAGCTCGCCGGGCACCCCGACGGGGCACGGGCGCCCCCGCTCGTCCAGGACGTACGCGGTGGAGTTGGTGATCGGGCGCCCGATCGGGATGCGTCCGAGGTCGGACCGGTCCAGCCGGTGCGTCACGGAGAACGTGGTGTTCTCCGTCGGGCCGTAGCCGTTCACCAGGGCCACGTCGGGGCAGGCGTCCATCACCTTCCCGATGTGCACGGACGACAGGGCGTCACCGCCCACCACCAGTTCGCGCAACGGGCGGAAGATGCTCGCGTCCTGCTCCACCAGCTGGTTGAACAGGGGTGACGTGAGCCACATCGTGGTGATGCGGCTCTCGGCCAACTCCCGTCCGAGAGAAGGCGCGTCGAGCACGACGTCGCTGTCCACGAGACGCAGGGAACCGCCGTTGAGCAGGGCACCCCACATCTCGAACGTGTTCGCGTCGAAGACGATCGAGCCTGTGGGCAGGATCCTGACGTCCGGCCCGAAGCGCACGTAGTCCGCGCCCTTCACCAGCCGCACCACGTTGCGGTGGACGACCTCCACGCCCTTGGGCTTCCCGGTGGTGCCCGAGGTGTAGCAGACGTACGCGAGGTCGTGAGCCGCCACCGCGTCAGCCAATGCGTCGGAGGTGGCGTTCTCGTCCGCCACCCCCGACCCGGGGGCGAGGACCGTCCCGTCGAAGGCCAGGTCCACCGGCAGGTCACCGGTCGCGACCAGGACGCGCACGGACGAGTCCGCGAGCAGCCAGGCGGCGCGTTCGGCCGGATAGTCGGGCTCCAGCGGAAGGTAGGCGCAGCCCGCCTTGAGGATGCCCAGGGCGCCGACCACGAAGTCGGGGGTGCGCCCGGAACGCAGCGCCACCCGGTCGCCGGGTACCGCCCCGGAGGCCACGATGCGCCGCGCCAACGCGTCCGACAACACATCTAACTGACGGTAAGTCAACTTCTCCGTGCGCCAGCTGAGGGCCAAGGCCCCCGGGGTCAGCCGGGCCTGCTCCCTGAACAGGCCGTGGATCGTGGCCGTGTCGGGGTAGGGGCGCGCGGTGTCGTTGAAGGCGCCGACGACCCGGTCCCGCTCGCCCTCGGCGAGCAGCTCCACGTCCCCTGTGCGACAGGATGGATGTTCCGTCAGAAAGGCGCTGATCAAACGGAGTTGCTCGGACAGACGTGCCGCCGTGGCGTCCTCGAAGAGCGAGGCGCGGTACCCGAGCAGCAGGTCGTCGCCGTCGCGCGCCAGGAACAGCTCGTGCGGTCCGTCGGGCGCGGGGCCCGAGGCGTACGCGTACCGCACGGCCGTGCCGACGGGCGGGCCTTGCCGTCGCGCCCGCTCCGTCCGGGCGAGCAGTGCGGCGACGGGCTCGTCGGGGTGCACGGTAAGAGTCAGCGAGCCCGCCCCGTCCTCGGCCGTGTCGACGTCGAGGAGCAGGCGGAGCTGTCCGGTGTGCCGGTGCAGCAGGACGGCGAGGGCCGCGAGGGCCGTCGGTCCGCCGGCGCCCGGAACGCGCAGGGTGCTGAGCGGGCCGGACGCGGACTCCCGGGTGCGGGGACGGTCGGTGACCAGGAGTACGGCGTCACCCTCCTCGTCGGCCCGAGGCTCAGGAAGCGGCATGAATGGCGTCGGAGTCGAGGTCGGAGCCCCGCTCGGCGTGCTGGTCATCGGCTGCTGTCACCCCCAGCCGGAACGGGGTGCGGCGGAAGAGCAGGACGGTGAGCACACCGGGAGCCGCAGCGAGCGCGGAGACCACCAGGATGAGAGCGCTGTAGTGGCTGCCGCTCAGGAGCACACCGCCGAGCGCGGAACCGGCGGGCAGGGCACCGGCCATCACCGTGCGCATCAGCGTCATGGCCCGGCCGCGCATCGCGCTGGGCACCCGGGTCATGCGGACCACGCCGCCGAGCACCGTCATCGGCGCGGAGAGGATGCCGTTGAGCGCGAGGCCGAGAAGTATCCACGGCAGCGCGGTCGGCAGGAGCAGGAACAGCACGGCACCGGAGAAGAGTTGGAGCACACCGATGCGGAGCATCTGCCGCTCGGAGGTCTCCACCGCGCCCGAGACGAGGGAGCCGATGAGCTCGCCCGCCGCCATGACAGCCAGCATCAGACCGAGGATGCCGGGGCCGGCGCCGAACTCGAACTTCGCGAGCCAGGGGAGCGCCACGATCAGCGCGCCCGCCGAGACATTGAAGGCGCCGAAGGACAGCGTGAGCACCAGGAGGAAACGGTCGCGCACGATGAGCCGGAGCACCGGGGCCCAGCCGGGCCTGGCGTCCTTGGTGCCGGGCGCCGCTACCGGTTCGGGCCGGCCCATCGGGGCCTTGATGCGGCTGATCAGGAAGGCGAAGACCAGGTAGGTCACGGCGTCCAGAACCAGCACGTAGGGTGCGCCGAAGGCGGTGATCAGTCCCGCGCCGATGGCCGGGCCGAGGACGTTGGCGGCGCCCATCGCCGTGGACTCCAGGCCCGAGGCCGCCTGGAGCTTGTCCTCGGGGACCAGCTCGGGCAGTACGGCAGGGGTGCCCGCCAGTGGGATGATCTTGAGCAGTCCGTAGATCAGCGCCACTACGTACAGGTGCCAGGTCTGGAGCGCGTCCGCCATCGCGAGCAGGGGGATCATGGCGACGACGAAGCCGCGGAACACCGAGTCGTAGATGAAGAGCTTGCGCCGGGAGAACCGGTCGAGCAGTGGTCCGACGACGGCCCCGCCCAGGATCACCGGGAGGGTGAGACACACGCCGAGGACGCCGAGCCCGGCGGCTCCCGCCTTCCCCAGCGTGATCCACGCGAGGGCGGCGTAGGTGGCGCCGTCCCCGAGGAGATTCAGGACGAGGGCCGACCAGAGCAGTCGGTAGTCACCGATGCGCAGGATGGCTAAATATGCTTTCACGTTCCACACCGTTCAGTAGGCCGAAAATGGCAAGCAAAGTGGGCGGCACGGCGTACAGAACACGCCAAGAACCGCTTCGGGTGTGCGAAGGAAAGGCGCCCTTCCTCTTGCCTGTCGTCAGGTTCGACGGACATGCCGAAAGGCGGCAGAGGAACTGGCGTCAAAATGATTGAGCTGCTTATTCACGCTTGATCCGGCAGTGAATACCGGAATCCCCCGTACGTGTTCCCCCAGGAAGTGCCCCCGTCTCTCTTCTGCTGCCACCAGTGGCGACGCAGGTTTTCCGCCGCTTTTTTAACATCTCGCCCGAGAGGCGTCAAGTACGGTTTGCGGGGTGTTTTAGTTGGCTGGATCCTCCCTTGAGGATCGCTCGAACACCCCCTGTGAACTGGTCATTGTTGCCGGGACATGTCGCGGCCGGGGCCCCTGGAGTGGGGCATGTCCTGAACTACGAGGTGAAATCGGACTCTCGGGCGCGTGATTACTTCAGAGCGCCGGGCCGCCCGAAAGAGGGAAAGTCGGCCTTCCGTGCGGCGGCCGGGGCGGGTGGCGCGTTGAGTTCCGATTTCGATGGCCAATTGGTACGGGTTGTCCGCCTGTCGAGTCGGCTCGCCGAGCAATGACGGTGCAGTGAGCGCGAGTATCCGTCGCCCTTGTTCGACAGTCGGGACGCTCGTGTCGAAATGATGATTGACATCGCTGCCGGGGAAACGCCTCCAAGGGCTCGCCCGGTGAGCGTCCTCCGGGGCCCTTGGCCTTCACGCTGTCGCGCGTGCGAAGGGTGAAGCGGACGCTTTTCCCTGGAGGGGTCGGTTCTTTTCCGTGACGGTGCCGCACACTGCCATTCCGTGCCCGACGCGGTGCTCCGGGCGCGGAATGGCAGTGTGCCGTGACCCCCGGTCGACACCGACCGTGACGTCCGCTTATCGGTGTGCCGTGTTCGCCCAGAAGATGAACGCGTACCGTCAGTGCGCTTCCGGTCGCGCGTCCGTTCAGCGGACGTCCCCTTCGACGCGCGATACGGCAGACGACCGTGGACAGGGATGCCGGCCGGGCGGGGTGCGTCGCCATTTCGTCGCTCTGCGTGAGGGAGTGGTCCCGGTGCGGGCCGGCCGGAGGCCGAGATTTCCGCACGATGGCGTTTGCGTTTCCCGGAGTGGTATGCCGCCTCGACGACGTTTCGTCAGGTTGGTACGTCATGTGCGCGGAGGGCCGTGACGGTTGACGCGACCGACGCGCGGCCTTCCAGGTCGGGAGCGTGTGTCTCGCGGTGGGGAACGGGGTGCCGGGCCTGGGTGGCGTAGGAGGGGTACGCATGATGACGGAGGAGTGTGGCCTGCGGAGCGCACGAAACGCTCACGCGGACCCGGGGGCTGATCTGAGCCCCGAGCGGATTCGTCGCTCAATTCATCTCATCTTCATGGAGGGTGAGACGATACGCGCTGCGAGACGGTACGCGCCGATCTGATGAGCATGGTGTGCGTGAGCCCGTACTTCATCCTCGAACCGCGCCACTGGCAGTAGCGACGAGAGCGGATTCACCACCGGCGACCGCTCCCTTGAGCCTCGCCCGGTCCTCAACCGGCCGATTCGACGGGGACCTTGACGTGTTTCATCAGGGCTTGGTCGCCCTGGAGGCAGCAGTGGCCGATCGCGCACAGCACGTTCATCGCCGGCGTGCATCCGGCCGCGCAGCCGCAGGGGATGTCGTAGGGAATGGCCAGGTAGCCGTCGAGCGGGCGTCCTTGGGAATCTACCTCTGATCTTGGCCGGTGCTCCGCCCTTCAGGGCGGGGGTGAAGGCCATCCTGGGCCCGGAGGCGCGAAGCGCCGGAGTGCTCTGCGCCTCCGGGGTGACGGTCAGACGGGGCGCTGCTGGTTTTCGATGTACTGCTTGACGACGGTC
>NZ_JBVHQB010000045.1:0-35694 GCF_055567635.1 Streptomyces sp. NPDC026500 | reverse complement strand
CGCCTCGACCACATCCACCTCGGACACCGACAGACCAGCACTCGCCAACGCCTGCCGGATCACCCGCTGTTGCGACGGACCGTTCGGCGCCGTCAAACCGTTCGACGCACCGTCCTGATTGATCGCCGAACCCCGCACCACCGCCAGCACCGGATGACCGTTGCGCTCCGCGTCCGACAGCCGTTCCACGAGCAGCATGCCGACGCCCTCGCCCCAGGCCGTCCCGTCGGCCGCCGCCGCGAAGGGCTTGCACCGGCCGTCGGTCGCGAGGCCGCGCTGACGGCTGAAGGCGACGAACGTGCCGGGGGTGGCCATCACGGTGACACCGCCCGCGAGCGCCAGGTCGCACTCCCCACTGCGCAGCGCCTGGGCCGCGAGGTGCAGGGTGACCAGGGACGACGAACAGGCCGTGTCGACGGTGACGGCAGGCCCCTCCAGACCGAAGGTGTACGACACCCGGCCCGAGGCGACGCTCCCGGCGCTGGAGGTGCCCATGTAGCCCTCCAGGCCGTCGGGCGCTCGGTGCAGCAGCGTGCCGTAGTCGTTGTACATGACCCCGGCGAAGACGCCCGTTCGGCTACCGCGCAGGGAGGCCGGGTCGATGCCCGCGCGCTCGAACGCCTCCCACGAAGTCTCCAGCAGCAGCCGCTGCTGCGGGTCGGTGGCGAGGGCCTCGCGGGGCGAGATGCCGAAGAACGTCGGGTCGAAGTGGTGGGCGTCGTGAAGGAAGCCGCCCGCCATGCTGTAGCTGGTGCCGGGGCGGTCGGGGTCCGGGTCGAAGAGGCCCTCGGCATCCCAGCCCCGGTCGTCGGGCATGTCCGAGATGACGTCCCGGCCCTCGGCCACGAGGCGCCACAGGTCGTCGGGCGTTTTCACACCGCCCGGGAATCGACAGGCCATGGCGACGATGGCGATCGGCTCGTCGTCGTGGACCGCGACGGCGGTGGGCGCGGCCACCGCGTCGGCCACGCCGAGCAGTTCGCCGTACAGGAAGTCGGCCAGCACGACCGGCGTCGGGTAGTCGAAGACCAGCGTGGCGGGCAGCCGTACGCCGGTCGCCGAGCCGAGGCGGTTGCGCAGTTCGACAGCGGTCAGCGAGTCGAAGCCGAGCTCGCGGAAGGATCGGTCCGTCTCCACCGCGTCCGCCCCGGCGAAGCCGAGCACGGCGGCGACCTGCGTACGGACCAGGTCCAGCACTGCGGCCGGACGCTCCGCATCGTCCAGCGCGGCCAGTGTGCGGGCGAGCTTGCCCTCGGGTGCCGTGCCGCCCCGGGCAGCGCGGCGCGCAGGAGTGCGCACCAGACCGCCGAGCAGCGGCGGCACCATGCCACCGGCCGCCACCTGGGCCCGCAGCGCGGCCAGGTCGAGCTTCACCGGCACCAGCAGCGCCTGCTCGGAGGCCGTCGCGGTGTCGAAGAGCGCCAGACCCTCGGCCGCATCCAGAGGCAGCACGCCGCCCCGGCCGAGGCGCGAGACATCCTTCTCGTCGAGCGCGTCGGCCATGCCGGAGGCCTCGGCCCACAGACCCCAGGCCAGCGACGTCGCCGCCAGCCCCAGCGCCCTGCGGTGCTGGGCCAGAGCGTCCAAGAAGACATTGCCCGCCGCGTAGTTCGCCTGACCCGCACCACCGAACACTCCGGCGGCCGACGAGAACACCACGAACAGATCCAGATTCCCGGCCAGTTCGTGCAAGTTCCAGGCCGCATCCACCTTCGGACGCAGCACCCTCGACACCCGCTCGGCCGTCAGCGAGCCCACCGTGCCGTCATCCAGCACACCGGCCGTGTGAACCACACCCGAAACCGGATGCTCCGCCAACAGCGCCGCCAGCGCCCCACGATCGGCCACATCACACGCAGCCCACACGACCTCCGCACCCAACTCCGCCAACTGGGCCGTCAGTTCGACCGCACCCGGAGCATCCCCACCCCGACGCGAGACCAACAACAGCTTCCGCACACCACGTTCCGACACCAAATGCCGCGCGAACAGGCCACCCAGAGCGCCACTCGCACCCGTCACCAGGACCGTGCCCGCCGACGTCACGGGCTCCACATCGGCAACGATCGCCCGAGTCAACCGCGGGACCAACAGCGCACCCTTACGCACCGCGACCTCCGGCTCGCCCGAGGCGAGCACGCGCGGCAGGACATGCGTCGGCTCGGCATCAGCGTCGAGGTCGACCAGGCCGAAGCGGCCCGGGTTCTCGGACTGCGCCGAACGCACCAGGCCCCACACAGCGGAGTGGACCAGGTCGGACACGTCCTCGCCTGGCACCGCCGAGACGGCACCCCGGGTCAGGAAAACCAGCCGGGAGCCGGCGAACCGCTCGTCCGACAGCCACTCCTGCACCAGGGCCAAGGCCCGGGCGGTGGCGGAGTGGACCGCGGCCGGCAGGTCGTCACCGGTCGTCGGCTCGCCGCACGGCACCACCAGCACCGAGGGCACCTCGGCCTCGGCTGTCGTCAGGTCGGAGAGCGCCTGCGAGCCGGTGCCGAGCACCGCCCAGTCGTCGACCGCCGGTCCACCGGCAGCGGGCTCCGACCACTCCACCCGGTACAGGGCGTCCGCGTGCCCCCCACCCGGGCCGGCGAGCTGGTCGGGCGAGAAGGCGCGCAGGGTGAGCCCTGCCACGGAGGCGACGGGCGCGCCGTCGGCGTCCGCGATCTCCAGCGCGACTGTGTCCCGGCCGGCCGGGGCGAGCCGTACGCGGAGGGTGTCGGCGCCCACGGCGTGCACGGCGACGCCGTTCCAGGCGAAGGGCAGTCGACCCTGGCCGGTGTCCTCGACGAGGGAGCCGAGACCGATGGCGTGCAGCACCGAGTCGAGCAGCGCGGGGTGCACGGTGAAGTGTCCGGCGCCCGGCTCGGTGCCGTCCGGCAGGGCGACCTCGGCGAACACCTGGTCGCCCTTGCGCCAGGCGGCCCGCAGGCCCTGGAAGGCCGGCCCGTAGCCGAAGCCGGACGCGGCCAGGCCCTCGTACAGCCCGCCCGTCTCGATCCGCTCGGCCCCCGCCGGCGGCCAGGCCGCCAGGTCGAAGGCCGGGGCCGGAGCGCCCTCCGCCAGGACGCCGGCCGCGTTGCGCACCCACGGCTCGTCGTCGGCCGCGTGGTCCGGGCGGGAGTGGAAGGCGACGGCGCGACGGCCCGATTCGTCGGGCGCGGCCACGGCGATCTGGAGTTCGACGCCCTCCTGCTCGGGCAGTACCAGCGGGGCCGCGAGCGTGAGTTCGTCCACCAGGTCGCAGCCGACCTGGTCGCCGGCGCGCAGCGCCAGCTCCACGAAGGCCGTGCCGGGCAGCAGCACCGCGCCGGCCACGGCGTGGTCGGCCAGCCAAGGATGCGTCTCCAGCGACAGCCGGCCCGTGAGGAGCAGCCCCTCGGCGTCGGCCAGTGCCACGGAGGCCCCGAGCAGCGGGTGGTCCGCCGCGCGCAGCCCGACCGTGGTCACGTCCCCGCCGGCGGTCCCGGCGTCCAGCCAGTAGTGCTCGCGTTGGAAGGCGTACGTCGGGAGGTCCACGCGCTCGGCACCCGTACCGGCGAAGTACGCGGCCCAGTCCGCGACGAGGCCGCGTATGTGCGCCTGGCCGAGGGCGGCGGTGACGGTCTCGGCCTCGGGGCGGCCGGAGCGGAGGGCGGGGACGAGGACCGCGCCGTCCCCCTCGACGGAGCTCTGGGCCATGGCCGAGAGGACGCCGGCGGGGCCCAGTTCGATGTACGTGGTGACGCCCGCGGTCTCCAGGGCGCGGATGCCGTCGGCGAAGCGGACCGCCTCACGGACATGACGCACCCAGAACTCCGGCCGCGTCAGCTCCTCCGAAGCGAGAGCACCGCTCACATTCGAGATCACCGGTATGCGCGGGAGCTCGTAGGTCAGGCTCTCGGCCACCTTAAGGAAGGTGTCGAGCATGCCGTCCATGTGCGGCGAGTGGAACGCGTGACTGACCGTGAGACGCTTGGACCTGCGGTGGCCGAACGATCCGGCGATCCGCTCGGCCTCCTCCGCGTCACCGGCGATGACGACGGACCGCGGCCCGTTGATCGCGGCGATGCTCACCAGCTCGCCGAGCAGCGGCGTGACCTCGTCCTCGGTGGCCTGGAGCGCGATCATGACCCCGCCCTCGGGCAGCGCCTGCATCAGCCGACCACGGGCGGACACCAGCTTGCAGGCATCCTCCAACGAGAACACCCCGGCCACATGGGCAGCGGCGATCTCACCGATCGAGTGCCCGGCGACGAAGTCCGGCTTCACACCCCACGACTCGAACAGCCGGAACAACGCCACCTCGACAGCGAACAACGCAGGCTGCGCGAACTCCGTACGGTTCAACAGCTCCGCATCGTCCCCGAACAGCACATCCTTCAGCGGCAGTTCGAGGATCATCCGTTCCGCGACCGCGTCCAGCGCCGCCGCGAACACCGGGTACGCCGCATACAACTCACGCCCCATGCCCAGTCGCTGGCTGCCCTGGCCCGTGAACAGGAAGGCGAGCCTGCCCCGGGAGCCGGTCTCCCCGCGCACCACGCGCGCGGTGGTCGTGCCGGAGGCGAGCGCGGTCAGGTCGCCCGCCGCACTCCCGGGGTCCGCCGCGAGGACCACCGCGCGGTGCTCCAGGGCGGCGCGTCCGGTGGCCAGCGAGAAGCCGATGTCCACCGGACGGTCGTCCGGGTGCGCCCGCAGGTGCGCCAGCAGACGCTCGACCTGCGCGTGCAGGGCCTCCTCGGTGCGGCCCGAGACGGGCCACGGCACCACCGGCGGCACGGACACAACCGGCGCGACGGCCTCCGCCGCGGCGTCCGTGCCGTCCGCACCCTCGCCGCCGTCCGCCCCTGAATCACCTCCCGGGACCTCCGGGGCCTGCTCGATGATGGTGTGCACGTTGGTGCCGCTGATACCGAAGGAGGACACGGCGGCACGGCGCGGACGGCCGGTCTCGGGCCAGGCGACGGCCTCGGTGAGCAGGGAGACCGCGCCGGCCGACCAGTCCACGTTCCGCGAGGGCGTGTCGACGTGCAGGGTCTTCGGCAGCACGCCGTGGCGGATGGCCATCACCATCTTGATGATGCCCGCGACTCCGGCCGCGGCCTGGGTGTGGCCCACGTTCGATTTGAGCGAGCCGAGCCACAGCGGCTGCTCGGCGGTGTGCTCCCGGCCGTATGTGGCGAGCAGTGCCTGCGCCTCGATCGGGTCGCCCAGCGTCGTACCCGTGCCGTGCGCCTCGACCACGTCGACCTCGGCGGCGGTGAGCCGGGCGTCGGCGAGGGCCTGCCGGATCACGCGCTGCTGGGAGGGGCCATTGGGGGCGGTCAGACCGTTGGAGGCGCCGTCCTGGTTGACGGCGGAGCCCCGGACCACGGCGAGCACGGGGTGGCCGTTCTTCCGCGCGTCCGACAGCTTCTCCACGAGGAGCATGCCCGCGCCCTCGCCCCAGCCGGTGCCGTCCGCCGCGTCGGCGAAGGACTTGCACCGGCCGTCGAAGGACAGCCCGCGCTGCCGGCTGAACTCGGTGAAGGTGCCCGGTGTGGGCATCACCGTGACGCCGCCCGCGAGGGCGAGTGTGCACTCGCCCTTACGCAGCGACTGGACGGCGAGGTGCAGGGTCACGAGGGAGGAGGAGCACGCGGTGTCGACGGTGAGCGCCGGCCCCTCCAGACCGAAGGTGTACGAGACCCGGCCGGAGGCGATGCTGCTGGACGCGCCGGTGCCGAGGTAGCCCTCTACCTCCTCGGGGAGGGCCCGCAGCCGGGAGGCGTAGTCGTGGTACATGACGCCCGTGAACACGCCCGTACGGCTGCCGCGCAGCGTGGTCGGGTCGATGCCGGCCCGCTCGAACGCCTCCCACGAGGTCTCCAGCAGGAGCCGCTGCTGCGGGTCCATCGCGGTGGCCTCGCGGGGGGAGATCCCGAAGAACGCCGGGTCGAACCAGTTGGCGTCATGCAGGAATCCGCCCTCCCGCACGTAGCTCGTGCCCCGCCCGTCGGGGTCGTCGTCGAAGAGGCGCCCGGTGTCCCACCCCCGGTCGGTGGGGAAGGGCGAGATCGCGTCGGTGCCCTCGGACACCAGTCGCCACAGATCCTCGGCCGACGCGACGCCCCCCGGGTAGCGGCAGCTCATGCCGACGATCGCGATCGGCTCCTGCTCCTCGGACTCCACCTCCTGAAGACGGCGGCGCGTCTCGTGGAGGTCGGCCGTGACCCGCTTCAGGAAGTACCGGAGTTTTTCCTCATTCATGCGTGCATCCCTCGTACAGAAGCCAGAAGAACAGAGCCCTCGCGATGGTGGGGCGAAGCTGCGGGCGGTCGCCTCGGGAGATCCCGAACCCCTCGTCGTGTCAGGAGATCCCGAACTCCTTGCCGATGAAGTCGAAGAGGTCGTCGTCGGTGGCCGACTCCAGCGTCACGGGCACGTCGTCGCCCGCCTCCTCGACCGGTCCGTCGGCTTCGTTCCAAGCGGCCAGCAAGACCTGGAGCCGCTCGGCGATGCGGCCGCGGCCCGCCTCGTCCGGGGTGGCCGCGACGAGCACCTTCTCCAGCCGGTCCAGCTCGGCGAGCAGCGGGGGGACCGCCGCGGCGCCGTCCTGCCAGATCTCCTCGCGCAGGAACTCCACGAGCGCGGCCGGGGTCGGGTAGTCGAAGACCAGCGTGGCGGGCAGCCGTACGCCGGTCGCCGAGGCGAGCAGGTTGCGCAGCTCGACGGCGGTCAGCGAGTCGAAGCCCAGCTCGCGGAACGAGCGGTCCGTCTCCACCGCCTCCGGCCCGGCGTACCCGAGCACGGCGGCCACGTGGGTGCAGGCCAGTTCCAGCAGGGCCTCGTCCCGGGCGGCCGGGGACAGTCCGGCCAGACGCTCACGCAGCGCGTTCCCGCCGTCGGCGGCGGACTCGGCCGTCTGCGCGGCACGCCGGACCGGGGTCCGGACCAGGCCGCCGAGCAGCGGCGGCACCATGCCACCGGCCGCCACCTGGGCCCGCAGCGCGGCCAGGTCGAGCTTCACCGGCACCAGCAGCGCCTGCGTGGAGGCCGTCGCGATGTCGAAGAGCGCCAGACCCTCGGCCGCGTCCAGCGCGGAGACCCCGCCCCGGCCCAGCCGTTCCCGGTCGCTCTCGCCGAGGTCACCGGTCATCGCGGACTCCGCGGCCCACAGACCCCAGGCCAGCGACGTCGCCGCCAGACCCCGCGCCCTGCGGTGCTGAGCCAGAGCGTCCAGGAACACGTTGCCCGCCGCGTAGTTCGCCTGACCCGCACCACCGAAGACTCCGGCGGCCGACGAGAACACCACGAACAGGTCCAGGTTCCCCGTGAGTTCGTGCAGGTGCCAGGCCGCGTCCACCTTCGGACGCAGGACCCTGGAAACCCGCTCGGCGGTCAGCGAACCGATCACGCCGTCGTCCAGCACACCGGCCGTGTGGACCACACCCGAAACCGGATGCTCCGCCAACAGCGCCGCCAGCGCCGCACGGTCGGCCACATCACACGCGGCCCAAACGACCTCCGCACCCAACTCGGTCAGCTGGCCCGTCAGTTCGGCCGCACCAGGGGCCTCCGCGCCTCGACGCGAGACCAACAACAGCTTCCGCACACCGCGTTCCGACACCAAATGCCGCGCGAACAGGCCACCCAGCGCGCCACTCGCACCCGTCACCAGGACCGTGCCCGCCGACGTCACGGGCTCCGCGTCGGCAAAGGTCGCCCGCACCAGCTTCGGCACCCGTACGGTGCCACCGCGGATCGCGAACTCCTGCTCGCCCTCGGCCAGTGCGGCCGGGAGGGCACGGAAGGAGGCGTCGGTGCCGTCGGTGTCGGCCAGGACCAGGCGGCCCGGGTTCTCGGACTGCGCCGAGCGCACCAGGCCCCACACAGCGGAGTGGACCAGGTCGGACACGTCCTCGCCCGGCACCGCCGAGACGGCACCCCGGGTCAGGAAAACCAGCCGGGAGCCGGCGAACCGCTCGTCCGACAGCCACTCCTGCACCAGGGCCAAGGCCCGGGCGGTGGCGGAGTGGACCGCGGCCGGGACGTCGGCGACCTCCTCCACGACCAGCGGCAAACAGACCAACTCCGGTACAGAAGAGCCGGATTCGGCGACCGTCACCAGGTCGGCCCGTACCTCGTGGCGTACGCCCACGGCCGCGAGGCCGGTGTGCTCCGCGCTGTCCGCCGCGAGCAGGGCCCAGGGACGCTGCCCGGTGGTGGGGACGGGGGCGAGAGACAGCGCGGTCCAGTCGACGGCGTAGATCGAGTCCTGTCGTCCGCCGCGCGCGGCGCCGATCTGCTCGGACGACACCGTCCGCAGGACCAGCGAGCCCACGGAGGCCACCGGGGCGCCGGTGGTGTCGGCGATTTCCAGCGACACCGCGTCGCGACCGGCAGGGGCCAGCCGCACTCGTACCGCCGAGGCGCCCGTCGCATGCAGGGCCACGTCGCTCCAGGCGAACGGCAGCCGGCCGCCCTCGGAGCCGTCGATCAGGCCACCGAGGCCGGCCGCGTGCAGCGTGGCGTCCAGCAGGGCCGGGTGCAGTCGATACGCGTCGGCCGTCGACGCGGTCTCCTCGTCCAGCGCCACCTCTGCGAGGACCGCGTCGCCGTCCAGCCAGGCCGCGCGGAGACCCTGGAAGGCCGGTCCGTACGCGAAACCGGCGTCGGCCATGCCCTCGTACAGCCCGTCCACCTCGATCGGCTCGGCGCCGGCCGGGGGCCAGGCGGCGAGGTCGAAGGAAGCAGCCGGCGCGGCGACGGCGAGCACACCGGCGGCGTGCCGCGTCCACGGCTCGTCGGCCTGGGCGTCCTCGTCGCGGGAGTACAGCGACAGTTGGCGACGGCCGGAGCCGTCCGCGTCGCCGACCGAGAGCCGCAGCTGGACGCCGCCGCGTTCGGGCAGCACCAGCGGGGCCTCCAGGGTCAGTTCCTCCAGCGCCCCGCAGCCGACCTGTTCGCCGGCGCGCAGCGCCAGCTCCACGAAGGCCGTGCCGGGCAGCAGCACCGCGCCCATGACGGCGTGGTCCGCGAGCCAGGGCTGGGTTGCCGCCGAAAGGCGTCCGGTGAACACGAACCCGTCGGAGTCCGGGAGTTCGACCGCCGCGCCCAGCAGCGGATGGTCCGTCACGCCGAGCCCGAAGTCCGTCGCGTCGCCCGTACCGGGTTGCACAGCGGCCGAGTTGAGCCAGTACCAGTCGCGCTGGAAGGCGTACGTGGGCAGTTCGACCTGGCGCGCCCGGGTGGGCTCGAAGTACACCTCCCAGTCGACGCGCGCGCCGTGGGCGTGGGCGTGGGCCAGGGTTGCGGTCAGGGTCTCCGCCTCGGGCCGGCCGGAACGGAGCGCGGGGGCGAAGGTGCCGCCCTCGACGCAGTCCTGGGCCATGGCGGACAGGACGCCGTCGGGGCCGAGTTCGAGGTATGTGGTCACCCCGGCGGCTTCGAGGGTGCGGATACCGTCGCTGAAGCGGACGGCCTCACGGACGTGACGGACCCAGAAGTCGGGGTCGGTCATGTCGTCCGTGACCACCGTGCCGGTCAGGTTGGAGACGACCGGGATACGCGGGCTCTCGTAGGTCAGGCCCTCGGCGACCTTACGGAAGTCGGCGAGCATGCCGTCCATGTGCGGCGAGTGGAACGCGTGACTGACCGCCAACCGCTTGGACCTGCGGTCCTTGAACGATCCGGCGATCCTCTCCGCCTCATCCGCGTCACCCGCGATCACCACCGACCGGGGCCCGTTGATCGCCGCGATGCTCACCCGCTCGCTCAGGAGCGGCGCGACCTCCGCCTCGGTCGCCTCCAGCGCGACCATCACCCCGCCCTCGGGCAGGGCCTGCATCAACCGACCACGAGCGGACACCAGCGTGCACGCGTCGTCCAGAGACAGCACTCCCGCCACATGCGCGGCGGCGATCTCACCGATCGAATGACCGACGACGAAGTCCGGCTTCACACCCCACGACTCGAACAGCCGGAACAACGCCACCTCGACGGCGAACAACGCAGGCTGCGCGAACTCCGTACGATTCAACAGCTCCGCATCGTCCCCGAACAGCACATCCTTCAGCGGGAGTTCGAGGTCCATCCGACTCGCCACCGCATCCAGCGCCGCCGCGAACACCGGCTGGGACGCATACAACTCACGCCCCATACCCAGCCGCTGACTGCCCTGCCCGGTGAACAGGAAGGCGAGCCTGCCCGTTCCGCCGCCGCTGCCGCGTACGACACCGCTCGCCCGCTCGGCCACCTCGACGGCCGCCAGACCGCGTACCAGTTCGTCGCGATCACCGGCCACGACCACCGCGCGGTGGTCGAACGTCGCGCGGTGCGCCGCCAGCGAGTAGGCGATGTCGGCGGCGGACTGCTCCGGCCGCTCCTCCAGATGCGTCCGCAGCCGGGCGGCCTGGGCACACAGCGCCTCCGGCGACCTCGCCGACAGCACGTACGGCAGCGGGTCCGCGGTGGCCTCGGGGCCGCGAAGCACAGTGGGCTCCGCCGGGGGCTCCTCGATGATCGTGTGGGCGTTGGTGCCACTGATGCCGAAGGAGGAGACGCCCGCGCGGCGCGGGCGGCCGGTCTCCGGCCAGGCCACGGCCTCGGTGAGCAGCGAGACGGCGCCGGTCTCCCAGTCCACGTGCGGCGTGGGCTCGTCCACGTGCAGCGTCCTCGGCAGTACCCCGTGCCGCATGGCCATGAGCATCTTGATGATGCCCGCGACACCGGCGGCGGCCTGGGTGTGACCCATGTTCGACTTGATCGAGCCGAGCCACAGCGGCTCCTGCGTTTCGCGGTCCCGGCCGTAGGTGGCCAGCAGGGCCTGCGCCTCGATCGGGTCGCCCAGCGTGGTGCCGGTGCCGTGTGCCTCGACCGCGTCGACCTCGGAGGCGGTCAGGCCGGCGTTCGCCAACGCGGCCCGGATGACCCGCTGTTGGGACGGACCGTTGGGAGCGGTCAGACCGTTGGACGCACCGTCCTGGTTGATCGCCGAACCCCGCACCACCGCGAGGACGGGGTGGCCGTTGCGGCGGGCGTCGGACAACCGCTCCACCAGGAGCATGCCCGCGCCCTCGGCCCAACTGGTGCCGTCGGCCGCCGCCGCGAAGGACTTGATGCGCCCGTCGGCCGCCAGGCCCCGCTGCCGGCTGAACTCGGTGAAGGTGCCCGGGGTGGACATGACCGTCACACCGCCGGCCAGCGCCATCTCGCACTCGCCGTTCTGCAGCGCCTGGATCGCCCAGTGCAGTGCCACCAGCGACGAGGAGCACGCCGTGTCGACCGTGACGGCCGGGCCCTCCAGACCGAAGGCGTACGAGACGCGGCCGGAGGCGATGCTGCCGGAGTTGCCGGTGCCGAGATAGCCCTCGACTCCGTCCGGGACGGCCGTGATCCGGGTCGCGTAGTCGTGGTACATGATGCCCGCGAAGACGCCCGTGCGGCTTCCGCGCACCGAGGCCGGGTCGATTCCCGCGCGCTCGAACGCCTCCCAGGTGGTCTCCAGCAGCAGCCGCTGCTGCGGGTCCATCGCCAGCGCCTCGCGCGGCGAGATCCCGAAGAACGCCGGATCGAAGCGGCCGGCGTCGTGCAGGAAGCCGCCGGATCGGGTGTAGCTGGTGCCCTTCCCGTCCGGGTCCGGGTCGTACAGCGCGTCCAGGTCCCAGCCGCGGCCCTGCGGGAACTCGGAGATGGCGTCCACGCCGCCCAGCACCACACGCCACAGGTCCTCGGGCGACTCCACGCCGCCCGGGTAGCGGCAGGCCATGCCGACGATCGCGATCGGATCGTCGGCGAGCGGCCGTGCGGCGAGCGCCGGAGCCGTCTCGACCTCTACGGTGTCCAGGCCGAGCACGTCGGTGAGCAGGTACGCGGCGAGGGCGTTCGGTGTCGGGTGGTCGAAGACCAGTGTGGCCGGGAGGCGTTCGCCGGTCGCCGCGCCGAGCCGGTTGCGCAGCTCGACGGAGGTCAGCGAGTCGAAGCCCAGCTCCTTGAAGGCCCGGTCGGCCGGCACCTCGTCGTTGGAGGCGTGGCCGAGCACGCCCGCCACCTCGGTGCGGACCAGCTCCAGCAGCGCGGTGTCCCGTGCCTCGGCGTCCAGCCCGGCCAGTCGGGTGCGCAGCACGGACCCGTCGCCCGCACCGCCCGCTCCGGCGGCGCGCCGCACCGGCACGCGGACCAGTCCGCGCAGCAGGTCGGGCAGCATTCCGGTACGGGCCTGGGCACGCAGCGCCCCCAGGTCCAGCGGCAGCGGGACGAGCAGCGCGTCGCCCGTGCGGCCGGCCGCGTCGAAGAGGGCGAGGCCGGTCCGGGCGTCGAGCGAGCCGATGCCGCTGCGGTTGACCCGGTCGCGGTCGGCGGCCGACAGGTCGCCTCCCATGCCGTCCACTCCGGTCCACAGGCCCCAGGCCAGCGAGGTCGCCGGCAGACCCTGCGCCCTGCGGTGCTGGGCGAGAGCGTCCAGGAAGACATTGCCCGCCGCGTAGTTCGCCTGACCCGCACCACCGAAGACTCCGGCGGCCGAGGAGAACACCACGAACAGATCCAGATTCCCGGCCAGTTCGTGCAGGTGCCAGGCCGCATCCACCTTCGGACGCAGGACCCTGGAAACCCGCTCGGCGGTGAGCGAGCCCACTGTGCCGTCATCCAGCACACCAGCCGTGTGGACCACACCCGAAACCGGATGCTCCGCCAACAGCGCGCCCAGCGCCGCACGGTCGGCCACATCACACGCGGCCCACACGACCTCCGCACCCAACTCGGTCAGCTGGGACGTCAGTTCGGCCGCACCAAGGGCCTCCGCACCTCGACGCGAGACCAACAACAGCTTCCGCACACCGCGTTCCGACACCAAATGCCGCGCGAACAGGCCACCCAGCGCACCACTCGCACCCGTCACCAGGACCGTGCCCGCCGGCTCGAACGTCGGCACGGTTCGCTCGGTGGCACGCGCCAGGCGCGGTACGAGGAGCGCGCCGTCGCGCACGGCGAGCTGCGGCTCACCGGTGGCCAGTGCCTGGCCCAGCAGGTCGGGGGCGTCCGCGTCGATCAGGCCGAAGCGGCCGGGGTTCTCGGACTGCGCCGAACGCACCAGGCCCCACATCGGGGCGTGGACCAGGTCGGGCACGTCCTCGCCCGGCACCGCGGCGACGGCACCCCGGGTCAGGAAGACCAGGCGCGAGTCGGCGAACCGCTCGTCGGACACCCACTCCTGGACCAGGTCCAGCGTCCACTCGGCGATCTCGTGGACCGCGCCCGGCACGTCACCGACGAGCGGGCCGCCGCAGGGAACCACCAGCGCCGGGGGCACTTCGGCGCCTTCGACCACGGCCGCGCCCAGCGAAGCCAGGTCCGCGAACGCCTGCGAGCCCGCGCCGAGCATCACCCAGTCTTCCAGGGCGTCGTCGGCGGGCAGCCGCGTCCACTCCACCCGGAACAGGGCGTCCCGAGTGACGTCCTCGGCGCCGGCCGGCTGGTCGGGGTCGACGGCGCGCAGCGCGAGCCCCGCGACCGAGGCGACCGGCTCGCCGGTGGCGTCGGCGACGGTCAGCGCGACCTCACCGCCGCGACCGGTGGTGAGGCGCACCCGCAGCTCGGCGGCGCCCACGGCGTGCAGGGACACACCCGACCAGGCGAACGGGAGACGGCCCTCGCCGTCCCCGCCGCCCACGGCCAGGGCGTGCAGCGCCGCGTCCAGCAGCGCGGGGTGCAGGCCGAAGCGGTGCGCCTCGTCCCGCGCCACGTCGGGGAGCGCCACCTCGGCGAAGACCTCGTCGCCCTTGCGCCAGACGGCCCGTAGGCCCTGGAAGACCGGGCCGTACCCGAAGCCGGACGCGGCCAGGCCTTCGTACAGCCCGTCGACCTCGACACGCTGGGCGCCGGCCGGCGGCCACGCGGTCAGGCCCTGCGGGGGCTGTCCGGTGCCGGTGGTCAGTGTGCCGGTGGTGAGCGTGCCGGTGGCGTGCCGGGTCCACGGCCGCTCGGTGTCGGCGCCCTCGGTCCGCGAGTGGAACGCGACGCCGCGCCTGCCCCGCGCGTCGGCCGCGCCGAGCGAGAGGCGCAGTTGCACGCCGCCCTGCTCGGGCAGGACGAGCGGGACCTCCAGCGTCAGATCCTCCACCAGGTCGCATCCCACCCGGTCGCCGGCGCTCAGCGCCAGCTCCACGAAGGCCGTGCCGGGCAGCAGCACCGCGCCCGCGACGGCGTGATCCGCCAGCCAGGGATGGGTGGTCAGGGACAGCCGCGCGGTGAACATGTGGCCGTCGGAGTCCGGCAGTTCGATCGCCGCGCCCAGCAGCGGGTGGTCCGTCGCCCCGAGACCGGCCGAGGCGACATCGCCCTGGGAGCGCCCCGCGTCCAGCCAGTACGCCGAGCGCTGGAAGGGGTACGTGGGCAGGTCCACGTGGCGGCCGTCGGCACCCGCGAAGAGAGGCGACCAGTCGAGGGTCGCGCCGTTGACGTGCGCGAGGGCGAGGGCCGTGACGGCGGTCTCGGCCTCGTCGCGTCCGGCGCGCAGGACGGGGGCGAGGGCGGCGTCGGCGTTCTGGACGCAGTCCTGGGCCATGGCGGACAGGACGCCGTCGGGGCCGAGTTCGAGGTACGTGCTCACCCCCGCGGCTTCCAGGGCTCGGATGCCGTCGGCGAAACGGACCGCCTCACGAACATGACGCACCCAGAACTCCGGCCGCGTCAGCTCCTCCGAAGCGAGAGCACCGCTCACATTCGAGATCACCGATATCTTCGGCAGCTCGTACGTCAGGCTCTCCGCGACCTCGCGGAAGTCGTCCAGCATGCCGTCCATGTGCGGCGAATGGAAAGCGTGACTGACGGTCAGCCGCTTGGACTTGCGGTCGCCGAACGATCCGGCGACCCTCTCGACCTCCTCCGCATCACCGGCGATGACGACGGACCGCGGCCCGTTGATCGCCGCGATGCTCACCCGCTCGTTCAGAAGCGGCGTGACCTCATCCTCGGTCGCCTGGAGCGCGATCATCACGCCGCCCTCCGGCAGCGCCTGCATCAGCCGACCACGGGCCGACACGAGCTTGCAGGCGTCCTCCAGCGAGAACACCCCGGCCACATGCGCGGCGGCGATCTCACCGATCGAGTGCCCGGACACGAAGTCCGGCTTCACACCCCACGACTCGAACAGCCGGAACAACGCCACCTCGACGGCGAACAACGCAGGCTGAGCGAACTCCGTACGGTTCAACAGCTCGGCGCCCTCGCCGAACAGCACGTCCTTCAGTGGGAGTTCGAGGTCCATCCGGCTCGCCACAGCGTCCAGCGCCGCCGCGAACACCGGCTGGGACGCGTACAACTCACGCCCCATACCCAGCCGCTGGCTCCCCTGCCCCGTGAACAGGAAGGCGAGCCTGCCACCGACGGCGGAGCCGCTGACGACACCCGCGACGGTGCGCCCCTCGGCGAGGGCGGCGAGGCCGGTCCGATAGCCGTCGGCGTCACGCGCCACGACCGCGGCACGGTGGTCGAAGAGCGCGCGGGTGGTGAGGAGCGCGTGGCCGGTGTCGGCGAGCCGCGGCGCCGGGTGGGCGTCGAGGTTGGCGAGAAGCTGGACGGCCCGGGCACGCAGGGCCTCGGGAGTGCGGGCGGACAGGGACCAGGGCAGCGCGGCGGGCGCGTCCCCCTCATAGCCCTCGACTGTGGACGCGGCCCCCGACCGCTTCTCGGCCGCGGACACGGTTCCCGACCGGTCCTCGGACGCGGGCGTGGCTTCCGGCCTCCGCTCATGGGCGGTCGCGGTCTCCGGCGCCATCTCGATGATGGCGTGGGCGTTGGTGCCGCTCATGCCGAACGAGGAGACGCCGGCGCGGCGCGGGCGGCCGGTCTCGGGCCAGGCGCGCTGCTCGGTGAGGAGTTCGACGGCGCCGGCGGACCAGTCGACGTGCGGGGACGGCTCGTCCACGTGCAGCGTCTTGGGCAGGATGCCGTGGCGCATCGCCTGGACCATCTTGATGATGCCCGCGACACCGGCGGCGGCCTGCGTGTGGCCGAAGTTGGACTTGATGGAACCGAGCCACAGCGGCCGGTCCTCCGGCCGGTCCTGGCCGTAGGTGGCGAGCAGGGCCTGCGCCTCGATCGGGTCGCCGAGCCGCGTGCCCGTGCCGTGCGCCTCGACGGCGTCGACGTCGGCGGTGGTCAGGCCCGCGTTGGCGAGGGCCTGGCGGATGACGCGCTGTTGCGAGGGACCGTTCGGGGCGGTCAGACCGTTGGAGGCGCCGTCCTGGTTGACGGCGGTGCCCCGGACCACGGCGAGGACCTGGTGGCCGTTGCGGCGCGCGTCGGACAGCCGCTCGACGAGCAGCATGCCCGCGCCCTCGCCCCAGGCGGTGCCGTCGGCGGCCGCCGCGAAGGGCTTGCAGCGGCCGTCGGCGGCCAGGCCCCGCTGCCTGCTGAACTCGGTGAAGACGTCCGGGGTGGTGATGATCGTGACGCCACCGGCCAGGGCGAGCGTGCACTCGCCGTTGCGCAGCGCCTGGGCGGCCAGGTGCAGCGCGACCAGGGAGGAGGAGCAGGCGGTGTCGACGGTGACGGCCGGGCCCTCGAAGCCGAAGGTGTAGGAGACACGGCCGGAGGCGATGCTGCTGGAGCCGCCGGTGCCGAGGTAGCCCTCGACGCCTTCGGGGACGGTGTTCAGCCGGGAGACGTAGTCGTTGTGCATCTGGCCGACGAAGACGCCGACCTGTCCGCCGCGCAGCCCCGTCGGGTCGATGCCGGCGCGCTCGAACGCCTCCCAGGACGTCTCCAGCAGCAGGCGCTGCTGCGGGTCCATCGCGAGGGCCTCGCGCGGGTTGATGCCGAAGAAGGCGGGGTCGAAGCGGTGGGCGTCGTAGAAGAAACCGCCCTCCCTGGCGTACGAGGTGCCGGGGCTGTCCGGGTCGGGGTCGTAGAGGGACTCGATGTCCCAGCCGCGGTCCTCGGGCAGCCGGTCGATGCCGTCGCGCCCCTCGGCGAGCAGCTCCCACAGGTCCTCGGGGGCGCGTACGTCGCCGGGGAAGCGGCAGGCCATGGCGACGATGGCGATGGGGTCGTCGGCGTCGGCGGTCGTGGCGGCGGCCCTGGGGACTGCCGTCGCGGCCTCGGAACCGAGGAGTTCGTCCAGCAGGTAGCCGGCGAGGGCGTTGGGCGTGGGGTAGTCGAAGACGAGCGTGGCGGGCAGCCGGATGCCGGCGCCGGCGCCGAGGCGGTTGCGGAACTCCACGGCGGTCAGCGAGTCGAAGCCCAGGTCCTTGAAGGCGCGGGCGGGTTCGACGGCGTCGGGCGTGGCGTGGCCGAGGACGGCGGCGACCTGGCCGCGTACGAGGTCGAGCAGGAGCGGGGTGCGCTCGTCCTCGGGGAGCCGGACGAGCCGCTCCACGAGCGAGGTCCCGGTCGCGCCGGCGGCGGCCTCCGCGACGCGCCGGGCGGGGGCCCGGACCAGGCCGCGCAGCAGGGCGGGGACCATGCTCGCGTCGGCATGGCGCAGCGAGGCGGTGTCGAGTCGCATGGGCACCAGGAGGGCGTCGCCGGTGGTGTGCGCGGCGTCGAGCAGGGCAAGGCCCTCCTCGGAGGACAGGCCGAGCACGCCGGAGCGCGTCATGCGGTCCTTGTCGGCGGTGTCGAGCTCGCCGGTCATGCCGCTGGTCTCGGCCCACAGGCCCCACGCGAGTGACGTGCCGGCGAGGCCGTGGGCCTGCCGGTGCCGGGCGAGGGCGTCGAGGAAGCCGTTGGCGGCGGCGTAGTTGGCCTGGCCCGCGCCACCGAAGGTGCCGGCGGCGGAGGAGAAGAGCACGAAGTCGGCCAGGTCCAGGTGGCGGGTCAGCTCGTGCAGGTGCAGGGCGGCGTCGGCCTTGGGCCGGAGCACGGTGTCCAGCCGTTCGGGCGTGAGGGCCCCCACGACGCCGTCGTCGAGGACGCCGGCGGTGTGCACGACCGCGGTGAGCGGGTGGGCGTCGGGCAGCTCGGTCAGGAGCGCGGCGACCGCGTCGCGGTCGGCGACGTCGCAGGCGGCGACGGTGACGGAGGCGCCCAACTCCTCGAGTTCGGAGACGAGTTCACGTGCCCCTGCCGCTTCGGGGCCGCGCCGGCTGGTGAGGACCAGGTGGCGGGCGCCGCGGGCGGTGACGGCGTGCCGGGCGACGAGTGCGCCCAGGGTGCCGGTGCCGCCGGTGATCAGGACGGTGCCCTCGGGGTCCCAGGCGGCCGGCAGGGTCAGCACGATCTTGCCGACGTGGCGGGCCTGGCTGAGGTGGCGGAAGGCTTCGGGGGCCTGCCGCAGGTCCCAGGCGGAGACCGGGATCGGGCGCAGCGCGCCGGAGCGGAAGAGGGCGAGGAGCTCGGCGAGCATCTCCTGGATGCGGTCGAGCCCGGCCTCGGTGAGGTCGAACGCCTGGTACGTGACGCCGGGGTGGGCGGCGGCGACGTCCCGCGGATCGCGCACGTCGGTCTTGCCCATCTCCACGAACCGGCCGCCGCGCGGCAGCAGGCGCAGCGAGGCGTCCACGAATTCCCGGGCGAGGGAGTCCAGTACGACGTCCACGCCGCGGCCGTCGGTGGCGTCGCGGAAGGTGCCCTCGAAGTCGAGGGTGCGCGAGGAGGCGATCCGGTCGTCGGCGAGGCCGAGGCCGCGCAGGGTGTCCCACTTGCCGGGGCTCGCGGTCGCGAAGACGTCGGCGCCCCAGTGGCGGGCGAGCTGGACGGCGGCCATGCCGACGCCGCCGGCGGCGGCGTGCACCAGCAGGGACTCGCCGGACCGCAGCCCGGCCAGGTCGTGCAGGGCGTAGTAGGCCGTCATGAAGACGATCGGGACGGCGGCGGCCTCGGTGAACGTCCAGCCCTCGGGCATCGGGGCGATCATGCGGCGGTCGACCACGGTGAGCGGTCCGAACGCGCCGGGGAGCATGCCCATGACGCGGTCGCCAGGGACGAGGTCGGTGACGCCGGGGCCGGTCTCCAGGACCACGCCCGCGCCCTCGCTCCCCATCAGGCCCGGGTCGCCCGGGTACATGCCCAGGGCGTTGAGCACGTCGCGGAAGTTGAGACCCGCCGCGCGCACGGCGACCCTGACCTGCCCGGGCTCCAGAGGTGCCTCGACGGTCGGGTCGGCGACCAGGGTGAGGTTGTCGAGGGTGCCCTTGTCCTCGATGTCCATGCGCCAGGCGAGGCTGTCCGCCGGCGGGGTGAGCCGGCTGCCGGCGGGCACCCGGGCCAGACGCGGGGCGTGTACGGTGCCGCGGCGCAGCGCGAGTTGGGGTTCGCCGGTGGCGAGGGCCGCGTCGAGGGCGTCGGCGGAGGCCGTGTCGCCGTCGAGGTCGATCAGGACGAACCGGTCGGGGTTCTCGGACTGGGCGGTGCGCACCAGGCCCCACACCGGGGCGTGGACCAGGTCGGCCACGTCCCAGTCGCTCCGGGTGGCGACGGCGCCACGGGTGACGAACACCAGGCGGGCGGCGGCGAAACGGTCGTCGGCGAGCCACGCCTGGACAAGGGCGAGGGCCCGGTGGGTGGCGCGGTGGACGCCCTCGGCGAGGACGTCGGCGTGCCCCGGAGGCTGCCGGTCGAGGTGGACCAGCACATGGCCGGGCACCTCGGGGCCGACCGCGGCGTGCAGCGCGTCCAGGTCGACGGCCCCCGCGTCGGAGATGTCCAGCACAGGGTGCGCCGACCGCTCGGCCGGAGCGTCCTCGGCAGGGGCGACGACGGGCACGGTGGCCCAGTCGACGCGGTACAGCGACTCGTGGTGTGCGGTGCGGGCGCTGCCGAGCTGGTCGGCGGAGACCGGGCGCACCATGAGGCCGGAGACGGTGGCGACGGGCGCGCCGGTGGGGTCGGCGAGCTGGAGAGAGAGGGTGTTCTCCCCGTCGGGCGTCAGGCGCACCCGCAGGGCGGTGGCGCCGACGGCGTGCAGGCCGACGCCGCGCCAGGAGAAGGGCAGTCGGCCCTGCCGGGTGCCGCCGTCGGGGGCGGGCTGGACGAACGTGGCGTGCAGGGCGGCGTCGAACAGCGCGGGGTGCAGGCCGAAGCGGGCGGCCTCGGCGCGGGTCTGCTCGGGCAGGGCGACCTCGGCGTAGACGTCCTCGCCGTGCAGCCAGGCGGCGCGCAGGCCCTGGAAGACCGGGCCGTAGGCGAAGCCGCCCTGGGCGAGGTGCTCGTAGAGTCCGTCGACGCCGACGGCTTCGGCGCCGGGCGGGGGCCAGGCGGCGAGGTCGAAGGCGGGCGCGGGGGCGCCGGGTGCGAGGATGCCGCTCGCGTGCCGGGTCCAGGGCTCGTCGGCGGGTGCCTCGGGGTCGCTGGAGTACAGGTCGAGGGTGCGCCGGCCGCGCTCGTCGGCGGCGCCGACGACGATCTGGATGCGTACGGCGGCGTGCTCGGCGATGACCAGCGGCGCTTCGAGGGTGAGTTCCTCCAGCAGGTCGCAGCCGGCCTGGTCGCCGGCGCGCAGCGCCAGCTCCACGAAGGCGGTGCCGGGCAGCAGCACGGTGCCCATGACGGCGTGGTCGGCGAGCCAGGGATGGCTGTCCAGGGAGAGCCGGCCGGTGAAGAGGTACCCGTCGCCGTCGGCGAGGGTCACGGCGGCGCCGAGCAGCGGGTGGTGGGCGGCGCCCAGACCGGCGGACTCGACGTCGCCGATGTGTCCTGCGGGGGCCTCCAGCCAGAACCGTTCGCGCTGGAAGGCGTAGGTGGGCAGGGCGGCCCGGCGGGCGCCGGTGCCGGTGAAGTACGCGTCCCAGTCGACGGGCACACCGCGGGTGTGCAGGGTGGCGAGGGCGGTGGTCAGGGTCTCGCGCTCGGCGCGGTCGCGGCGTAGCGCGGTGACGAGGACGGCCCCGGAGTCGGCGAGCACCTCGCGGCCCAGGCCGGTGAGCACGCCCTGCGGGCCGAGTTCGAGGTACGTGGTGACGCCGGCGGCTTCGAGGGCGCGGACGCCGTCGGCGAAGCGGACCGCCTCGCGGACGTGCTGGACCCAGAAGTCGGGTTGTGTGAGCTCCTCCGAAGCGAGGGCACCGCTCACGTTCGAGATCACCGGTATCTTCGGCGGCTCGTAAGTCAGCCCCTGCGCCACGGCGCGGAAGTCGTCGAGCATGGCGTCCATCAGCGGCGAGTGGAAGGCGTGGCTGACGGTGAGGCGCTTGGTGCGCCGGCCGCGCTGCTCGAACTCGGCGGCGATCTTCAGGACGAGGGTCTCCTCGCCGGAGACGACGACGCTGTCGGCGGTGTTGACGGCGGCGATGCCGATGCGGTCCTCGTGACCGGCGAGCAGCGGCAGCACCTCCTCCTCGGTGACGGCCAGCGAGATCATGGCGCCGCCCTCGGGGAGGGCCTGCATGAGCCGGCCGCGCGCGGCGACGAGGGTCGCGGCGTCGGCGAGGTCCAGGACGCCCGCGATGTGCGCGGCGGTGATCTCGCCGATGGAGTGGCCGGTGACGAAGTCGGGCCGGACGCCCCAGGACTCCACCAGCCGGAACAGCGCGGTCTCCAGCGCGAACAGGGCGGGCTGGGTGTATTCCGTACGGTCGAGGAGGTCCGCGAGGTCGCCGTCGGTGGCGAACAGCACGTCCGCCAGGGGCTGTTCGAGGTGCGGGGCGAACGCGGCGCACACGGCGTCGAGGGCGCGGGCGAACTCCGGCTGGGCGGCGTACAGTTCGCGGCCGGCGCCGAGGCGCTGGCTGCCCTGTCCGCTGAAGAGCACCGCGAGACGACCGTCGCCCGGCGGGTGCTGCACCAGTCCGCCGTTCGGCCGCTCCTCCGCCAAGTCGCCCAGGGCGGTGAGGAGTTCCGCACGGTCGCCGACGACGACGACGGCGCGCCGGTCGAGGGCACTGCGGGTGGTGGCCAGGGACAGGGCGAGGTCGGCCGGGGCCGTGCCGGCGTGCTCCGGCCCGGTCAGGTGCTCGGCGAGCGTGGCGGCCTGGGCGCGCAGCGCGGCCGGGGTGCGCCCGGAGAGCACGTACGGCAGCGGTGTTCCCGCGGGGAGGGTGACCTCGGGGGCGGGGGCGGGCTCGTCGGCCGGCGGCTGCTCGATGATGACGTGCGCGTTGGTGCCGCTGACGCCGAAGGAGGAGATGCCGGCGCGGCGCGGGCGGCCGGTCTCGGGCCAGGCCGCGGCCTCGGTCAGCAGGGAGACGGCGCCGGCCTGCCAGTCGACGTGCCGGGAGGGTTCGGCGATGTGCAGCGACGGCGGCAGGACGCCGTGGCGCATGGCCTCGACCATCTTGATGAGGCCCGCGGCGCCGGCGGCGGCCTGAGTGTGGCCGAGGTTGGACTTGATGGAGCCCAGCAGCAGCGGACGCCCGTCGGGCCTGCCCTGGCCGTAGGTGGCGAGCAGCGCCTGCGCCTCGATGGGGTCGCCGAGGGTGGTGCCGGTGCCGTGCGCCTCGACGGCGTCGACGTCGGCGGTGGTCAGGCCCGCGTCGGCGAGGGCCTGACGGATGACGCGCTGCTGGGACGGACCGTTCGGGGCGGTGAGGCCGTTGGAGGCGCCGTCCTGGTTGACGGCGGTGCCCCGCACCACGGCCAGGACCGGGTGGCCGTTGCGGCGGGCGTCGGAGAGACGCTCGACGAGGATCATGCCGGCGCCCTCGGCCCAGCCGGTGCCGTCGGCGTCGTCGGAGAAGGACTTGCAGCGGCCGTCGGTGGACAGCCCGCGCTGCCGGCTGAAGTCGATGAAGGTGTCCGGGGTTGACATCACGGTCACACCACCGGCCAGCGCCATGTCGCACTCGCGGTTGCGCAGCGCCTGCGCGGCCAGGTGCAGAGCGACGAGCGAGGAGGAGCAGGCCGTGTCGACGGTGACGGCCGGCCCTTCCAGGCCGAAGGTGTACGAGACGCGGCCGGAGGCGACACTACCGGCGGTGCCAGTGCCCAGGTAGCCCTCCAGGCCCTCGGGCACGGCGGGCAGCCGGGTCAGGTAGTCGTGGTACATCACACCGGCGAAGACTCCGGTGCGGCTGCCGCGCATCGACGAGGGGGCGATGCCGGCGCGTTCGAAGGTCTCCCAGGACGTCTCCAGCAGCAGGCGCTGGTGGGGGTCCATGGCGAGGGCCTCGCGCGGGTTGATGCCGAACAGGTCGGCGTCGAAGTCGGCGGCGTCGTGCAGGAAGCCGCCCTCGCGGGTGGAGGAGGTGCCGGCCCGCTCGGGGTCGTCGCTGTAGAGGGCGTCGAGGTTCCAGCCGCGGTCGGTGGGGAAGGGCGAGACGGCGTCGCCGGAGTCGGCCACCAGGCGCCACAGTCCCTCGGGGCTGGTGACCCCGCCGGGGTAGCGGCAGGCCATGGCGACGATGGCGATGGGCTCGTCGCCGAGCGCGCCGGCGACCACGTTCGCCGGCGCGGTGTCGGCGGCGTCGCCGACGAGTTCGGCGCGCAGGAACGCGGCGAGCGCGGTCGGCGTCGGGTAGTCGAAGACGAGGGTGGCGGGCAGCCGGACGCCGGTGGCGGAGCCGAGGCGGTTGCGCAGTTCGACGGCGGTCAGCGAGTCGAAGCCGAGCTCCTTGAAGGCGCGGGCCGGGTCGACGGCCTCCGGGCCGGGGTAGCCCAGGACGGCGGCGACCTGGACGCGCACGGTGTCCAGCAGCAGCCGGTCCCGCTCGGCGGGCGCCAGGGGAAGCAGGCGGTCGGCGAGACCCCCGGCCGGCACGTCGCCGGGAGTGCGGGCGGCACGCCGGGCGGGGGTGCGGACCAGGCCGCGCAGCAGCGCCGGGACCGCGTCGGAGTCGGCGTGACGCAGCGAGGCCAGGTCCAGGTGCATGGGCACGGCGGTCGGGTCGCCCACGGCGCGGGCGGTGTCCATCAGTGCCAGGCCCTGCTCGGAGGAGAGCGCGGCCACACCGGCGCGGTTGATGCGCTCCAGGTCGGCGTCGCCGAGCTCACCGGTCATGCCGCTGCGCTCGGCCCACAGACCCCAGGCGAGGGAGGTGGCGGGCAGGCCCGCGGCGTGCCGGTGCTGGGCGAGGGCGTCGAGGAAGACGTTGGCGGCGGCGTAGTTGGCCTGGCCCGGTCCGCCGAGGGTGCCGGCGGCTGCCGAGAACAGCACGAACGCCGCGAGGTCCAGCTCACGGGTCAGCTCGTGCAGGTGCACGGCGGCGTCCGCCTTGGGCCGCAGCACGGTGTCGATCCGCTCGGGGGTGAGGGATTCGAGGATGCCGTCGTCCAGGACGCCCGCGGTGTGCACGACCGCGGTCAGCGGGTGCTCTGCGGGAACGGCGTCCAGCAGCGCCGCGAGCGCGGCGCGGTCCGCGGTGTCGCAGGCGGCGAGCGTGACGCGGGCACCGGCCCGCTCCAGTTCGGCGACGAGGTCGGCGGCGCCGGGAGCGTCGGGGCCGCGCCGGCTGGTCAGCAGCAGGTGGCGTACGCCGTGTTCGGTGACCAGGTGGCGGGCGACGAGCGCGCCGAGGGTGCCGGTGGCGCCGCTGACCAGGGCGGTGCCCTCGGGGTCGAGGGCCGGGGCCTGCTGGTCGGGGAGGGCGGCGACGCGGGACAGGCGCGGTACCAGGGTGCGCCCCTCGCGCAGCGCCAGTTGGGGCTCGTCGGTGGCGAGGGCGGCGGGCAGGGCGCGCAGGGACTCGGCGCGCCCGTCCAGGTCGACCAGGCGGAAGCGGTCCGGGTGCTCGGACTGGGCGGAGCGCAGCAGGCCCCACAGGGGGGCGTGGGCCGGGTCGGCCAGGTCGGAGCCGGCCGCGGTGGCGACCGCGCCGCGGGTGACGAACACCAGGCGGGAGTCGGCGAACCGGTCGTCGGCGAGCCACGCCTGTGCCAGCTCCAGCGCGCGGTGCAGGGCCTCGCGCACGGCGTCCGGCAGGGCGGCGTCGACACCGGCCGGGCCCTCGGGCGCGGCGACGAAGGGGACGAGGACGGCCTCGGGGACGGGACCGCCGGCCGCGAGGGCGGCACCGAGGGCGGCCAGGTCGGTGTGGGCGGCGGCGGTGGGCAGGGCGGTGGCCAGCTCGCCGTCGGCGCCGCCCAGCAGCGCCCACTGGCCTGCGGCGACGGTGGTCGCTGCGGGCACGGGCGCGGCGCTCCACTCGACGCGGAAGAGCGCCTCGTGGAAGGCGCTGCGGGCGGCGTGCACCTGGTCGGGCGAGACGGGGCGCAGCAGCAGGGCGTCGACGGCGGCGACGGGCGCGCCGGTCTCGTCGGCGAGGCTCACCGCGACGGTGTCGGTGCCGGCCGGGGTGAGCCGGACCCGCAGCGCGCGGGCGCCGACCGCGTGCAGGGAGACGCCGCTCCAGGAGAAGGGCAGCCGGCCGTGCTCGGTCTCGGTGAGCAGCGAGCCCATACCGACGGCGTGCAGGGCGGCGTCCAGCAGCGCCGGGTGCAGCCCGAACAGGGTGGCCTCGGAGTGCGCCTGCTGGGGCAGCCGGACCTCGGCGAAGACCTCTCCGCGGCGCTCCCAGGCGGCGGTCAGGCCCTGGAAGACGGGTCCGTAGGCGAAGCCGTTGGCCGTGAGGTAGTCGTACAGGCCCGTGACGTCGACCTCGGTGGCGCCCTGCGGCGGCCAGCTGGTCAGCTCCGGGTCGGCGACGGCGGTACGGGCGGCGGGGGTGAGCCGGCCGGTGGCGTGCCGGGTCCAGGTGCCCTCGCCCCAGCTGTCGTCGGCGGCGTCCTCCGGCCGCGAGTGCAGGGTCAGCACGCGGTCGCCGTGCTCGTCGGGTGCGCCGACGGCGAGCTGGATCTGCACCCCGCCGTGCGGGGGCAGCACCAGCGGCGCCTCCAGGGTGAGCTCGTCGAGCACGGCGCAGCCGACGTGGGTGCCGGCCTGGAGGGCGAGCTCGACGAAGGCGGTGCCGGGCAGCAGCACGGTGTCCATCACCGTGTGGTCGCCGATCCAGGGGTGGGTGGCCAGCGAGAGCCGGCCGGTGAAGAGGTGGCCGTCGCCGTCGGCGAGTGCGATGGCCGCGCCCAGCAGCGGGTGGTCGGCGGAGCCGATGCCGACGGCGGTGACGTCGCCGGCCCAACCGGTGGGCTGCTCCGGCCAGTACAGCTCGCGCTGGAAGGCGTAGGTGGGCAGCTCCACGCGCCGCCCGCCGCGCCCGGTGAAGACGGCGCCCCAGTCGACACGGGTGCCGTGGGCGTGGGCGACGGCGACGGCGGAGGCCAGGGCGACCGGCTCGGGGCGGTCGGCGCGCAGCACCGGCGCGAAGACGGCGTCGGGCTCGTTGACGCTCTCCTGGGCGAGGGCGGTGAGCACCCCGCCGGGGCCCACCTCGACGAAGGTGGTGACGCCCTGGTCGGCCAGGCGCCGCACGCCGTCGTGGAAACGGACGGTCTCGCGCACATGGCGCACCCAGTAGTCGGCGGAGCCGATCTCCTCGGCGGTGACGGAGGCGCCGGTCAGATTGGACACCAGCGGCACGACGGGAGCCGCGTACGCGACGGTCTCCGCGACCTCGCGGAAGGCGTCGAGCATGCCGTCCATCAGCGGCGAGTGGAAGGCGTGGCTGACGGTGAGGCGCTTGGTGCGCCGGCCGCGCTCGCGCAGGACGTCCGCGACGGCCTCGGCGGCGTCCGAGTCGCCGGAGACGACCACGGAGCGCGGGCCGTTGACGGCGGCGATGCCGAGGAGGCCGGGGTGGTCGGCGAGGAGCGGGGCGACCTCGTCCCAGGTCGCCTCGACGGCGATCATGGCGCCACCCTGGGGCAGCGCCTGCATGAGCCGGCCGCGCGCGGCGACCAGTCGGGCCGCGTCGGCGAGGGTGAGCACGCCCGCGACGTGGGCGGCGGCCAGCTCGCCGATGGAGTGACCGACGAGGAAGTCGGGTGTCAGGCCCCACTCTTCGAGCTGGCGGTACAGGGCGACCTCGACGGCGAACAGCGCCGCCTGGGTGTACGCGGTGCGGTCGATCAGGGCGGCCGCGTCGCTGCCCTCGGCCGCGAACAGCACGTCGTACAGCGGGCGTTCGAGGTGCGGGTCGAGCGCGTCGCGCACTTCGTCCAGGGCGCGGGCGAAGCCGGGATGGGTCGCGTACAGCTCGCGGCCCATGCCGGCGCGCTGGCTGCCCTGTCCGGGGAAGAGGAACGCGGTCTTGCCCTCGGTGGTGGCGCCGACGACGGTGTCCGCGCCGGGCTCGCCGGCCGCCAGCGAGGCCAGGTCGGCCAGGAGCCGCTCGCGGTCGGCGGAGAACAGCACGGCCCGGCGATCGAGCGAGGACCGGCTGGTCGCCAGCGAGAGCCCGAGGTCGGTCAGGCCGGCGGGGTCGGCGGCGAGAGAGGGGTGGTCGCGCAGGTGGGCGGCTAGCCGCTCGGCCTGGGCGCGCAGGGCCGTGTCCGTCTGGCCCGACACCAGGAGCGGCACCGGGCCGGTGGCACCGGCGACGGCGTCGTCGCCACCGGACGTGTCGGCCGAGCCGTCGGCCGGCTCCGGCTCCGCCGGCTCGGGGGCCTGCTCGACGATGGTGTGGGCGTTGGTTCCGCTGACGCCGAAGGAGGAGATGCCCGCGCGTCGTGGCTGGCCGGTCTCCGGCCAGGCCACGGCATCGGTGAGCAGTCGCACGTCGCCCGCGGACCAGTCCACGTTCTCCGACGGGCGGTCGATGTGCAGCGACTCGGGCAGGACCCCGTGCCGGATGGCCTGCACCATCTTGATGATGCCGGCGACACCGGCGGCGGCCTGGGTGTGGCCGATGTTGGACTTGACGGAGCCCAGCCACAGCGGCCGGCCCTCGGGCCGGTTCTGCCCGTACGTGGCGAGGATGGCCTGCGCCTCGATGGGGTCGCCGAGGGTGGTGCCGGTGCCGTGCGCCTCGACCACGTCCACCTGCGCCGGGGTGAGACCGGCGTTGGTGAGGGCCTGGCGGATGACGCGCTGCTGGGACGGGCCGTTGGGCGCGGTCAGACCGTTGGAGGCGCCGTCCTGGTTGATGGCCGAGCCGCGCACGATCGCCAGGACCGGGTGACCGTTGCGCCGGGCGTCGGAGAGCCGCTCCACGAGCAGCATGCCGACGCCCTCACCCCAGCCGGTGCCGTCGGCGCCGTCCGCGAACGGCTTGCAGCGGCCGTCGGGCGCGAGCCCGCGCTGCCGGCTGAACTGCACGAAGGCGCGCGGGCTGGACATGACGGTGACACCGCCGGCGAGCGCCATGGTGCACTCGCCGTTGCGCAGCGCCTGCACCGCCAGGTGCAGCGCCACCAGCGACGCCGAGCACGCCGTGTCGACGGTGACCGCCGGGCCCTCCAGACCGAAGGTGTACGACAGCCGGCCCGAGACGACGCTGGCGGCGTTGCCGGTCAGGAGGTAGCCCTCCACGCCCTTGGGGACCTCGCGCAGCAGCTCGGGGTAGTCCTGGCCGTTGGTGCCGATGAAGACACCCGCCTTGCTGCCGCGCAGTGTGGCCGGGTCGATCCCGGCCCGTTCGAAGGTCTCCCAGGAGCTCTCCAGGAGCAGGCGCTGCTGCGGGTCCATGCCGAGGGTCTCGCGCGGGGAGATCCCGAAGAACGCGGCGTCGAACTCGCCGACCCCGTCCAGGAATCCGCCCTCACGGGTGTACGACGTGCCCTGCTGGTCGGGGTCGGCGTCGTACAGCGACTCGATGTCCCAACCGCGGTCGGTGGGGAAGTCGGTGATCGCGTCCCGTCCCTCGGACACCATGGTCCACAGGTCCTCCGGCGACTGGACGCCGCCGGGGAACCTGCACGCCATGCCGACGATCGCGATCGGCTCCGGCTCCTTGGCCTCGACCTCGCGCAGGCGCTGCCGCGTCTGATGCAGATCGGCGGTCACCCGCTTCAGATAACCGAGGATCTTGTCCTGCTCTGCCATTGGAACCTCACCCATACGTCTCGTCACAAGCCCTTGCACCTGCTACTGGCTGCTGTCGCGGTGTTAAATGCCGAGCTCTTTCTCGATGAAGTCGAAGAGCTCGTCGGGCGTGGCCTCCTGGAGTTTCTCGGTGACGGCCTCGCCACGGGTTTCGCTGTGCGGTTCACCCCATTTCGCCAGCAGGGCCTGCAGTCGCAGCGCGATGTCGTTGCGTGTGCCGGTGTCCGGGTCGAGCACGGAGAGCGCGGATTCGAGCTTCTCGAGTTCCGCGATGCCGGGGGCTGCCCCGGTGCCGCCGTCCTGCGTGATCTCGGCGCGCAGGAACGCGGCCAGGATTTCGGGGGTCGGGTGGTCGAAGACCAGGGTCGCCGGGAGTTTGAGTCCGGTGGCCGCGTTGAGCCGGTTGCGCAGCTCCAGCGCGATCAGCGAGTCGAAGCCCAGTTCCTTGAAGGCGCGCCCAGCACCCACCTCGTCGGTGGTGGTGTGGCCCAGCGCGGTGGCCGCGTGCGAGCGCACCAACTCGACGACGGTGAGCGTCTGTTCGGCCGGGCTCATCACCGCGAGCCGCTGCCGCAGCAGTTCGGTCGGCGACTGCTCGCCGCCCGCCGCACCCGTGGCCGGGGCCGTCTCGGCGAGCCGGCGCACCTCGGGCAGGTCGGAGATGAACGGGCTGGGCCGTACGGCGGTGTAGCCGGGGGCGAATCGCTCCCACTGGATGTCGGCGACCGCCACGGTCACCTCCGCGTGGTCCAGGGCCTGCTGCAGGGCGCGGATCGCGGCGGCGGGCGGCATCGCGGGCACCCCGCCCCGGTCCAGCCGCTCCCCGATAGCGCCGCCCGCGGCGAGCCCGGTGTCGCCCCAGCGGCCCCAGGCCACGGAGGTCGCGGCCAGCCCCTGGGCGTGCCGGTGTTCGGCGAGCGCGTCCAAACAGGCGTTGGCGGCGGCGTAGTTGCCCTGTCCGGCGTCGCCGAGGGTGCCGGCAACACCGGAGAAGAGCACGAACGCCGACAGGTCCAGCTCACGGGTCAGCTCGTGCAGGTGGACGGCGGCGTCCACCTTGGGGGCGAGCACGGTCGCGAACCGCTCCGGGGTCAGCGCGTCGATCACGCCGTCGTCCAGCACACCGGCGGTGTGCACCACGGCGGTCAGCGGGTGCTCGGTGGGGACCGAGTCCAGCAGCGCCGCCAGTGCCTCGCGGTCGGCCACGTCGCAGGCCGCGACCGTGACCTTGGTGCCCAACGCCTGGATCTCGTCGCGCAGTTCGACGGCGTCCGGCGCGTCGATACCGCGCCGGCTCGTGAGCACCAGGTGCTCCGCGCCGTTCTGCGCCAGCCAGCGGGCCATGTGTGCGCCGAGCGCGCCCGTTCCGCCGGTGACGAGCGTGGTGCCCCGCGGCTTCCAGCGGCGCACCACCGGCGTCTCGGCGAGCCGCGCGCGGTCCAGCCTGCGTACGTACGCGGCGTTGGAGCGCAGCGCCACCTGGTCCTCGACGCCGTCGCCGGCCAGGATGCCCGCGAGGCGGGCGAGGGCACGCTCGTCGGCCTGCTGCGGCAGGTCGATCAGACCGCCCCAGCTGTCCGGGTACTCCAGCGCGACCGTGCGTCCGAAGCCCCACACCAGCGCCCCGGTCGGGTCGGCGAGCGCCTCGCCGGACGCGGGGGCGACGGCGCCCCGGGTGACGCACCACAGCGGCGCGTCCACCCCGGCGTCGCCGAGCGCCTGCACCAGCGTGGCGGTGGCGAGCAGCCCCGCCTTCCCGGCGCCGTCACCCGCGAGCAGGGACAGCACCCCGGCGGGCGCGGCCCCGTCCACCGACGCCGTGAGCAGGTCCGTCAGCGCCGCGCGCCCGGCTCCGGCCGGCACGTCGAACGTACGGACGTCGGCGCCGTGCTTGGTCAGCACGTCGGTGATCGCGGTGGCGTCTGCACCTTCGGGATGGGCGACGAGCCAGGTCCCGGACAGGCGTGCGGTGGCCGCGTCGGCGATCCGCTTCCAGGTGACCCGGTAGCGCCAGCCGTCCACCGTGGACTGCTCACGGCTCTGCCGACGCCAGGACGACAGGGACGGCAGGACGGAGGTCAGCGAGTCGTTGTCGGCCAGGTCCAGCTCGGCGGCCAGCGCCTCAAGGTCCTCGCGCTCCACCGCGTCCCAGAACCGTGCGTCCACCGCGCTCTCGGCCACCAGCGGAGCCTCGACGGGCGCGGCCTCGGGCCAGAACCGCTGTGACTGGAAGGCGTACGTCGGCAGCTCCGCCCGACGTGCCCCTGTACCGGCGAACACGGCGTCCCAGTCGACCGAGGCCCCGCGTACGTACGCCTCGCCCACCGACTGCCAAAAACGCTCCAGCCCACCCTCGTCGCGGCGCAGCGAACCGACGACAGCCACTTCCCGGCCGACGTCCTCGGCCGTCTCCTGCACACCCACACTCAGCACCGGATGCGGACTCGACTCCACGAAGACACCGAAGCCCTGCTCCAGCAGCGTGCGAGTCGCCGTCTCCAGCTCCACCGTCCGACGCAGATTGGTGAACCAGTAGCCCGCGTCCAGCTCCGGACCACTCACCCACTCATTGGTCACCGTGGACAGGAACGGAATGCGCGCCTCCAACGGACGCACCGGGGCAAGGAGTTCAGCAAGCTCCTCGCGAAGCAGCTCCACCTGGGCGGAATGGGAGGCGTAGTCCACGGCAATCCGCTTCGCGCGCACCCCGTCCTTCTCGCAGGCCGCCAGGAACTCGTCCAGCGCCTGCACCTCGCCCGAAATCACCACCGAGGAAGGCCCGTTGACGGCCGCGACCGAGATCCGGTCCTCGCCCCACGGCGCAATCCGCTCCCGCACCCGGTCGGCCGGCAGCGGCACGGACACCATCCCGCCCAGACCCGCGAGTACCTCACCGATCGCCTGACTGCGCAACGCGACGACACGAGCCGCGTCCTCCAGGGACAAGATCCCCGCCACACACGCGGCGGCGATCTCACCCTGCGAATGACCCATCACCGCGTCCGGCACCACGCCGGCCGAACGCCAGACCTCGGCAAGCGAGACCATCACCGCGAACAGCGCCGGCTGCACGACGTCCACCCGGTCGAGGGAAGGCGCGCCCTCGGCGCCGCGCAGTACGTCGCGCAGCGACCAGTCGGTGAAGGGTTCGAGCGCCTTCGCGCACTCGTCCACCCGGGTGGCAAACACGGGTGAAGCGTCCAACAACGCCTCGGCCATGCCTACCCATTGCGACCCCTGTCCGGGGAAGACGAAGACCGTCCTGCCCCCGATCGCGGACCCCTGGGTGAGCAGCGGCGAGGTCTCCCCCGCGGCCAGCGCGGTGAGCGCCGCGACGTAGTCCGAGCGCTCCCGGCCCACCAGCACGGCCCGGGTACCCAGGGCCGTACGGGCGGTGGCCAGGGAGTGGCCGATGTCGACGAGTCGCAGGTCAGAGCGGTCTTCCAGGTGATCGAGCAGGCGCCGGGCCTGGTCACGCAGGGCCGCCTCGGTTCGGGCGGTCAGCGGCCACGGCAGCACGGCGGCGCCGTCGTCGCCGGCGGCGTCCGGGGTGTTGCCGGTCAGTAGGGGTGCGGTCGGGGACACAGGGGTCCCCTGCTCCCCGGTCCCCTGCTCGACGGGGGCCTGCTCGATGACGGCATGCGCGTTGGTGCCGCTGAAGCCGAACGACGAGACGCCCGCGCGCCAGGGCCGTCCGGTCTCCGGCCAGGCCCGCCGCTCGGTCAGCAGGTCGATCTCGCCCATGGTCCAGTCGACGTGCGGGGTGGGCTCGTCGATGTGCAGGCTGCGCGGCAGCTGGCCGTGCTGCATCGCGAGGACCATCTTGATCACGCCGGCGACACCGGCGGCGGCCTGGGTATGGCCGATGTTCGACTTGATGGAGCCCAGCAGCAGCGGCTGCTCGGCGGGCCGGTCCTGGCCGTACGTGGCGAGCAGCGCCTGCGCCTCGATGGGGTCGCCCAGCTTGGTGCCGGTGCCGTGCGCCTCCACCACGTCCACATCGGCGGCGGAGAGGCGGGCGTTGGCGAGTGCCTGGCGGATGACACGCTGCTGGGACGGCCCGTTCGGGGCCGTCAGGCCGTTGGAGGCGCCGTCCTGGTTGATGGCCGAGCCCCGCACGATCGCCAGAACCGGGTGACCGTTGCGGCGGGCGTCGGACAGCCGCTCCACGAGCAGCATGCCCACGCCCTCGGCGGGGCTGAAGCCGTCGGCGTCCGAGGAGAACGCCTTGCAGCGCCCGTCCGTCGACAGCCCGCGCTGCCGACTGAACTCGATGAAGGTGCCCGGGGTGGACATGACCGTCACACCGCCGGCCAGCGCGATGGAGCACTCACCGTTGCGCAGCGCCTGCACCGCCAGGTGCAGCGCCACCAGCGACGACGAGCAGGCCGTGTCGACGGTGACCGCCGGGCCCTCCAGACCGAAGGTGTACGACAGCCGGCCGGAGACCACGCTGCCCGCGCTGCCGGTGGCGAGGTGCCCCTCCAGCCCGTCCGTGGCACCGCGCACCAGGTTGGAGTAGTCGGAGCCGTTGGTGCCCACGAACACCCCGGACGGGGTGCCGCGCAGCGTCTCCGGGTCGATTCCGGCCCGCTCGAACGCCTCCCAGGAGCTCTCCAGCAGTAGCCGCTGCTGCGGGTCCATCGCCAGCGCCTCGCGCGGCGAGATCCCGAAGAAACCGGCGTCGAAGTCGGCCGCGCCGGACAGGAAGCCGCCCTCACGGGTGTACGAGGTGCCCTGGGCGTCGGGGTCGGGATCGTACAGCGCCTCCACGTCCCAGCCACGGTCCAGCGGGAACTCCGAGAGCGCGTCGCCGTCGGAGGACAGCAGCCGCCACAGGTCCTCGGGACTGCGCACCCCACCGGGGAAGCGGCAGCTCATCGCGACGATGGCGATCGGCTCGGCGTCGGCGACGCCCGCCGCGGCGACCGGGGCCGCGGCCGCCGCGCCCCGCCCCAGCACCTCGCCACGCAGGTGACGGGCGAGGACGGTGGGCGTGGGGTGGTCGAAGACCAGGGTGGGCGGGAGCTTCAGCCCGGTGACCGCGTTCAGCCGGTTGCGCAGTTCCACCGAGGTCAGGGAGTCGAAGCCGAGCTCCTTGAAGGCCCGGCCGGGCTCGACGGCGTCGGGGCCGGCGTAGCCGAGGACGGCGGCGACCGCGGTGCGGATCAGGTCGAGCAGCAGCCGCTCCTGCTCGGTCTCGGACATGCCGGTCAACTGCCGTACGAGCTCTGCGGCACCGTCGGTGTCCTGCGTCCCTTCGGCGCGGGTGCTCTCCATGGCCTCGCGCGCCTCGGGCAGGTCGTGCAGGAGCGGCCGGGTGCGGCCGGACGTGAAGGCCAGGACGAAGCGCTTCCACTCCATGTCGGCGACGGTCAGCGTCGTCTCGTCCCGGTCCAGCGCGTGTTGGAGAGCGCTCACGGCCCGCTCCGACGACATCTCGAGCACGCCGTGCCGGCGCATGCGGTCGCCGACCGCGCCCTCGGCCATGCCGCCGTCGCCCCAGGGGCCCCAGGCGATGGCGGTGGCGGGCAGCCCGGCCGCGCGCCGGTGCTCGGCGAAGGCGTCCAGGAAGGCGTTGCCGGGCGCGTAGTTGCCCTGTCCCGGAGCGCCGAACGTGGCGGCGAAGGAGGAGAAGAGCACGAACGCCGACAGGTCCAGCTCACGGGTCAGCTCGTGCAGGTGCAGCGTGGCGTCGGCCTTGACCCGGAAGACCCGCTCGACCTGCTCCGGCGTGAGCGCCTCGACCACGCCGTCGTCCAGGACGGCGGCGGTGTGCACCACGGCGGTCAGCGGGTGCTCGGCGGGGATCCCCGCGATGAGCGCGGCCAGCGCCTCGCGGTCGGAGACGTCGCAGGCCGCGACCGTGACCTTGGTGCCCAACGCCTGGATCTCGTCCCGCAGTTCAGCGGCGCCCGGCGCGTCGATGCCGCGCCGGCTGGTCAGCACCAGGTGCTCGGCGCCGTTGCCGGCGAGCCAGCGGGCGACATGCGCGCCCAGGGCTCCCGTACCGCCGGTGACGAGCGTGGTGCCCTGCGGCTTCCAGTCTCGTACGGCCGGAACGTCGGCCAGGCGCGCCCGCACCAGCCGCCGCACGTACTGGCCGGAGGCGCGCAGCGCCACCTGGTCCTCGGCGCCGTCGCCCGCGAGGACACCGACGAGCCGGGACAGGACGCGCGCGTCTACCTCCTGGGGCAGGTCGATCAGACCGCCCCAGCGCTCGCCGTGCTCCAGCGCGGTGACCCGGCCCAGGCCCCACACGGGCGCCTGCGCGGCGTCAGCGATCGGCTCGGCGCGCCCGGTGGAGACAGCACCCCGGGTGACGCACCACAGCGGCGCCGGCACCTCGGCGTCACCGAGCGCCTGGACGAGGGTGAGGGTGGCGATCACGCCGGCGTGCGCGGCGTCGCTCAAGGCGTCGCCCCCGGCCGGGGTCACCAGAGAAAGCACACCGGCGAGTTCGGGCCCGTCGGCGAGCACCTCGCGGATGCGGGCGGCGAGCTCGTCGCGGCTCTCGCCGACGACCGCGACTGTACGGACCTCGGCGCCGTGCTCCGTGAGCGCGCCGGTGATCGCGGTGGCGTCGGCTCCCTCGGGTGCGGCGACGAGCCAGGTGCCGGACAGGCGTGCGGCGGCCGGGTCGGCGATCCGCTTCCAGGTGACCCGGTAGCGCCAGCCGTCCATGGTGGACTGCTCACGGCTCCTCCGACGCCACGAGGAGAGCGCCGGGAGCAGCGAGGGCAGCGTCTCGTCCCCGTGGATGTCGAGCTCGGCCGTCAGCGCCGCGACGTCCATCCGCTCGACGGCCTCCCAGAACCGGGCGTCCACCGGGTCTGCGGTCACGGTCTCCTCGACCGTCCCGCTCTCCAGCCAGTAGTGCTCCTGCTGGAAGGCGTAGGTGGGCAGATCGAGGTGGCGTGCGGCCGTCCCCGCGAACACGGCGCCCCAGTCGACCGAGGCCCCCCGTACGTACGCCTCGC
>NZ_JBVHQB010000044.1:0-41233 GCF_055567635.1 Streptomyces sp. NPDC026500 | reverse complement strand
GGCATGGGCTGCCGCTTCCCTGGCGGTGTCCGCTCGCCCGAGGACCTGTGGCGGCTCGTCGCCACCGGTGGTGACGGCATCACCACCTTCCCCGTCGATCGCGGCTGGGACATCGACTCGCTCTACCACCCGGACCCGGACCACGCCGGCACCTCGTACACGCGGGAGGGCGGTTTCCTGCACGACGCCGCCGAGTTCGACGCGGACTTCTTCGGCATCTCCCCGCGCGAGGCGCTCGCGATGGATCCGCAGCAGCGGCTGCTGCTGGAGACCTCGTGGGAGGCCTTCGAGCGCGCGGGTATCGACCCGTCGTCGATGCGTGGCAGCCGTACGGGTGTGTTCGCGGGGGTGATGTATCACGACTACGCGATCGGTGACGGCGGTGAACTGCCCGAGGGGGTCGAGGGCTACCTCGGCACGGGTACCTCCGGCAGCATCGCCTCCGGTCGGCTCTCGTACGTGTTCGGTCTGGAAGGTCCGGCCGTCACCGTGGACACCGCCTGCTCGTCGTCGCTGGTCGCTCTGCACCTCGCCGTGCAGGCGCTGCGCAGCGGCGAGTGCGACATGGCGCTCGCCGGTGGTGTCGCGGTCATGGCGACGCCGGAGACCTTCGTGGACTTCAGTCGGCAGCGCGGTCTGTCGGTGGACGGCCGCTGCAAGTCGTTCGCGGCGGCCGCCGACGGCACGGGCTGGGGCGAGGGCGCGGGCATGCTTCTCGTGGAGCGTCTCTCGGACGCCCGGGCCAAGGGGCATCCGGTGCTCGCGGTCGTGCGTGGTTCGGCCGTCAACCAGGACGGCGCGTCCAACGGTCTGACCGCCCCGAACGGTCCCTCGCAGCAGCGCGTCATCCGTGAGGCGCTGGCGAGTGCCGGTCTGTCGACGTCCGAGGTGGACGCGGTGGAGGCGCACGGTACGGGTACGCGGCTGGGTGACCCGATCGAGGCGCAGGCGCTGCTGGCGACCTACGGCCGGGACCGTGACGAGGGTCGGCCGCTGCACCTGGGTTCGATCAAGTCGAACATCGGGCACACGCAGGCCGCGGCCGGTGTCGCGGGCATCATCAAGATGGTCATGGCGATGCGCTACGGGATGCTGCCGCAAACGCTGCACGTCGACGAGCCGACTCCGCAGGTGGACTGGGAGACGGGTGCCGTCTCGCTGCTGGCCGCGGAGGTGGCGTGGCCGGAGACGGGTCGCCCGCGCCGCGCGGGTGTCTCCTCGTTCGGTATCAGCGGCACCAACGCTCACACGATCATCGAGCAGGCCCCGGAGCCGGAGGTTTCTCCGGTGGCGGAGGTCGGTGTGGTGCCGTGGGCGCTGTCCGGGAAGAGCTCGGAGGCCCTGCGGGACCAGGCGCGAGCACTGCTCGCGTATGCGACGGGTGCTCCGGAAGTGGCTGCGAGCGAGATCGGGCGTGCCCTGGCGCTGGGCCGTGTCTCGTTCGACGAGCGGGCCGCGGTCGTGGCGGGCGACCGCGAGGGCCTGCTGGCCGGGCTAGCCGCCCTCGCCGAGGGGCGCACCGACCGCGGTGTCGTCAGCGGCTCGGCTGTCGGTGGCAAGCTTGCCTTCCTGTTCACGGGGCAGGGGAGTCAGCGGCTGGGTATGGGGCGTGAGTTGTACGCCTCGCAGCCGGTGTTCGCGGAGGCGCTGGACGCGGTGGCGGAGCGGCTGGATCTCGAACTGCCCTTGCGGGAGGTGTTGTTCGGGGATGACGCCGAGCTGTTGAACCGTACGGAGTTCGCGCAGCCTGCGTTGTTCGCGGTGGAGGTCGCCCTCTTCCGGCTGTTCGCGTCGTGGGGTGTGCGGCCGGACTTCGTGTCCGGGCACTCGATCGGTGAGATCGCGGCCGCACATGTGGCGGGCGTGCTGAGCCTGGAGGACGCCTGCAAGCTGGTGTCGGCCCGGGGTCGGTTGATGCAGGCGCTGCCCGAGGGCGGAGTCATGATCGCGCTCCAGGCGACGGAGGACGAGGTCACGCCGCTGCTCGGCGAGCGCGTGAGCATTGCCGCGATCAACGGTCCGGGGTCGGTGGTGATCGCGGGTGATGCGGAGGAGGCCGAGCGGATCGCCGGATCGTTCGGCGACCGCAAGTCGAAGCGGCTGACCGTCAGTCACGCCTTCCACTCGCCGCACATGGACGGCATGCTCGACGAATTCCGCGCCGTGGCGGAGTCCCTGACGTACGAGCTGCCGAAGATATCGGTGATCTCGAATGTGAGCGGTGCTCTTGCTTCGGAGCAGTTGACGCAGCCCGAGTTCTGGGTCCGTCACGTCCGCGAGGCGGTCCGTTTCCACGACGGAGTCCGCGCCCTGGAGACGGCGGGCGTCACCACGTTCGTCGAGCTGGGTCCGGACGGGGTGCTCTCCGCCATGGCCCAGGACTGCGTCGAGAACGCCGACGCCGCTGCCTTCGTCCCCGCCCTTCGCGGCGGGCGTGACGAGGCCGAGACAGCCGTCGCGGCCCTTGCCCAGGCCTACGTACGGGGCACCAGGTTCGACTGGCGCGCCTTCTTCGGCGGCGTCGGCGGCGACGCCTCATCGCTGACGGCCGACCTGCCGACGTACGCCTTCCAGCGCTCGCGCTACTGGCTGGACCTGTCGGGTGTCGCACGCGTGGTGGACGACGGTGTTGACGACGGTTTCTGGGACGCGGTCGAGGAGGCGGACTGGGACTCCCTGACCGCCGAACTGGACGTGGCCGACGACGCCACAGTCACCGAACTGTTGCCGGCCCTTTCGGCCTGGCGCAAGCGCCGCAAGGTCCAGTCGGACGTGGATGGTTGGCGTTACCGCGTCAGCTGGAAGCCGCTGACCGGTACCGCCGCCGACGGGCTGAGCGGTACGTGGCTGGTCGTGTCGACCGACCCGGGCCAAGCGACCGACGTGGTGGCCGCGCTGTCGGGTGCGGGCGCCGTGGTGCGTACGCTCGCCGTCGAGGCCGGTGCCGACCGCGCCGCGCTGGCCGGACTGCTCGCCGATCCGGCCGACCTCGCGGGTGTCGTCTCCCTCCTGGGTGTGGTGGAGAGCGCTGCTCTGGTGCAGGCACTGAGTGATGTCGGTGTCACGGCTCCGTTGTGGGCGGTGACGCGGGGCGCTGTTTCGGTCGGCCGCTCCGAGCGGCTGGCCGACCCGGTTGCCGCCGAGGTGTGGGGCCTGGGTCGTGTGGTGGCGCTGGAGCATCCGGACCGCTGGGGCGGCCTGGTCGACGTTCCGGCCGAGCTGGAAGAGCGGGCCGGGGCGCGGCTGGTGGGCGTGCTCGCCGGTGCGGATCCGGGCGAGGACCAGGTCGCGGTGCGTGACTCGGGCGTCTACGGCCGTCGTCTCGTCCGCGCCCCTCACAGCCAGGGTTCCTGGACCCCGTCCGGCACCGTCCTGGTCACCGGTGGGACGGGTGTGCTGGGCGGCAAGGTCGCCCGGAGGTTGGCCGCCGAGGGCGCCCAGCGCCTGGTGCTGACCAGCCGCCGGGGTATGGATGCCCCGGGTGCTGCCGAACTCGCCGCCGAACTGACCGACTTGGGTGTGGACGTGTCCGTGGTGGCGTGCGATGCCGCGGACCGGGACGCGCTGCGCGAGCTGCTTGCCGCCGAGGCGGACGTCTTGACGGCCGTGGTCCACACCGCCGGCGTCCTCGACGACGGCATGCTCGACACGCTCACCCCGGTCCGTTTCGCCGCAGTCCTTCGGGCCAAGGCGGAATCGGCCCGCAACCTGCACGAGCTGACGGGCGAACTCGGCATAGAGCTCGATGCGTTCGTGCTGTTCGCCTCCATGAGCGGCACCATCGGCACGGCGGGTCAGGCCAACTACGCCGCCGCCAACGCCTACTTGGACGCCCTGGCCGAGCAGCGCCGCGCGGACGGGCTGGCCGCGACCTCGCTCGCCTGGGGCCCGTGGGCCGACGGCGGTATGGCCGCCGACCAGGTGCTGGAGGCCCGTATGCGCCAGGGCGGTGTGCCGCCGATGGCGCCCGAGGCAGCGCTGACGGCGATGGTTCGCAGCGTCGGTTCCACCGAGGCGGCCCTGCTGGTGGGCGACGTGGACTGGCAGCGCTACGCCCCGACCCTCACCGCCGTACGGCCGTCCGGTCTGCTGTCCGAGCTGCCCGAGGCGCGGGTCGAGGAGGTGGCGTCGGCCGGTTCCGCCGGAGGGGCGGTACCGCTGGCGGCGCGACTGGCCGGCCAGTCGCGGGCCGAGCAGGAGAAGGAGCTGCTGGCTCTGGTCCGTACCCAGGTGGCGGCCGTGCTCGGGCACGGCGGATCGGAGTCCGTGGGAGCCGAACGCGCCTTCAAGGAGCTGGGGTTCGACTCGCTCACCGCCGTCGAGCTGCGCAACCGGCTCGGTGCCGCCACCGGCGTGCGCCTTTCCGCGACGCTCGTCTTCGACTATCCGACGGCGGCGGCCCTGGCGCAGCACCTGCGAGACGAACTGCTGGGCAGTCAGCCGGTGTTGGAGGCCACCCCGGCGGCGGCGCCCGCGGTGGACGACGACCCGATCGCGATCGTCGCGATGAGCTGCCGGTTCCCCGGCGGCGTACGGACACCCGAGGACCTCTGGAAGCTTCTACTCGAAGGCGGCGACGCCATCGGGGAGTTCCCGACCGACCGCGGGTGGGACCTCGACAAGCTCTACAGCCCCGACCCCGACAAGCAGGGCACCTTCTATGCCCGTGAGGGCGGGTTCCTGTACGAAGCGGCCGAGTTCGACGCGGACTTCTTCGGGATCTCGCCGCGCGAGGCGCTGGCGATGGACCCGCAGCAGCGATTGCTCCTCGAAACCTCGTGGGAGGCGTTCGAGCGGGCAGGCATCGACCCGAACTCGCTGCGCGGCAGCCAGGCCGGTGTGTTCGTCGGCACCAACGGCCAGGACTACGGGGCGACATTGCGTGCGGTCCCGGACGGCATCGAGGGCTTCCTCGGCACGGGCAGCGCGGCGAGCGTCGTCTCCGGCCGCCTTTCCTACGCCTTCGGTCTTGAGGGCCCGGCGGTGACCGTCGACACGGCCTGCTCGGCGTCGCTGGTCGCCCTGCACTGGGCGGCCCAGGCGCTGCGCAACGGCGAGTGCGATCTGGCCCTCGCGGGCGGCGCGACCGTGATGTCGTCCCCGGGCGCGTACATCGACTTCAGTCGGCAGCGCGGGCTCGCGGCGGACGGTCGGGTCAAGGCGTTCGCCGCCACGGCCGACGGAACGGGCTGGGGTGAGGGCGTGGGCATGCTGCTCGTGGAGCGGCTGTCCGACGCCCGCCGCAACGGTCACCCGGTGCTGGCGATCGTGCGTGGCTCGGCCATCAACCAGGACGGTGCGTCCAACGGTCTGACCGCTCCCAATGGTCCGTCCCAACAGCGGGTCATACGCGCCGCGTTGGCGAATGCCGGGCTGTCCACCGGCCAGGTGGACGCGGTGGAGGCGCACGGCACCGGCACCCGGCTGGGCGACCCCATCGAGGCGCAGGCCCTGTTGGCGACGTACGGGAAGGACCGTCCGGAGGGGCTGCCGCTGCACCTGGGCTCCATCAAGTCGAACATCGGGCACACACAGGCCGCGGCCGGTGTCGCGGGCGTGATCAAGATGGTGCTCGCGATGCGGCACGGCGTGCTCCCGCCCACGCTGCACGTGGACGAGCCGACGCCGCACGTCGACTGGGAGGCGGGCGACATCTCGCTGCTCACCGAGGCGACGGCGTGGCCGGAGACCGGCCGTCCGCGCCGGGCCGGCATCTCCTCCTTCGGCTTCAGCGGGACGAACGCGCACAGCGTCCTGGAGCAGGCCCCCGCCTCCCCGGAGGAGGATCGGCCCGCCCCGACGTCCGCCGGCGAGGTCGTGCCGTGGCTCCTGTCGGCCAAGACCGACACGGCCCTTCGGGCCCAGGCCCGTGCGCTGCGCGCCCGGGTCGCCTCCCACGGTTCGCCGGCCCCGATCGACGTCGCCCACTCCCTCGCCACCTCCCGGGCCGCCCTGGACCACCGTGCGGTGGTCGTCGGCGCCGACCGGGACGCCTTCCTCGCGGCGCTCGACGCGCTGGCGGCGGGCGACCAGGCACCGGAAACGGTGCGCGGCATCGCCATCGACGGCGCACTCGCCTTCCTGTTCACCGGGCAGGGGAGCCAGCGGCTGGGTATGGGGCGGGAGTTGAACGCGGCGTACCCGGTCTTCGCGATGGCGCTGGATGCGGTGGCGAGTCGGATGGACCTCGAACTCCCGCTGAAGGACGTGCTGTTCGGGGACGATGCGGAGCTGCTGAACCGTACGGAGTTCGCGCAGCCGGCGCTGTTCGCCGTCGAGGTGGCGTTGTTCCGGCTCGTCGAGTCGTGGGGCCTCGCGCCTGACTTCGTCGCCGGGCACTCGATCGGTGAGATCGCTGCCGCGCATGTGGCCGGGGTGCTGTCCCTGGACGACGCGTGCCGGCTCGTCTCGGCCCGAGGACGGCTGATGCAGGCCCTTCCCGCGGGTGGGGTGATGATCGCGCTGGAGGCGACCGAGGACGAGGTCGTGCCGCTCCTGAACGAGTGCGTGAGCATCGCCGCCATCAACGGTCCGCGGTCGGTCGTGATCGCCGGCGACGCGGATGAGTCGGAGAGGATCGCCGGATCGTTCAAGGACCGCAGGTCCAAGCGCCTCGCGGTCAGTCACGCGTTCCACTCGCCGCACATGGACGGGATGCTCGCCGACTTCCGCAAGGTCGCCGAGGGCCTGACCTACGAATCCCCCCGTATCCCGGTCGTGTCGAACCTGACCGGCACGGTGGTCACGGACGACATGACCGACCCCGACTTCTGGGTCCGGCACGTCCGTGAGGCGGTCCGCTTCGCCGACGGTATCCGCACTCTGGAGGCCCAGGGCGTCACCACTTACCTGGAGTTGGGCCCCGACGGGATCCTCTCGACCATGGCCCAGGACTGCGTGGGGAACGAGAACGCCGTCTTCGCCCCCGCCCTCCGAGGCGGCCGTGACGAGGTCCGGACCGCTCTGGCGGCCCTCGCCACGGCGTACGCCCACGGGGCGCGCGTCGACTGGGCGACGTACTTCGCAGGTACGGGCGCCGAGCGCGTGGACCTGCCCACGTACGCCTTCCAGCGCAAGCGCTACTGGCTGGAGGAGGCGGTGGTCACCGGTGCGGCGACCGGGGGAACGGACACCGGAGGCGCGGTGGACGCCGAGTTCTGGGCGGCCGTGGACACGGCGGACCCGGCCGCGCTCTCCGGCGCGCTGGGCGTGGACGCCGACCAGCCGCTCAGTGCCCTGCTGCCCGCACTGTCCGCATGGCGGCGCAGGCGCGCCGAGCGATCCGTCGCGGACGGGTGGCGGTACGCCGTCACCTGGCGACCGGCGGGCCTGACGCCCGGCGCCCGGCCCACGGGGACCTGGCTGTTGGTGACGCCCGAGGGCGGTCACGCGGTCGCCGACGCGGTGCGGGCGGCCCTGGCCGGGGCCGGCACGGACGTACGCGAGGTGACCGTCGCAGCGGCCGCCGCCGACCGCGCGGCGCTGGCCGACCGGCTGCGCGCGGCGCTCGCAGGCAGCGCGGCCGACGGCGTGCTGTCCTTGCTGGCGCTCGCCGAGGACCCGCACCCCGCCCACCCGGCGGTGCCGACCGGGCTGATCCAGACGGGCGTTCTCGTCCAGGCCCTCGGCGACGCCGGGATCGACGCACGGCTGTGGTGCGCCACCGCCGGCGCCGTGGCCGTCACCCCGGCCGAGAAGGTCGAGAGCGTGGCCCAGGCGCAGGTCTGGGGCCTGGGCCGGGTCGTCGCGCTGGAGCATCCGGAGCGCTGGGGCGGGCTCCTGGACCTGCCGGTCGTACGGGACGAGCGGGCCGGCGACCTGTTGCTCGCCGCGCTCGCCGGCCAGGGCGACGAGGACCAGCTCGCGGTACGTGCCTCAGGGCTGCTGGCCCGTCGCATCGGCCACGCCGCGACCGGCGGCGAACTCCCCGAGGGGCGCACCGCGTGGACCCCGCGCGGCACCGTCCTCGTCACCGGAGGCACCGGGGCGCTCGGCGGGCACGTCGCCCGCTGGCTTGCGGACGGCGGGGCCGAGCACGTGGTGCTGGTCGGCCGGCGCGGACCGGGCGCGCCGGGAGCGGGCGAACTGGTGCGGGAAATCGAGGAGTCGGGTGCACGTGCCACGGTCGTCGCCTGCGACGTGACCGACCGGAACGCGGTGTCCGGACTGCTCGCAGGGCTGACCGGCCTGACGGCGGTCTTCCACACCGCGGGTGCCGGACAGTTCACGCCGCTCGACGACATCGCGCCCGACGGGCTCGCCGAGGTGGTCGACGCCAAGGTCACCGGCGCCACACACCTGGACGAGTTGCTGGGCGACACGGAGTTGGACGCCTTCGTCCTCTTCTCGTCCATCGCCGGCGTCTGGGGCAGCGGCGGCCAGGCCGCCTATGCCGCCGCCAACGCCCACCTGGACGCCCTCGCGCAGCGGCGCCGAGCCGACGGCCGCACGGCCACCTCCGTGGCCTGGGGCCCGTGGGACGGCGGCGGTCTGGTCGCCGACGAGGAAGCCGCCGAGCAGCTGCGTCGTCGCGGACTGGCTCCCATGGCACCGGAGTTCGCGATGGGCGCCTTGCAGCAGGTGCTGGACACGGACGACACGGCCGTGACGATCGCGGACGTCGACTGGGAGCGGTTCGTGCCGGCCTTCGTCGCGGCCCGCTCCCGGCCGCTCATCGCCGATCTGCCCGAGGTGCGCCGCGCGCTCGCCGAGGAACAGCAGGAGGCGGCCGGCGCCCAAGTCGCCGATATCGCAGCCGAGTTGCGCGGCAAGTCGGCGGAGGAGGCGGAACGCGTCGCTCTGGACCTGGTCCGTACGCACGTCGCGGCCGTGCTCGGCCACGACGGCGCGGCCGAGATCGCGGCCACGCACGCCTTCAAGGAACTGGGCTTCGACTCGCTGACGGCGGTCGAACTGCGCAACCGCCTCAACTCCGCCACTGGACTGAAGCTTTCGGCCGCGCTGGTCTTCGACCACCCCACCCCGACCGCACTGGCCGCCCACATCCGGGCGGAACTCCTGGGCGAGGACACCTCGGCACCGCTGCCCGCCCTCGCCGAGATCGACAAGCTGGAATACCTCCTCACCTCGGTCCCCGGGGAAACCACCGAACGCGCCCGCGTCACCGCACGGCTCGAAGCGCTCCTGGCCAACTGGAACAGGGCGGAGCGAGCGGTCATCGGAGAGGGCGACGAAGAATCCCTCGACTCGGTATCCGCCGACGACCTCTTCGACATCATCAACAACGAATTCGGAAAATCCTGACCTGATGACCGATCCGATGGCCTATCTGACCACCGATCCGATGATCGAGCCCGTTTTCCGCATCCATTTCGCAGTTTCCCAGGAGGTGACGTTCCGATGACCGGCGCGAACGAAGAAAAACTGCTCGAAAACCTGAAGTGGATGACCGCGGAGCTGCGCCGAGCCCGGCGCCGCCTCCAGGAGACCGAGGCGGATGCCCGGGAGCCGATCGCGATCGTGGCGATGAGCTGCCGTTTCCCCGGCGGCGTGCGCTCGCCCGAAGACCTTTGGCACCTGGTGGCCGAGGGCGGCGACGCCATCTCCGGATTCCCCGTCGACCGGGGCTGGGACGTCGCTTCCCTCGCCGACCCCGACCCGGACAAGAAGGGAACCTTTTACAACACCGGCGGCGGATTCCTCGACGGCGCCACGGAATTCGACCCCGGATTCTTCGGGATATCCCCGCGCGAGGCACTCGCCATGGACCCCCAGCAGCGCCTGCTGCTGGAGACCTCCTGGGAGGTCTTCGAACGGGCCGGAATCGACCCCACCGAGGTCCGCGGCAGCCGCACCGGCGTCTACGTCGGCGCAGGCGCCATGGGGTACGGCGCCGACCTCGCAGAGGTCCCGGAAGGGCTGGAGGGACTGCTGCTCACGGGCGCCGCCACCAGTGTCCTGTCCGGCCGGCTCGCGTACGTCTTCGGACTGGAGGGCCCGGCCGCCACCATCGACACCGCCTGCTCGTCCTCGCTGGTCGCCCTGCACCTGGCCGCCCAGGCACTGCGTCAGCGCGAGTGCTCGCTCGCCCTGGTCGGCGGCGTGTGTGTGATGCCCAACCCGGACGTCTTCGTCGAGTTCAGCCGGCAACGCGGGCTCGCCGCCGACGGGCGCTGCAAGTCCTTCGCCGCCTCCGCGGACGGCACCGGCTGGTCCGAAGGCGTCGGCGTGCTCCTCGTGGAGCGCCTGTCCGACGCCCGGCGCAACGGCCACCAGGTCCTCGCCGTCGTGCGCGGCTCCGCCGTCAACCAGGACGGCGCCAGCAACGGCCTCACCGCCCCCAACGGGCCCGCCCAGCAGCGCGTCATCCGCCAGGCGCTGGAGAACGCCCAGCTCTCCGCGGCCGAGATCGACGTGGTCGAGGCGCACGGCACCGGCACCACCCTCGGCGACCCCATCGAGGCCCAGGCCCTGCTCAACACCTATGGCCAGGACAGGGCCGCCGACCGGCCACTGCGCCTGGGCTCGCTGAAGTCCAACCTCGGGCACACCCAGGCCGCCGCCGGTGTCGCGGGCATCATCAAGATGGTCATGGCCATGCGCCACGGCGTAATGCCGAAGACCCTGCACGTGGACGAGCCCACTCCGGCCGTGGACTGGTCCGGCGGCGCCGTCACGCTGCTCACCGAGGCCGAGCCCTGGCCCAGCACCGACGCGCCCCGCCGCGCGGCCGTCTCGGCCTTCGGCGTCAGCGGCACCAACGCGCACACCGTCCTCGAACAGGCCCCCGAGCCGGAGGCCGAGGAGGAGACCGCCGCGCCGGTCACCGCTCCCGCCGTACTGCCCTGGACCATCTCCGGCCGCAGTGACGCCGCCCTGCACGCCCAGGCCGCCCGGCTGCACGCCGCGGTCGGTACCGACCTCGTCGGCGCGCGCCCGCTCGACCTCGCCCACTCACTCGCCACCACCCGCGCCGCCCAGGAGCACCGCGCCGTGCTCATCGGCCGCACCGGTGACGATCTGACCCGCACCCTCGCGGCCCTCGCCGAGGGGGAGTCGGCCCCCGGACTGGTGCGGGGCACGGCCATCAAGGCCGGTCGCACGGCGTTCCTGTTCACGGGGCAGGGCAGTCAGCGGCTCGGGATGGGCCGTGGGCTCTACGCGGCCCACCCGGTCTTCGCCCGTGCCCTGGACGAGGTCTGCGCCGAGCTCGACCGCCACCTCGAACTGCCGCTGAAGGAAGTGCTGTTCGGGGACGATGCGGAGCTGCTGAATCGTACGGAGTTCGCGCAGCCTGCGTTGTTCGCCGTAGAGGTGGCGTTGTTCCGGCTGTTCGAGTCGTGGGGTGTGAAGCCGGACTTCGTCGTCGGCCATTCGATCGGTGAGATCGCGGCCGCCCATGTGGCAGGGGTGCTGTCGCTGGAGGACGCCTGCAAGCTGGTGTCCGCCCGGGGTCGGCTGATGCAGGCGTTGCCCGAGGGCGGGGTGATGATCGCGCTTCAGGCCAAGGAGGACGAGGTCACGCCGCTGCTCAACGAGCGCGTGAGCATTGCCGCCGTCAACGGCCCGCAGTCCGTGGTGATCGCGGGAGATGCGGAGCAGGCGGAAAGGATTGCGCGATCGTTCAGCGGTCGCAAGTCCACGCGGCTCACCGTGAGTCACGCCTTCCACTCGCCGCACATGGACGGCATGCTGGACGCCTTCCGCGAGGTCGCGGAATCCCTGACGTACGAGCTGCCGAAGATATCGGTGATCTCGAATGTGAGCGGTGCTCTCGCTTCGGAGCAGTTGACGCAGCCCGAGTTCTGGGTCCGTCACGTCCGCGAGGCGGTCCGTTTCCACGACGGCATCCGCGCCCTGGAGACCGCGGGCGTCACCACGTTCGTCGAGCTGGGCCCGGACGGTGTGCTCTCCGCCATGGCCCAGGACTGCGTCGAGAACGACGACGCCGCTGCCTTCGTCCCCGTCCTGCGCGCCGGGCGCGACGACAACGAGACCGCCGTCACCGCGCTCGCCCTCGCGCACGTAAACGGCACGCGCGTCGACTGGGCCGCGTACTTCGCCGGTACGGGCGCCCGCCGGGTCGACCTCCCGACGTACGCCTTCCAGCGCGAGCGCTACTGGCTGGAGCCCGGCTTCGGCGGCACCGGAGACGTGAGCGGGGCCGGGCTGGACCCCGCCGGGCACCCGTTGCTCGGCGCGGCCGTCGCGCTGGCCGACACCGACGGCGTCCTGCTCACCGGTCGGCTCGCCCCGGGCGCGCGGCCCTGGGCCGGGGCCGAGGGTGTGCTGCCCGGTGCCGCGCTCGTCGAGCTCGCCCTGCACGCCGCCGACCGGGCCGGCTGCGGGTACGTCGAGGAGCTGACGCCCGGGGCGCCGCTCACGCTGCCCGCCGAGGGCGCCGTACGGCTCCAGGTGTTCGTGGCGGGCGCCGACGAGCGGGGCCGCCGTGCCCTGACCGTCTCCGCGCGCGCCGAGGACGCCCCGGCGGACGCGCCCTGGACCTGCCACGCCCGAGGGGTCGTCGCGCCCACTGCGCCGGCCGCGCCGTTCGAGCTGGCGCAGTGGCCGCCGGTCGGCGCCGAACCCGTGCCGGCCGACGCGCCGACCGGGACGGACCTGGTCGAGGCCGCCTGGCGGCGCGACGGGGACCTCTTCGTCGAGGTGCGGCTGCCCGAGGACGACGCCGAGGCGGGCCGCTTCGGCCTTCACCCGGCGCTGCTCGACGCCGTCGCCCGGGCCGCCCGCGCTCTGGACGGCGAGCCGCCCGCCACCGGCCCGGTAGCGGGCGCCTGGACCGGCGTCGCCCTGCACGCGCACGGCGCCGGCGCGCTGCGCGCCCGCATTCGCTCCCTCGGTGACGGCGCCCTGACGCTCGACCTCGCCGACGACCTCGGCGACCCGGTCGCCACCGTGGGCATGCTCGTACCGAACCCCTACGCGCAGGTCGACGAGGGCACGCCCGACGTCGTCCGCGACGCGCTGTTCCAGCTCGACTGGGTGCCCGTGAGCCCGGCCGCCGGAGCCTCAGGGGGCTGGGCGGTGCTCGGGACCGACGCGTTCGGTCCCGCCACCCCCTACGCGGACCTGGCGGCGCTGGCCGCCGCGATCGACGCCGGGGCACCCGTACCGGCGTACGTCGTCGCCCCGCTCGTGCCGGCCGGTCCGGAGGCGGACGACGACCGGACCGGAGCACTGCACGCGGCGACGCGGCGCGCGCTCGCGCTCGTCCAGGAGTGGACGGCCGACGAGCGGTTCGCCGACGCACGCCTCGTCGTGGTGACCCGGGGCGCGGTCGCCGCTCCCGACGAGTCGGTGACAGACCTGGCGCACGCCGCCGTCTGGGGCCTGGTGCGCTCCGCCGAGACGGAGAACCCCGGCCGGTTCGTCCTGGCAGATCTGGACGTGTCGGACGCGGACGTCTCGGCCGGGGTCCTCGCGGGCCTGGCCTGCGGAGAGCCGGAACTCATGCTGCGCGCCGGGGAGTTCTGCGCGCCCCGCCTCACCCGCAGCCGCCCCGGCGCCCGTGCCGAGGTGTCCGCCCTCGACCCGGACGGCACCGTCCTGATCACCGGCGGCACCGGCACCCTCGCCGGGATCGTCGCCCGTCACCTGGTCGCCGAGCACGGCGTACGGCACCTGCTGCTGCTCAGCCGCCGTGGCGCCGAGGCGCCGGACGCTCCCGAACGGGCAGCCGAGCTGGCCCAGTTGGGCGCCGACGTCACCTGGGCGGCCTGCGACGCCGCCGACCGGGACGCACTGGCAGGTGTCCTCGCCTCCGTGTCCGCCGAGCACCCGCTGACGGCGGTCGTGCACACCGCCGGTGTCCTCGACGACGGCGTGCTGGCCTCCCTCACGCCCGAGCGCCTGGCCGCCGTTCTGCGGCCGAAGGCGGACGCCGCGCTCCACCTGCACGAGCTGACCCGGGACCTGCCGCTCGCGGCGTTCGTCCTCTACTCCGCCGTCGCCGGCACCCTCGGTGCGGCGGGCCAGGCCAACTACGCCGCCGCCAACGTCCTGTTGGACGCGCTCGCCCAGCACCGCCGCGCCCAAGGACTGCCGGCCACCTCGCTCGCCTGGGGTAGGTGGACCGACGCGAGCACCATGACCGGCGCACTCGACGCGGCCCAGTTGCGCCGCATGGAGCGGCATGGCGTGGGCGCGCTGTCCGCCACCGACGGCATGGCCCTGCTCGACGCGGCCCTCGCCGCCGACCGTGCGCTCCTGGTGCCGGCCCGGCTGAACCTCACCGCGCTGCGTGCCGCCGCCGGGCCCGGCCCGGTCGCCCCGGTGTTCCGGACACTCCTGGGCGCCGGCGGCCGGCGCAGGGCCCACCTGCGCGCCGGGGGCGGCACCCCGCTCGCCGAGCGCCTGCGACGGCTGCCCGTCGCCGAACAGGACCGGGCCCTGCTCGACCTGGTCCGTAAGCAGGTCGCCGGCACCCTCGGACACGCCTCGCCCGAACAGGTCGACACGGCAAAGGCGTTCAAGGACCTCGGCTTCGACTCGCTGACCGCCGTAGAGCTGCGCAACCGGATGAACACCGCCACGGGGCTGAAGCTCTCCGCCACCCTCGTCTTCGACTACGCCTCGCCCGCCGTCCTCGCCCGCCATCTGCGCGACGAACTCCTCGGCGGAGACGCGAACTTCGAGACTTCGGATGGCGAGGGCGTGCCGCAGACCGCCGCGGGCCCCGCCGACGACCCCATCGCCGTCGTGGGCATGAGCTGCCGATACCCCGGCGGTGTGCGCACCCCCGAGGACCTGTGGCGACTCGTCGAGTCCGGCGCCGACGCGATCTCCGGGCTGCCCGTGAACCGGGGCTGGGAGACCGCGGGCCGGCTCACCGGCCAGGACGGCCGGCCCTTCACCGGCGGCTTCCTGCACGACGCCGACACCTTCGACGCCGACTTCTTCGGCATCTCCCCGCGCGAGGCCCTGGCCATGGACCCCCAGCAGCGGCTGCTGCTGGAAACCGCCTGGGAGGCCGTCGAGCGGGCCGGCATCGACCCGAACTCGCTGCGCGGCAGCCGCGCCGGTGTCTTCGTCGGCGCGGGCTACGGCGCCTACGACGCCCACCTGGAGGAGTCCGGAGCGGACGGCGTGAGCGGCCATGTGATGACCGGCAACGCGGGCAGCGTGCTGTCCGGCCGCGTCTCCTACGTCCTCGGACTCGAAGGCCCCGCGGTCACGGTCGACACAGCCTGCTCCTCCTCGCTCGTCGCCCTGCACTGGGCGGTCCAGGCGCTGCGCAACGGCGAGTGCGACATGGCCCTCGCCGGTGGCGTCACCGTGATGTCCACCCCGGGGACCTTCACCGAGTTCAGCCGGCAAGGCGGCCTGTCGCCCGACGGGCGTTGCAAGGCGTTCGCGGCGGCTGCGGACGGTACGGGCTGGGGCGAGGGCGTGGGCATGCTGCTCGTGGAGCGGCTGTCGCAGGCCCGCGCCAAGGGCCATCCGGTGCTCGCGGTGGTCCGTGGTTCGGCCGTGAACCAGGACGGCGCCTCCAACGGTCTGACCGCGCCCAACGGTCCGTCCCAACAGCGCGTCATCCGCGCCGCGTTGGCGAGCGCGGGACTGGCCGCAAACGAGGTCGACGCGGTCGAGGCGCACGGCACGGGAACGCGACTGGGCGACCCGATCGAGGCCCAGGCCCTGCTGGCGACCTACGGCCGAGAGCGTGACGCGGACCGGCCTCTGCTGCTCGGCTCCGTCAAGTCCAACCTCGGGCACACGCAGGCCGCGGCCGGAGTCGCGGGCGTCATCAAGATGGTCATGGCGATGCGGAACGGGGTCCTGCCCCGGACCCTGCACGTGGACGAGCCGACGCCGCACGTCGACTGGACGTCCGGGGACATCTCCCTGCTCACCGAGGCGGTCGCCTGGCCCGAGACCGGCCGTCCGCGCCGCGTCGGCATCTCGTCCTTCGGCATCGGCGGCACCAACGCCCACACGATCGTGGAGCAGGCCCCGGAGTCGGTGGCCGCCGCAGTGGGGGAGACCCCGACAGGGCCCGCGCACCCGCTGCCGTTCCTGCTCTCGGCCCGCACCGAGGACGCCCTCCGCGCCCAGGCCGCCCACCTGCTCGCGTCGGTCGAGGCCACCGAGGGGACGCGCCCGCTCGATCTCGCCCACTCGCTGGCGACCGGTCGCGCGCACCTCGACCGGCGCGCGGCGATCGTCGCCGGGGACCGTACGGAGCTCACCGAGGCCCTGGCGCGCCTGGCCGCCGGCGAACCGGCGCCCAGCACCGTCACCGGCTCGACCGGCGACGGCCGCACCGCCTTCCTGTTCACCGGGCAGGGGAGTCAGCGGCTGGGTATGGGGCGTGAGTTGTATGCGTCCCAGCCGGTGTTCGCGGCGGCGCTGGATGCGGTGGCGAGCCGGATGGACCTCGAACTCCCGCTGAAGGACGTGCTGTTCGGGGACGATGCGCAGCTGCTGAATCGTACGGAGTTCGCGCAGCCTGCGTTGTTCGCGGTGGAGGTGGCGTTGTTCCGTCTCGTCGAGTCGTGGGGCCTCGCACCGGACTTCGTGTCCGGTCACTCGATCGGTGAGATCGCGGCTGCGCACGTGGCCGGGGTGCTGAGCCTCGACGATGCCTGCACGCTGGTGTCCGCTCGTGGTCGGTTGATGCAGGCCCTGCCGGAGGGTGGGGTGATGGTCGCGCTGGAGGCGGCCGAGGCGGAGGTCGCGCCGCTCCTGAGCGAGCGCGTGAGCATCGCGGCGATCAACGGGCCCCGGTCCGTGGTGATCGCGGGTGACCTGGACGAGGCGGAGAGGGTTGTCCGCTCGTTCAAGGACCGCAAGTCCAAGCACCTCACGGTCAGTCACGCGTTCCACTCGCCGCACATGGACGGCATGCTCGCCGACTTCCGCAAGGTCGCCGAGGGCCTGACCTACGAGAGCCCCCGTATCCCGATCGTCTCCAACCTCACAGGCACGGTGGTCACCGACGACATGACCGACCCCGACTTCTGGGTCCGGCACGTCCGTGAGGCCGTGCGCTTCAGCGACGGCATCCGCACCCTCGAAGCCGCGGGTGTGACCACGTACCTCGAACTCGGCCCCGACGGCGTCCTCTCCGCCATGGCCCAGGAGTCCGTCGACAACCCCGACACCACCGTCTTCACCTCCGCCCTGCGCGCAGGTCGGGAGGAGACCCACACCCTCACCACCGCCCTCGCCCGCGCCCACGTCCACGGCACCCCCGTCGACTGGACCGCGTACTACTCCGGCACGGGCGCCGGGCGCGTCGACCTGCCGACGTACGCCTTCCAGGGGCGGCGCTTCTGGCCCGAGCCCGTCGGCGCGGGCGCTGCGGCGCCCGGCCGCGGCCTCGAGGAGACGAACGTCGACGCCCGCTTCTGGGACGCGGTCGAGCGGGCGGACCTCGCCTCGCTCGTCGGCGCGGAACTGGACGCGGACCGGCCGCTGGCCGACGTACTGCCGGCGCTGTCGGCCTGGCGCCGCGACCAGCAGGACCGTTCGCGGGTCGACGGCCTGCTCTACCGGGTCGCCTGGCAGCCGTGGTCCGGTGCGCGGACGGGCACGCCCTCGGGTACGTGGCTCGTCGCTGTACCGGCTTCGCACGCCGAGGACGCTTGGGTGCGCGCGCTGACGGACCGGATGGGCGGGGGCGGCGCACGGGTCGTACCGCTCGCGCTCGACGCCGAGGACGCCGACCCGAGCGTGCTCGGTGCGCGCCTTGCCGCCGTGGACGGGCCGCTCGCCGGTGTGCTCTCCCTGCTGGCGCTGGACGAGCGCCAGCACCCGGACCACCCGGGCGTTCCCGTCGGGCTCGCGCTGACCTCCGCGATCGCCGGCGTGATCGACGGGCTCGGTGCCCCGCTGTGGTGCGTCACCCGGGAGGCCGTCGCGGCGCTGCCCGACGACACCCTCGCAGGTGCCGCCCAGACGCAGGTCTGGGGCCTGGGCCGAGTCGTAGCCCTGGAGCACCCGGAGAACTGGGGCGGACTCATGGACCTGCCCGCGACCTGCGACGACCGCGTCCTGGCCGCCGCGATGGCCGTGCTCGCCGCGGCGGGCGACGAGGACCAGGTGGCGGTCCGCGCCACCGGCACCGTCGTACGACGCCTGGTACGCGGTGCCGGGTCCGCCGCGCCCGACTCGGGCTGGACCCCGCGCGGCACGGTCCTCGTCACGGGCGGCACCGGCGCGCTCGGCCGCCACGTCGCGCGCCGGCTCGCCGAGCGCGGCGCCGAGCACCTCGTACTGGTCAGCCGGCGCGGCGCCGACGCCCCCGGGGAGGCCGACATCGAGGCCGAACTGACCGCGCTCGGTGCCTCCGTGACCCTCGCGGCCTGCGATGTCGCCGACCGTGAGGCGCTGGCCGCGCTGGTGGCCGGGCTCGCCCGGGCCGGTACGCCGGTACGGGCCGTGGTGCACGCGGCGGGCGTCTCACAGCCGCCCGGCACCGCCGAGGACCTGCCCGGTTTCGCCCGGGTGGTGGCCGCCAAGACGGCGGGCGCCGTTCACCTGGACGCGCTGTTCGACACGCCGGACTCGCTCGACGCGTTCGTGCTCTTCTCGTCGATCGCGGGCGTGTGGGGCAGCGGCGGCCAGGGCGCGTACGCGGCGGCCAACGCCTTCCTCGACGCGCTCGCCGAGCGGCGCGCGGCCCGCGGCCTGGCCGCCACCGCCGTGGCCTGGGGCCCGTGGGCGGAGAGCGGCATGGCCACCGAGGGCGACGCCGAGGAGCAGCTCACCCGCCGCGGCCTGCCGCCCGTCGCCCCCGCCACCAACCTGCTCGCCCTGGAGCGGGCCGTGGCAGGCGGGGACGCGACCCTGACCGTCGCCGACGTGGACTGGGCGCGCTTCGCGCCCGTTTTCGCCGCGGCCCGGCCCCGCCCGCTCGTCGGTGACCTGCCCGAGGTGCGCGACGCGCTGCGCGGCACGGCCGGCGACACGCCGGAGTCGGCCGACGCCACGCCCGAGGCGCTGCGCCGACTGGCCGAACTGACCGGGGACGAGCGAGCCGCCGCGCTGCTGGAGCTGGTGCGCGAACACACGGCGACCGCCCTCGGCCACGCTTCCGCAGACGCCGTCGCACCCGAACGTGCCTTCAAGGAGCTCGGGTTCGACTCCCTCACCGCCGTCGAGCTGCGCAACCGGCTCGGCGCCGCGTGCGGGCTGCGCCTGCCGTCCAGCCTGGTCTTCGACCACCCCAACCCGCAGGCTCTGACCCGGCACCTGCTGGCGTCCCTGTTCCCCGACGGCGACGGCACCGCCGCCCCGGTCGTGGACACCGACCCGCGGGACGCCGAACTGCGCCGGACTCTCGCCACCGTGCCGCTGGGACGCATCCGCGAGGCCGGCCTCCTCGACACGCTGCTCCGACTCGCCGGACCTGACACCCCCAGCCCCGTGGACCCGGCCGACGAGGCCGAATCCCTCGAATCCATCGACTCGATGGACCTCCAGAGCCTCCTCGACCTGGCGCTCGACGGCGCCGACGGCTCCGGACAAGACGACGACACCGACAGCAACCGATTCTGACGCGCCCGAAGTGCGGAGTGAGTGATGACAACCCCCGACGAAAAAGTCGTTGAAGCGCTGCGGGCCTCCCTCAAGGAAACCGAGCGGCTGCGCCGTCGGAACCAGGAGCTGACCGACGCCTCGCGCGAACCCATCGCGATCGTCGGCATGAGCTGCCGCTTCCCCGGCGGCGTACGGTCCCCGGAGGACCTGTGGCACCTCGTCGAGAGCGGCGCCGACGCCGTCTCCGGGTTCCCCGAGAACCGCGGCTGGGACATCGAGTCCCTCTACGACCCCGACCCGGACCACGAGGGCACCACCTACGCCCGCGAGGGCGGATTCCTGCCCGACGCGGCCGACTTCGACCCCGCGTTCTTCGGGATCTCGCCGCGCGAGGCCCTCGCCATGGACCCGCAGCAGCGCATGCTGCTGGAGACCACCTGGGAGGTCTTCGAGCACGCGGGCATCGACCCGACCTCACTGCGCGGCAGCCGCGCCGGCGTCTTCGTCGGCGCCTCCGCCAACGCGTACGGCGCCGCCACCACCGAGCTGCCCGACGGCGTCGAAGGCCATCTGCTCACCGGCACCGCCTCCAGCGTCGCCTCCGGCCGGCTCGCGTACGTCTTCGGTCTGGAAGGTCCCGCCGCCACCGTCGACACCGCCTGCTCCTCCTCGTCCGTCGCCCTGCACATGGCCGTCCAGGCGCTGCGCAACGGCGAGTGCTCGCTGGCGCTCGCCGCCGGTGTCACCGTCCTCGCGGGCCCGGACGTCTTCGTCGAGTTCAGCCGGCAGCGCGGCCTGTCGCCCGACGGGCGCTGCAAGTCCTTCGCCGAGTCCGCCGACGGCACCGGCTGGTCCGAGGGCGTCGGCGTGCTCCTGGTGGAGCGCCTTTCCGACGCGCGCCGCAACGGCCACCAGGTCCTCGCCGTCGTGCGCGGCTCCGCCGTGAACCAGGACGGCGCCTCCAACGGTCTGACCGCCCCCAACGGCCCCGCCCAGCAGCGCGTCATCCACCAGGCCCTGGAAAGCGCCCGACTGACCACCGCCGACGTGGACGCCGTCGAGGCGCACGGTACGGGTACGACGCTCGGCGACCCGATCGAGGCGCAGGCGCTGCTCGCCACGTACGGCCAGGGTCGCGAGTCCGACCGGCCGCTCTGGCTCGGTTCGCTGAAGTCCAACCTCGGCCACACCCAGAACGCGGCCGGTGTCGCGGGCATCATCAAGATGGTCATGGCCATGCGCCACGGGGTGCTGCCCAGGACCCTGCACGTGGACGAACCGACCTCGCACGTGGACTGGTCCGCCGGTGCCGTGCAGCTGCTCACCGAGCAGCGCGCCTGGCCCGAGACCGGGCGCCCGCGCCGCTTCGGCGTCTCCGCCTTCGGCGTCAGCGGCACCAATGTCCACACGATCATCGAGCAGGCTCCCGAGGCGGTCGCCGAGCCCGCGTCCGAGAGCGCGCCCGCCGCGGAGGCCGGGCCGTCGGTCGTGCCCTGGCTGCTGTCCGCCAAGGGGCAGGACGCGCTGCGCGACCAGGCCCGCCGGTTGCTCGCGCACGTCGAAGCGCACCCCGAGCTGCGCCCGGCCGACATCGGCGGCTCGCTGGCGCTGGGCCGCGCCGCCTTCGAGCAGCGGGCCGCGGTCGTGGCGGGCGACCGCGAGGGCCTGCTGGCCGGCCTCGCCGCCCTCGCCGAGGGGCGCACCGTCCCCGGTGCCGTCAGCGGCTCCGCCGTCGCCGGCAAGCTTGCCTTCCTGTTCACGGGGCAGGGCAGTCAGCGGCTGGGTATGGGCCGTGAGTTGTACGCCTCGCAGCCGGTGTTCGCGGCGGCGCTGGACGCGGTGGCGGAGCGGCTGGATCTCGAACTGCCCTTGCGTGAGGTGTTGTTCGGGGACGATGCCGAGCTGTTGAACCGTACGGAGTTCGCGCAGCCTGCGCTGTTCGCGGTGGAGGTCGCCCTCTTCCGGCTGTTCGAGTCGTGGGGTGTGCGGCCGGACTTCGTGTCCGGGCACTCGATCGGTGAGATCGCTGCTGCCCATGTGGCCGGGGTGTTCTCGCTGGAGGACGCCTGCAAGCTCGTGTCGGCCCGTGGTCGGCTGATGCAGGCGCTGCCGGAGGGCGGCGTGATGATCGCGCTCCAGGCGACCGAGGACGAGGTCACGCCGCTTCTGAACGAGCGGGTGAGCATCGCGGCGATCAACGGGCCGCGGTCCGTCGTCATCGCCGGTGATGCGGAGGAGGTCGAGAGGGTCGCCGGATCGTTCGGCGACCGCAAGTCCAAGCGGCTGACCGTCAGTCACGCCTTCCACTCGCTGCACATGGACGGCATGCTCGACGCCTTCCGCGAGGTCGCGGAGAGCCTGACGTACGAGCTGCCGAAGATATCGGTGATCTCGAATGTGAGCGGTGCTCTCGCTTCGGAGGAGCTGACGCAGCCCGAGTTCTGGGTGCGGCACGTCCGTGAGGCGGTCCGCTTCGACGACGGCATCCGAGCCCTGGAAGCCGCGGGCGTCACCACGTACCTCGAACTCGGCCCCGACGGCGTCCTGTCCGCCATGGCCCAGGACTGCATCGAGGGCGACGACGCCGCTGCCTTCGTCCCCGTCCTGCGCGCCGGCCGCGACGAGGCCGAGACCGCCGTCACCGCGCTCGCCCTCGCGCACGTCAACGGCACGCGCGTCGACTGGGCCGCGTACTTCGCCGGTACGGGCGCGCGCCGTGTGGACCTGCCGACGTACGCCTTCCAGCGCCAGACGTACTGGCTGGCGCCCGGCGTGCGGGCCGGGGACGTGCGGGCGGTCGGTCTGGAGGAGGTCGGGCACCCCCTGCTCGGCGCCGCCGTGACGCTCGCCGACACCGAGGGGCTGCTGCTCACCGCCCGGCTCGGGCTGGACACCCATCCCTGGCTGGCCGACCACGCGATCATGGACACGGTCCTGCTGCCCGGCACGGCCTTCGTCGAGCTCGCCGTCCACGCCGGTGACCAGGTCGGCTGCGACGTCCTGGAGGAGCTGACGCTGGAGGCGCCGCTGGTGCTGCCCGCGCGTGGTGGCGTCCAGGTGCAGATCCACCTCGGCGCGCCCGACGCGGACGGCTCCGGGCGCCGTACCTTCTCGCTCTCCTCCCGGCCGCAGGACGCCACCGAGGAGCCGTGGACCCGGCATGCCTCCGGCCTTCTCGGCCAGGGCGCGACGCAGACCGGCGCCGACCTGACCGACTGGCCGCCGCCCGGCGCCGAACCGCTCGCCGTCGACGGCCTGTACGCGGACCTCGCCGAGGTCGGCATGGGCTACGGCCCCGTGTTCCAGGGCCTGACCACTGCTTGGCGGCACGGTGACGCGGTCTGCGTCGAGGTCGCCCTTCCTCAGGAACACGCCGCTGCCGCACGGGACTTCGGACTGCACCCCGCGCTGCTGGACGCGGCCCTGCACGCCTTCGGGCTCGGCGTGCTGGGCGGTACCGAAGGCGAGGGCCGACTGCCCTTCGCCTGGACCGGGGTACGTCTGCACGCCGCGGGCGCCGACGCCCTGCGGGTGCGCCTGGCCCCGGCCGGTGCCAACGGCGTGCGCCTGGATATCGCGGACGCCGGCGGCGCACCGGTAGCCACCGTCGACTCGCTGGTGCTGCGCACCGTCTCCGCCGACCAGCTGCGGGGCGCCCGCGCCGCGCACCACGAGTCGGTGTTCCGCACCGAGTGGACGGCGCTGCCGGCCCCCGCCGAAACGCCCGCGCGGACCCTGCGCTGGGCTGTGCTCGGCGATCCGGCCGACGTGCTCACCGGTCACGAGGCCGGAAACGAGACCACGTCCGATGCCATGTCCGATGCCGTGCCCGGCGCCGCGTCCGATACGGCATTCGAGGCGCTGCGTACGGCGCCGGGCGGCGAAATCGGCGCGTACGCAGACCTGACCGAGCTGGCGGGGGCCGTCGCGGACGGCACGCCCGTCCCGGACGCCGTGTTCGTCGGCTTCGGCCCGCACACCGTCGACGGTACGCCGCGGGTGGAGGCCGAGGCCGTGCACGACGCCGCGCACCGCGCGCTCGCGCTGGTCCAACAGTGGTGCGGGGACGAGAGGTTCGGCGACGCCCGGCTCGTGGTGGTCACGCGCGGTGCGGTCGGCGACACCGTCACCGACCCCGTCCACGCCGCCGTGTGGGGTCTGCTGCGCTCCGCGCAGTCCGAGTACCCCGACCGGCTGCTGCTGCTGGACACCGACGGCCTCGACTCCTCCGTACGCGCCCTGCCCGCCGCGCTCGACGCGGGCGAACCGCAGCTCGCGCTGCGCGACGGCACCGCGCACGCCCCCCGCCTGGCCCGCGTGCCGGTGCGTGAGGAGGGGGACGACACCGAACCCGTCGTCACGTACGCCCCCGACGCCACCGTGCTCGTCACCGGCGCGGGCGGCATGCTCGGCGGCCTGGTCGCCCGCCGCCTGGTCACCGAACACGGCGTACGGCACCTGCTGCTGGTCGGCCGCCGCGGCGCGGACACGCCCGGCGCCGCGGAACTCTCCGCGGAAATCGTCGAGTTGGGCGCCGACGCCACCTGGGCGGCCTGCGACGTGGCCGACCGGGACGCGCTCGCCGCCGTCCTGGCCGCCGTGCCCGCGGAGCACCCGCTCGGCGCGGTCGTGCACACGGCCGGTGTCCTCGACGACGGCGTGATCGCCTCCCTCACCCCCGAGCGGCTCTCGGCCGTGCTGCGCCCCAAGGTGGACGCGGCCTGCAACCTGCACCAGCTGACCCGGGACCTCGACCTCACCGCCTTCGTCCTCTTCTCCTCCATCGGCGGTGTCTTCGGCGGCCCCGGCCAGGGCAACTACGCGGCCGCCAACGTCTTCCTCGACGCCCTCGCGGAGCACCGCCGGCACCTGGGGCTGCCCGCCACCTCCACCGCCTGGGCACTGTGGGCCGACGCCGACGGCATGGCCGGCACCCTCACCGAATCCGACATCGGCCGCATGCGCCGGAACGGTCTGCCGCCCCTGACCACCGCCGAGGGCCTGGACCTGTTCGACCTGACGCACCGGCTCGACGAGCCCGCCCCGGTCCTCATGCGCATCGACACCGCCGCGCTGCGCACCCAGGCCCGCTCCGGCACCGTGGCCCCGCTGCTGCGCGGCCTGGTCCGTGTCCCCGCGCGCCGCACCGCCACCGGCGCGGCCTTCGCGGGCGGCGAGGACGGACTGCGCCGACGCCTGGCCGGCCTCCCGGCCGCCGAACAGGACCGGGTCCTGCTCGACCTCGTGCGCAAGCAGGTCGCCGCCGCCCTCGGCCACCCCGGGTCCGCCTCCGTCGAGCCCGGCCGCTCCTTCAAGGAGCTCGGCTTCGACTCGCTGACCGCCGTCGAACTGCGCAACCTGCTCGGCGAGGCCACCGGGCGCCGGCTGCCCGCCACGCTCGTCTTCGACTACCCGACCGCGACCGCGCTCGCCGCGTACCTGCGAGAGGAGATCGTCGGCGACCTGGCCGCCCCGGCCGGCAGCGCCGCGATCGCGCGGACCGCCACCGACGAGTCCGACGACCCCATCGCCATCGTGGCCATGGGCTGCCGCTTCCCCGGCGGCATCACCTCCCCCGAGGACCTGTGGCGCATGCTCGTCGAGGGCCGTGACGGCATCACCGCCTTCCCCGCCGACCGCGGCTGGGACCTCGACACCCTCTACAGCGACGACCCCGACCAGGAGGGCACTTCCTACGTCCGAGAGGGCGGTTTCCTGCACGACGCCGCGCTCTTCGACGCGGGCCTCTTCGGGATCTCGCCGCGCGAGGCGCTGGCGATGGACCCGCAGCAGCGGCTGCTGCTGGAGACCACCTGGGAGGTCTTCGAGCGGGCCGGCATCGACCCGGCGACCCTGCGCGGCAGCCGCACCGGCGTCTTCGTCGGCTCCAACGCGCAGGACTACCTCCAGCTCTGGCTCAACGACTCCGACGGCCTGGAGGGCCACCTCGGCACCGGCAACGCGGCCAGCGTCGTCTCCGGCCGCATCTCCTACACCTTCGGCCTGGAGGGGCCGGCCGTCACCATCGACACGGCCTGCTCGTCGTCCCTGGTCACCCTGCATCTCGCGGCCCAGGCGCTGCGGCGCGGCACCTGCACGATGGCGCTCGCCGGCGCTGTGACGATCATGTCCACACCCGGCGCGTTCACCGAGTTCAGCCGACAGCGCGGGCTGGCCGCCGACGGCCGGATCAAGGCCTTCGCCGCCTCCGCCGACGGCACCAGCTGGTCCGAGGGCGTCGGCCTGCTCCTGGTCGAGCGCCTGTCCGACGCGCGCCGCAACGGCCACCCGGTCCTCGCGGTCATCAAGGGCACCGCCGTCAATCAGGACGGCGCCTCGAACGGTCTGACCGCCCCCAACGGTCCGTCCCAGCAGCGCGTCATCCGCGAGGCCCTCGCCGACGCCGGCCTGTCCGCCACGGACGTGGACGCCGTCGAGGCGCACGGCACGGGTACGGCGCTCGGTGACCCGATCGAGGCGCAGGCGCTGCTGGCCACGTACGGCCAGGGGCGCTCGGCCGACCGGCCGCTGTGGCTCGGCTCGGTGAAGTCCAACATCGGCCACACCCAGGCCGTCGCCGGTGCCGCCGGCGTCATCAAGATGGTCATGGCCATGCGCCACGGCGTGCTGCCCAGGACCCTGCACATCGACGAGCCGACCCCGCACGTCGACTGGTCCGTCGGGGACATCTCACTGCTCACCGAGGCCGTGGCCTGGCCGGAGACCGGCCGCCCGCGCCGCGCCGGCATCTCCTCCTTCGGCTACAGCGGTACCAACGCTCATGCCGTCGTCGAGCAGGCTCCCGACGACGCGCCGGTCTTGGCGCCCGAGGCGTCTCGCGTTCTGCCGGTGCTGCCGTGGCTCGTCTCCGGTCGTACGGCCGAGGCGCTGCGGGCTCAGGCCGTCCGGTTGCGCACCTTTGCAGAGGGTCCGGTCGACGTCCTGGATGTCGGCCACTCGCTCGCCACCGGCCGTGCCGCCCTGGAGCATCGCGCGGTGCTGCTGGGCACCCCGGCCGATGGGCACGCGGGTCTGGCCGCCGGGCTCACGGCTCTCGCCGAGGGTGGGGCCTCGGCCGGTCTGGTCCGGGGCGCGGTCGACAGTGGCGCCCTCGCCTTCCTGTTCACCGGGCAGGGGAGTCAGCGGCTGGGGATGGGGCGGGAGCTGTACGCGTCCCAGCCGGTGTTCGCGGCGGCGCTGGACGCGGTCGCGGAGCGGATGACCCTCGAACTGCCGTTGAAGGACGTGCTGTTCGGGGACGACCCCGAGGCGTTGAACCGTACGGAGTTCGCGCAGCCCGCGCTCTTCGCCGTAGAGGTGGCGTTGTTCCGGCTGTTCGAGTCGTGGGGCCTCGCGCCGGACTTCGTGTCCGGGCACTCGATCGGTGAGATCGCTGCCGCCCATGTGGCCGGGGTGTTCTCGCTGGACGACGCGTGCAAGCTCGTGTCGGCCCGGGGTCGGCTGATGCAGGCGCTGCCCGAGGGTGGCGTGATGATCGCCCTCCAGGCGACGGAGGACGAGGTCTCTCCGCTGCTGTCGGAGCGGGTGAGCATCGCCGCGATCAACGGCCCCCAGTCCGTGGTGATCGCGGGAGATGCCGAGGAGGCCGAGCGCATCGCCGGATCGTTCGGCGACCGCAAGTCCAAGCGGCTGACCGTCAGTCACGCGTTCCACTCGCCCCACATGGACGGCATGCTGGACGACTTCCGCGAGGTCGCGGAGTCCCTGACCTACGAGCTGCCGCGCATACCGGTGATCTCGAATGTGAGCGGTGCTCTTGCTTCGGAGCAGTTGACGCAGCCCGAGTTCTGGGTCCGTCACGTCCGCGAGGCGGTCCGTTTCCACGACGGAGTGCGGGCCCTGGAGGCCCAGGGCGTGACCACGTTTGTCGAGCTGGGTCCGGACGGTGTGCTCTCCGCCATGGCCCAGGACTGCGTCGAGAACGCCGACGCCGCTGTCTTCGTCCCCGCCCTGCGGGGCGGGCGTGACGAGGCCGAGACCGCCGTCGCCGCCCTCGCTCAGGGCTACGTTCGCGGCGCGGCCGTCGACTGGTCCGCCTTCTTCGCCGGTACGGGCGCCGGGCACGTGGACCTGCCCCCGTATGCCTTCCAGCGCAAGCGCTACTGGCCGGACACTGTCCTGTCCACCGGTGCTCCCGTCATCGGCGGGACCGCTCCGGTCGCGGACGCCGGGTTCTGGGACGCGGTCGAGCAGCAGGATCTGGCCGCGCTGACCGCTGAGCTGGATGTGGCGGGTGACGCCACCGTCACCGAGTTGCTGCCGGCCCTTTCGGCCTGGCGCAAGCGCCGCAAGGCCCAGGCGGAGGTGGATGGTTGGCGTTACCGGGTCACCTGGAAGCCGCTGACCAGTAGCCCTGACGGCGAGCTGAGCGGTACGTGGCTGGTGGTGTCGGGCGCCGAGGGCGCGGGCGACGCGGACGCGGTGGCCGCGCTGTCGGGTGCGGGTGCCGCGGTGCGTACGCTCGCCGTCCCGGCGGGATCCGACCGCACGGCGCTCGCCGCCCTCCTCGCCGACTTCGCCGACGTGACCGGTGTCGTCTCGTCGCTGGGTGCGGTGGACACCGCCGTTCTGGTGCAGGCGCTGGGCGATGCCGACGTGGCGGCTCCGTTGTGGGCGGTGACGCGGGGCGCGGTTTCCGTGGGCCGTTCCGACCGGCTGACGGACCCGGTTGCCGCCGGTGTCTGGGGGCTGGGCAGGGTCGTGGCACTGGAGTACCCGGAGCGCTGGGGTGGTCTGGTCGATGTTCCGGCCGAGTTGGACGAGCGGGCCGCGGCCCGGTTTGCCGGCGTACTCGCGGGCTCCGGTTCTGACGAGGACCAGATTGCCGTGCGGGACTCGGGCGTCTTCGCCCGCCGTCTCGTCCGCGCCCCTCACAGCCAGGGTTCCTGGACCCCGTCCGGCACCGTCCTGATCACGGGTGGGACGGGTGTGCTGGGCGGCAAGGTCGCCCGGAGGTTGGCTGCCGAGGGTGCCGAGCGCCTGGTGCTGACCAGCCGCCGGGGTACGGATGCCCCGGGTGCTGCCGAACTCGCCGCCGAACTGGCCGACTTGGGCGCCGATGTGTCCGTGGTGGCGTGTGATGCCGCGGACCGGGACGCGCTGCGGGAGCTGCTGGCGGCCGAGGTGGAGGGGCTGACGGCCGTCGTGCACACGGCCGGTGTCCTGGACGACGGTGTGCTGGACTCCCTGACCGCCGAGCGTTTCGCGTCGGTGCTGCGGGCCAAGGCGGACTCGGCCCGCAATCTGCACGAGCTGACCGTCGAACTCGGCATCGAGCTCGATGCGTTCGTGCTGTTCTCCTCGATGAGTGGCACGCTCGGTGCGGCGGGTCAGGCCAACTATGCTGCCGCCAATGCCTACTTGGACGCGTTGGCCGAGCAGCGCCGCGCGGACGGCCTGGCTGCGACCTCGCTCGCCTGGGGCCCGTGGGCCGACGGCGGCATGGCCGCCGACCAGGCGCTGGAGGCCCGAATGCGCCAGGGCGGTGTGCCGCCGATGGCGCCCGAGGCAGCGCTGACGGCGATGGTCCACAGCGTCGGCTCCACCGAGGCCGCGCTGATGATCGTGGACGTGGAGTGGGAACGCTACGCCCCGGGCCTCACGGCCGTCCGGGCGAGCAACCTCCTCGCCGAGCTCCCCGAGGTCGCGGCCACCCGTGCCGTCAACGGTCAGGCCGCGCAGCCCGGCCCGTCACTGGCCCGGCGGATCCAGGAGCTGCCCGCGGGCGACCGTGAGGCGTTCCTGCTCGACCTGGTGCGCACTCAGGTCGCCCAGGTACTGGGGCATTCCGACGGCGACGAGATCGAGGCGGGGCGCGCCTTCCGCGAGATCGGTTTCGACTCGCTGACCGCCGTGGAGCTGCGCAACCGGCTCGGTGCCGCCACCGGTCTCAAACTCCCGGCCACCCTGGTCTACGACTACCCGACCGCGTCCTCTCTCGCCGCCTACCTGCGGGGCGAACTCATGGGCGGCGTCGAGGTGTCCGGCGCGGTGCTGCCGGCTGTGGCCGTCTCCACCGACGACCCGATCGCGATCGTCGCGATGAGCTGTCGCTTCCCCGGCGGCGTACGGACCCCCGAGGACCTGTGGAGACTGCTCGCGTCCGGCGGCGACGCCATCAGCGACCTCCCGCTGGACCGGGGGTGGAACGTGGACGCGCTCTACGACGCCGACCCCGGCGCGCAGGGCACGTCGTACGCCCGTGAGGGCGGGTTCCTGTACGACGCGGCCGACTTCGACGCCGAGTTCTTCGGTATTTCGCCGCGCGAGGCGCTGGCCATGGACCCGCAGCAGCGGCTGCTGCTGGAGACCTCGTGGGAAGCGTTCGAGCGCGGCGGTATCGACCCGGAGACGCTCCGGGGCAGCCAGGCAGGGGTGTTCGTCGGCACCAACGGCCAGGACTACCTCTCCGTATTGCTCGAGGACTCCGAGGGCCTGGAGGGCCACCTCGGGACCGGCACCGCCGCCAGTGTGGTCTCCGGCCGGCTCTCGTACGTCTTCGGCCTGGAGGGCCCCGCGGTCACGGTCGACACGGCCTGCTCCTCCTCGCTGGTCGCACTGCACTGGGCCATCCAGGCGCTGCGCAACGGCGAGTGCGACCTGGCCCTGGCGGGCGGCGTCACGGTGATGTCCACGCCCGGCACCTTCATCGAGTTCAGCCGCCAGCGGGGGCTCGCCTCCGACGGTCGCGTGAAGGCCTTCGCGGCGGCCGCCGACGGCACGGGCTGGGGCGAGGGCGTGGGCATGCTGCTCGTGGAGCGCCTCTCCGACGCTCGCCGCAACGGCCATCCCGTCCTGGCCGTGGTTCGTGGTTCGGCCGTCAACCAGGACGGTGCCTCCAATGGCCTGACCGCTCCGAACGGTCCCTCGCAGCAGCGTGTCATCCGGGCGGCGCTCGCCAGTGCGGGGCTGACCGCCGCCGAGGTGGACGCGGTGGAGGCGCACGGCACGGGCACGCGGCTGGGTGACCCGATCGAGGCGCAGGCGCTGCTGGCGACCTACGGCCGGGACCGTGACGAAGGGCTGCCGCTGCATCTGGGGTCGATCAAGTCGAACATCGGGCACACGCAGGCCGCGGCCGGCGTGGCGGGCATCATCAAGATGGTCATGGCGATGCGGTACGGGATGCTGCCCCAAACGCTGCACGTCGACGAGCCGTCCCCACAGGTGGACTGGGACGCCGGTGACATCGCCCTGCTGACGGAAACGGTGGCGTGGCCCGAGACGGGTCGCCCGCGCCGCGCGGGGGTCTCCTCGTTCGGCTTCAGCGGGACGAACGCGCACACCATTCTGGAGCAGGCCCCGGAACCGGCCGTTCCGGACATCGCAGTCGCAACCGCAGCCGCCGCCCCCTCCGAGCACCCGGTACTCCCGGTGCTGCTGTCGGCGAAGACCGACTCCGCCCTGCGGGACCAGGCGCGAGCATTGCTCGCCTATGTGACGGTCGCTCCGGAACAGGCTGCGGCCGAGGTCGGGCGCGCCCTGGCGCTGGGGAGGTCCTCGTTCGAGGAGAGGGCCGCCGTGGTGGCGGGGGACCGCGAGGGCCTGCTGGCCAGACTCGCGACCGTCGCCGAGGGCAGCGCGGCCCCCGGTGTCGTCCGTGGCTCGGGGGCCGGTGGGAAGGTGGCGTTCCTGTTCACCGGACAGGGCAGCCAGCGGCTGGGGATGGGGCGTGAGTTGTACGCCGCGTACCCGGTGTTCGCCGATGCCTTCGACGCGGTCGCCGTGCGGATGGATCTCGAGCGGCCGTTGAAGGACGTGCTGTTCGGGGACGATGCCGAGCTGTTGAACCGTACGGAGTTCGCGCAGCCTGCGCTGTTCGCGGTGGAGGTCGCCCTCTTCCGGCTGTTCGAGTCGTGGGGTGTGCGGCCGGACTTCGTGTCCGGGCACTCGATCGGTGAGATCGCTGCTGCCCATGTGGCCGAGGTGTTCTCGCTGGAGGACGCGTGCCGCCTGGTGTCGGCCCGGGGTCGGCTGATGCAGGCCCTTCCCGAGGGCGGAGTCATGATCGCGCTTCAGGCCGCCGAGGACGAGGTCACGCCGCTGCTCGGCGAGCGCGTGAGCATCGCCGCGATCAACGGGCCGCGCTCGGTGGTGATCGCGGGTGACGCGGATGAGGTCGAGAGGGTCGCTGGATCGTTCGGCGACCGCAAGTCCAAGCGGCTGACCGTCAGTCACGCCTTCCACTCGCCGCACATGGACGGCATGCTCGACGACTTCCGCGAGGTCGCGGAGTCACTGACGTACGAGCTGCCGAAGATATCGGTGATCTCGAATGTGAGCGGTGCTCTCGCTTCGGAGCAGCTCACGCAGCCGGAGTTCTGGGTACGTCATGTCCGTGAGGCGGTCCGTTTCGCCGACGGTGTCCGCGCCCTGGAAGCCGCCGGTGTCACCATGTACGTCGAGCTGGGCCCGGACGGGGTTCTGTCCGCCATGGCCCAGGACTGCGTGACCGACGGGAACGCCGGCTTCGTGCCCGCGCTGCGCGGCGGCCGGATCGAGGCCGAGGCCGTCGTCACCGCACTGGCCACCGCCCACGTCCGGGGCGTCCCGGTCGACTGGGCCGCCTTCCACGGGACCGGCATCGTGACCCGGTACGCGGACCTGCCCACGTACCCCTTCCAGCACCAGCGCTACTGGCCGGAGGCCGTCCGGACCGGGGCCGTGCCGGGTGACGGCACCACGGACGCCGTGGACGCCCGGTTCTGGGACGCGGTCGAGCGCGGGGACCGGGAGTCGCTGGCGGAGACGGTCGAGTCCGGCGACGGGGAGAGCTGGGCAGGTGTCCTGCCCGCCCTGTCGGCGTGGCGCAAGCGTCGCAAGGCGCAGTCGGCCGTGGACGGTTGGCGCTACCGCGTCACCTGGAAGCCGCTGGCCGACACGGCCGCCGGAGCCCGGCTGTCGGGCTCGTGGCTGGTCGCGTGGCCGGCCGGGGCCGGGTGCGATGCCGATGTGGTGGCCGCGCTGACAAGCGCGGGCGCCGAGGTGCGTACGCTCGCCGTCCCGGCGGGATCCGACCGCGCGGCCCTCGCCGCGCTGCTCGCGGACTTCGCCGACGTGGCCGGTGTGATCTCGCTGCTGGACGTGGTGGAGACGGCCGCGCTGGTGCAGGCCCTCGGCGACGCGGCTGTCCAGGCCCCGCTGTGGGCCGTGACCCGTGGCGCGGTCTCCGTGGGCCGTTCCGACCGGCTCGCCGATCCCGTCGCCGCCGAGGTGTGGGGCCTGGGCCGGGTCGCGGCCCTGGAACACCCGGACCGCTGGGGCGGTCTGGTCGACATCCCCACCGAGCTGGACGAGCGGGCCGCAGCCCGGTTCGCCGGCGTGCTCGCCGGAACCGGCGCCGCTTCCGGCCTCGTTTCCGGCTTCGCCTCCGGCTCGGACGAGGACCAGGTCGCCGTGCGCGGCTCCGGCGCCTTCGGTCGCCGTCTGGTCCGGGCTCCGCACGCCGAAGGCGCGGCCACCTGGAACGCCTCCGGCACTGTTCTGATCACGGGTGGTACGGGTGTGCTGGGCGGCAAGGTCGCCCGGAGGTTGGCCGCCGAGGGTGCCGAGCGCCTGGTGCTGACCAGCCGCCGGGGTATGGATGCCCCGGGTGCGGCCGAACTCGCCGCCGAACTGGCCCACTTGGGCGCCGATGTGTCCGTGGTGGCGTGCGATGCCGCGGACCGGGACGCGCTGCGCGAGCTGTTGGCGGCCGAGGCGGAGGGCCTGAGGGCCGTGGTCCACACCGCCGGCATCCTGGACGACGGCGTGCTGAACGGCCTCACCCCGGAGAGGATCCGGTCCGTGCTGCGGGCCAAGGCGGAATCGGCCCGCAACCTGCACGAGCTGACGGGCGAACTCGGCATAGAGCTCGATGCCTTCGTGCTGTTCGCCTCCATGAGCGGCACCATCGGCACGGCGGGTCAGGCCAACTATGCCGCCGCCAACGCCTACTTGGACGCCCTGGCCGAGCAGCGCCGCGCGGACGGGCTGGCCGCGACCTCGCTCGCCTGGGGCCCGTGGGCCGACGGCGGCATGGCCGCCGACCAGGCGCTGGAGGCCCGTATGCGCCAGGGCGGTGTGCCGCCCATGGCCGCCGATCTCGCCGTCACGGCCCTGCACCGGGCCGTCGGCGCCGGTGACACCGCCGTCACGGTGGCGGAGGTGGACTGGGCGCGCTTCGCACCCGCCTTCACGGCCGCGCGGGCGAGCAACCTGTTCGCCGAGATCGCGGAGGCCCGGGAAACCGGTTCCGGCGCGACCGGCGGCGAAGCCCCGGCCTCGGAACGGCAGGGTCTCGCGGGCCGGCTCGCCGAGCTGCCCCCGAGCGAGCGGGAGCGGCTGCTGCTCGATCTGGTCCGCACGGAGGTGGCCGGCGTCCTCGGCCACGCGGGCGTCGAAGGGGTGGGCGCCGGACGGGCGTTCAAGGAACTGGGCTTCGACTCGCTGACGGCGGTCGAGCTGCGCAACCGCCTCAACGCGGCCTCCGGGCTGCGCCTGCCCGCCACGCTCGTCTACGACTACCCGACCTCCGCCGTGCTCGCCGACCACCTGCGCGCCGAACTCCTCGGCGAACAGGCCGAGTCGGGGTCGGCTACGCCCGTCGCGGTCACCACTGGCGATCCGATCGCCATCGTCGCGATGAGCTGCCGCTTCCCGGGCGGCGTACGGACACCGGAGGACTTCTGGCGACTGCTGGCCGCCGACGGGGACGCCATCGGCGCGTTCCCGACCGACCGGGGCTGGGACACCGAGTCCGTCCTCGGCTCGCGGGCCCGGGACGAGGTGTATGCGGAGGAGGGCGGATTCCTCTACGACGTGGCAGAGTTCGACGCCGGCTTCTTCGGGATCTCGCCGCGCGAGGCGCTGGCGATGGACCCGCAGCAGCGGTTGCTGCTGGAGACCTCGTGGGAGGCGTTCGAGCGGGCCGGCATCAACCCGTCGTCGGTGCGTGGCAGCCGTACGGGCGTGTTCGTCGGCACCAACGGTCAGGACTACCTCAACCTCGTCCTCAACTCCGCCGAGGGCGGCGACGGTTTCATGAGCACCGGCAACTCCGCGAGCGTCGTCTCCGGTCGCCTCTCGTACGTGTTCGGCATGGAGGGTCCGGCGGTCACGGTCGACACGGCCTGCTCCTCCTCGCTCGTGTCCCTGCACCTGGCGGCGCAGGCGCTGCGCAACGGCGAGTGCGACATGGCGCTGGCCGGCGGCGTGACGGTGATGTCCACGCCGGGCGCCTTCGAGGAGTTCAGTCGGCAGCGCGGTCTGGCGGCGGACGGCCGGATCAAGGCGTTCGCGGCGGCTGCGGACGGCACGGGCTGGGGCGAGGGCGTCGGCATGCTGCTCGTGGAGCCGCTGTCGCAGGCCCGCGCCAAGGGCCACCCGGTGCTCGCGGTGGTCCGTGGCTCGGCCGTGAACCAGGACGGCGCCTCCAACGGTCTGACCGCGCCCAACGGTCCGTCCCAACAGCGCGTCATCCGCGCCGCGTTGGCGAGCGCCGGACTGTCCGCAAACGAGGTCGACGCCGTCGAGGCGCACGGCACGGGGACGCGACTGGGCGACCCGATCGAGGCCCAGGCCCTGCTGGCGACCTACGGCCAGGACCGCACCGACGGCCAACCGCTCCTCCTCGGTTCGGTGAAGTCCAACATCGGGCACACCCAGGCCGCGGCCGGTGTCGCCGGTCTGATCAAGATGGTGCTGGCGATGGAGCACGGCGTGCTCCCGAGGACGCTGCACGTGGACGAGCCCACCCCGAACGTCGACTGGACCGCCGGCGAGGTCTCCCTGCTGACGGATTCCGTCGCGTGGCCCGAGACGGGCCGCCCGCGCCGCGCCGGCATCTCTTCCTTCGGCGTGAGCGGGACGAACGCGCACACCATCCTGGAGCAGGCCCCGGCCGCGGAGGAGCCCGACGCCGTACGGGAGCAGGGCGTGCCCACCGCGTCCACGTGGGTCCTCTCGGGCCGTAACGCGGCGGCCCTGCGCGACCAGGCCGAGCGCCTGAGGGCGCACCTGGCCGTCCACGACGGGCTGCGGCCCGAGGACGTGGCCCACTCGCTGGCCGCCGGCCGCGCGCTGCTCGACCACCGCGCGGTGGTCGTCGGCGCCGACCTCGGGGACTTCCTCGAGGCCCTGGGTGAGCTGGTGGCCGACCGGACCGACACCCGGGTCGTACGGGGCGTGGCCGGCGCGGACCGAAAGACGGCCTTCCTGTTCACGGGGCAGGGCAGCCAGCGGCTCGGTATGGGGCGTGAGTTGTACGTCTCCCAGCCGGTGTTCGCGGCGGCGCTGGACGCGGTGGCGAGCCGGATGGACCTCGAACTCCCGCTGAAGGACGTGCTGTTCGGGGACGACGCGGAGCTCCTGAACCGTACGGAGTTCGCGCAGCCTGCGTTGTTCGCCGTCGAGGTCGCGTTGTTCCGCCTCGTCGACTCGTGGGGCCTCGCACCGGACTTCGTGTCCGGTCACTCGATCGGTGAGATCGCGGCTGCGCACGTGGCCGGGGTGCTGAGCCTCGACGATGCCTGCACGCTGGTGTCGGCCCGAGGCCGGTTGATGCAGGCCCTGCCTGAGGGCGGGGTGATGGTCGCGTTGGAGGCGACCGAGGCGGAGGTCGCGCCGCTCCTGAGTGAGCGCGTGAGCATCGCGGCGATCAACGGGCCCCGGTCCGTGGTGATCGCGGGTGACGCGGATGAGGCGGAGAGGATCGCCGGATCGTTCAAGGACCGCAGGTCCAAGCGTCTCGCGGTCAGTCACGCGTTCCACTCGCCGCACATGGACGGGATGCTCGCCGACTTCCGCAAGGTGGTGGAGGGCCTGAGCTACGAGTCCCCGCGGATCGCGGTCGTGTCGAACTTGACCGGCACGGTGGTCACCGACGACATGACCGACCCCGACTTCTGGGTCCGCCACGTCCGCGAGACCGTCCGCTTCGCCGACGGTATCCGCACCCTCGAAGCCGCGGGCGTGACCACGTACGTCGAACTCGGCCCCGACGGGATCCTCTCCGCCATGGCCCAGGACTGCCTCGACCACCCCGACACCACCGTCCTCACCCCCGCCCTGCGCGCAGGCCGTGACGAGGCCGAAACCCTGACCACGGCGCTCGCTCTCGCCCATGTCCACGGCACCGTCGTCGACTGGGCCGCGTACCACTCCGGTACGGGCGCGCGCCGGGTGGACCTGCCCACCTACGCGTTCCAGCGCGAGCGCTACTGGGTGGACGCCTTCGTGGAGAGCGGTGACGTGACCGTGGCCGGCATCGGTGACGCCGGGCACCCGCTGCTCGGTGCCGCCGTCGAACTCCCGGACTCCGGAGGGTTCCTGTTCACCGGGCGGCTGTCCCTGCGTACGCACCCCTGGCTGGCCGACCACGTGGTGGCGGACAGCGTGGTGGTGCCCGGGGCGGCGTTCGTCGAGCTGGCGGTGCGGGCCGGGGACGAGGTCGGCTGCGACACCGTCGAGGAGCTCACCGTCGAGGCGCCGCTCGTACTGCCCGAGACCGGGGCCGTCCAGCTGCGGGTCGCGGTCGGCGCGGCGGACGACGCCGGGCGCCGCACCGTACAGGTGCACAGCCGGGCCGAATCGGCCGCCGACGGCGCGTGGTCGCGCAATGCCACCGGTCTGCTGGCCGTCGGCACGGCCCGCACCGCCGCCCGTACCGGGGCCGACACGTCCCCGTGGCCGCCCGCCGGTGCGCAGGAGGTGCCGGTCGGGACCCTGTTCGAGCGACTCGTCGGCGCGGACCGTCACCACGGCCCGGCCTTCCGCACGCCGACCCGGGTGTGGACGCGCGGCGAGGAGACGTTCGCGGAGGCCCGGCTGTCCGAAGAACTCCAGCCCTCCGCCGGGCGGTTCGGGCTGCACCCGGCACTGCTGGACGCGGTGGCGCAGGTCACGGCCGTGACCGAGGGGGCCGCGTGCCGGCTGCCGGTCGTGTGGCGCGGTGTGCGCCTGCACGCGGTGGGCGCGGACGCGCTGCGTCTGACGCTCACTCCGCAGGGCGACGGCACCGTGTCCGTGGAGCTGGCCGACGCCGAGGGCGCGCCGCTCGCCTCCGTCGCCGCGCTGGTGACGGAGGAACTCGACGCCGAGCGGTTCGCGCTCGCGCCGACCGGCGGGACGGACGGGCTGTTCCGGCTGGACTGGCAGCCCTCGGCCGTCCCGGCCGACGCGTCCGCCGCCGACCCGGTCGTGGTCGGGGACCCGGACCGGGTACTGCTCGACGCCCTCGCCGGCGCGGGCCGCGACCTCGACGGATACGCCGACCTGGCGGCCCTGGAGACAGCCGTCGCGGCCGGTCGAGAGCTGCCGGACACGGTGTACGTGCCGTTCCTCACGGCCGCCGACGCGTCGGAGCGGGACCTGATCGGCGGCGTACGAGCGGCCACGCACCGGGCGCTCGCCACCGTTCAGGCGTGGCTGGCCTGCGGCCGGTTCGCCGGATCCCGCCTGGTCCTCGTCACCCGGGGCGCGGTCGCCGCGGGCCCGGAGGCCGAGATCTCCGATGTGGCGCACGCCCCGGTGTGGGGCCTGGTGCGCGCGGCGCAGACCGAGAATCCGGACCGGTTCGTCCTCGTGGACGTCGACGGCACGGAGGCGTCCCTGCGGGCGCTGACCACCGCGGCCGCGTCCGACGAGCCCGAACTCGCGCTGCGCGGGGCGGAGTTCCTCGCCCCCAGGCTGGTGCGGCAAAACGCGCCGGCGGGTACCGGCCGGGCCCTGGACCCCGAGGGCACGGTCCTGCTCACCGGCGCGAGCGGCGGCCTCGCCCGGCTCTTCGCCCGGCACCTGGCCGCCGAGCACGGTGCACGCCATCTGCTGCTGGTCGGCCGGCGCGGCGAGGAGTCCGAAGGCGCGCGCGAACTCGTGGAAGATCTGCGCGAGTTGGGTGCCTCGGCGACCTGGGCGGCGTGCGACGTGGCCGACCGCGACGCGGTGGCCGCGCTGCTCGCCTCCGTACCCGCCGAGCACCCGCTGACGGCGGTCGTGCACACCGCCGCCGTCCTGGACGACGGGCTCGTGGACCTGCTCACCCCGGAGCGGGTGGACGCGGTGCTACGGCCCAAGGCCGAGGCGGCAGTGCACCTGCACGAACTGACGCGTGAGCTGGATCTGGCGGCGTTCGTGCTGTTCTCCGCCGCCGCGGGCACCCTCGGCGGCGCCGGACAGGCCAACTACGCCGCCGCCAACGTCCTCCTCGACGCCCTCGCCCGGCACCGGCACGCGGCGGGCCTGCCCGCCCTGTCCCTGGTGTGGGGCATGTGGGCGGAGGAGCGCGGCATGGCGGGCCGGCTCACCGAGCGTGAGCGGAACCGGGCCGCACGCGGCGGTGTCGCGCCGCTCGACGCGGCGCACGGCCTGGCACTCTTCGACGCGGCCATGGCGAGCGACGAGCCGGTGCTGATGCCGGTCGCCGTCGATCCGCCCACCCTGCGCGCCCGTGCGGCCGACGGCGGCATCCTGCCGATGTTCCGCAATCTGGTGCGCACCCCGGTGCGCCGGACCGTCCCCGCCACCGCCCGTCCGGGGCAGGACGGGACCGGCGAGGGCACGGCGAAGGAGATGCTGGCCGAGCGCCTGACCGCGCTCCCGCCCGCCGAGCGCGAGCGGACCGTGCTGGACCTGGTGCGTGGCCAGGCGGCCGCCGTGCTCGGCCATCGGTCGGCCGAACTCGTCGGCGGGGAACAGGCGTTCAAGGAGCTCGGCTTCGACTCGCTCACGGCGGTCGAACTGCGCAACCGGCTCAACGCCGCGAGCGGACTGCGACTGCCCGCCACCCTGGTGTACGACTACCCCAACCCGGCGGCCCTCGCCCGGCACCTGCTGGCCGAGATCGTCCCGGAGGCGCCTGCCCGCGAGCTGTCCCTCCTCGCCGAGATCGACCGGCTGGAGAGCATGTTCTCCGCGCTCGACCCCGGGCGGCCGAACGAGGTCGTCGGCGACGACGAGGCGCTCCACGCGAGCGTCGCGGTCCGGCTCCAGGCGCTGCTCGGCCGATGGAACGAGGCCCGTCCCATCACCGAGGACGACGGGGCGAACGAGATCGAGGAGGCCAGCGACGACGAGCTCTTCGCCCTCATCGACAAGAAGTTGGGCCAGGGCTGAGCTCAACCGCCGCACACCCGGGGCGTACCACCGCCGGGCCTACCACCCCCGGACGTACCACCCCTCGGCGTAGCGCCCCTCCTGGCGCGTCGCCGCCCCGGACGCACCGCCGGCCCGCCCGGCGGTGCGTCCGCCCCCTGGGGACCCCTGAGGAACATCCCGGGACCCCAGACACCAGACCCGAACCATCCCGAGCACGTGCGAATACCTCCACGCTCTCGACCATGCGAACAGGTGAAGCGCCAGTGGCGAACGAAGCGAAGCTCCGCGAGTACCTGAAGAAGGTCACGACGCAACTCGACGAGGCCCACGGGCGACTGCGGGACATCGAGAGCCGGTCCCACGAGCCCATCGCCATCACGGCCATGGCCTGCCGCTACCCGGGCGGCACCAACTCCCCGGAGGAGTTGTGGGAGTTGCTGCGCAACGACGGGGACGCGCTCTCCGAATTCCCCGCCGACCGGGGCTGGGACCTCGACAACCTCTTCTCCGACGACCCCGACGAGCCCAACACCTCCATCACCCGCGAGGGCGGCTTCCTCGCCGGCGCCACCACCTTCGACGCGGCCTTCTTCGGCATCTCCCCGCGCGAGGCCACGGCCATGGACCCCCAGCAGCGAGTCCTGCTGGAGACCACCTGGGAGACGTTCGAGCGGGCCGGCATCGACCCGGCCACGCTGCGCGGCAGCCGCTCCGGTGTCTTCGTCGGCATCAACGGTTCCGACTACCTCACCCCGCTGGTGGAGGCCGCCGAGGACTACGCCGGTCACCTCGGCACCGGCAACGCCGCCAGCGTGATGTCCGGCCGACTCTCGTACACCTTCGGCCTGGAGGGTCCGGCGGTCACCGTCGACACGGCCTGCTCGGCGTCGCTCGTCGCCATCCACCTGGCGGTGCAGGCGCTGCGCAACGGCGAGTGCTCGCTGGCCCTCGCGGGCGGTGTGCACGTGATGTCCACGCCTGGCCTCTTCGTGGAGTTCAGCAAGCAGCGGGGCCTTTCCCGGGACGGCCGCTGCAAGGCGTTCGCGGCCGACGCCGACGGCTTCGGCCCGGCCGAGGGCGTCGGCGTGCTGCTCCTGGAGCGACTCTCCGACGCCCGCCGCAACGGGCGGCCCGTCCTCGCGGTCGTCCGTGGTTCCGCCGTCAACCAGGACGGTGCCTCCAACGGCCTTACTGCGCCCAATGGGCCGTCGCAGCAGCGTGTGATTCATCAGGCGCTCACCAACGCCCGGCTCTCCGCCGCCGATGTGGACGTGGTGGAGGCGCACGGCACCGGGACCGGGCTCGGCGACCCCATCGAGGCGCAGGCGCTGCTGGCCACTTACGGCCGGGAACGACCGGCCGAACGCCCGCTCATGCTCGGCTCGGTGAAGTCGAACATCGGTCACACGCAGGCCGCCGCCGGTGTCGCCGGCGTGATCAAGATGGTCCTCGCGATGCAGCACGGCGTGGTGCCCCGCAGTCTCCACATCGACGAGCCGTCGCAGCACATCGACTGGTCGGCGGGCGCGGTCTCACTCGTACGAGAGGCCTCGGCGTGGCCCGAGGTGGACCGCGCGCGCCGGGCGGGTGTGTCGTCGTTCGGTTTCAGTGGTACGAACGCTCACGTCATCGTGGAGCAGGCGCCGGGGGTCGAGGAGGGCGGCGCGGCTGCTGAGGG
>NZ_JBVHQB010000043.1:0-41749 GCF_055567635.1 Streptomyces sp. NPDC026500 | reverse complement strand
AGCGGGTACTTCCTCGGGGCAGGCATCTTCTGGGCTCCTCTCATGAGACCCATCTGACCTGCTGTCACCTTTCCCCGCATCTCGGGGGAACCTCACCTGCGCGTCTGCGGGTGTTCAGTACCCACTCACGTGAGTAGGCTGGTTGACAGGTTGACTTGGCGGATTCTCACTAGGCGGGGCTATGGCGTACGAGGTGGCTGCACCCAAGTATGTGCGGCTGGCGCAGACGCTCCAGGGGCGTATCGAGGACGGTACGTACCCGCCGGGGAGCCGGGGCCCGAGTGAAAATAAGCTGGTCCAAGCCTTCGGAATGTCCCGCCCCACTGTCGTCCGCGCGCTGGAGCTGCTGAAGCGGGATGGCTGGCTGGAGTCCCGGCAGGGGTTCGGCACCATCGTCCGCGGGCGGCCGGAAGTGGCCGAGCAAAGGTCCAGCGCGGCCGGGAGGTGCTCGACCGTCAGGAGGATCAGGCCCCGGGGCGCCTCGTCGAAGTCCGCCAGGTACCCGTACCGCCCCGAGTCGCTGGGCTCCTGGGTGTGCCCAGGAAGACTCAGGTGCTCCTTCGGCGGCTGCTGATCGAAGCGGACGGAGAGCCGGTTGAGCTTTCCTCTTCCTACTTCCCCGCCGGCCTGGCGGAAGGTACTGAGCTCGCCGACTCGGCTCCGCTCACCGAAGGGCTGCGCGCGCACCTGGAGGCGCGCAAGAAAACGGTGGGTGATGACAACGGACAGCAAAAAGGCCCGGGTCGATGACCTGGGCCTCTGTCATGGAGCGGGTGACGAGAATCGAACTCGCACTCTCAGCTTGGGAAGCTGAGGTGATCTGACGCCCGTGGCTCACTGACCGTTCTCTATCCCCACGTGTGGTCGGTAGGGGGCGAACAGCATCTTGATTCGGGTGAGTTGGCCGGTGTGCGAGCCGAATGGGTCCTGCTGCCGGATCTGCTGCCGGTGCCGGCCCGGTCGGCTGGTCCATCTGCTGCTGAGATGGACCAGTTGGTGGGCAGGCGGGCGGTGACGAGTAGCGTCACGGCGCTCAGGGGAAGCGCAGGGTGAGTGCGAGTCCACCCTCGGGGCCGGGTTGCGCCGTCAGCGTGGCGTGGTGTGCTTCCGCGATGGAGGCGGCGATGGACAGCCCCAGGCCATGGCCGGAGGTGGCGGTGCGGTCCGCGTCGAGGCGTCGGAAGGGCTCGAACAGGTCGGGGATCCGTTCGGCGGGCACGTGGGGGCCGGTGTTGGTCACCGTAACGGTGGCGGCGTCGAGTCGTACGCGGACACACCCGCAGGGGTGGTTGTACTGGATGGCGTTGCGGATCAGGTTCGTCAGCAGGTGGCGCAGCAGGACGGGGTCCCCGAGAACGACCGGCCGGGTGTCGGCGCCGAGGTCGACGTGCACGCCGTTCTGGGCTGCCTGCGGTGCGAGTTCGGCGGTAACGAGCCGGGCGGTTTCCGCAAGATCCACGCTTTCGGTCTCGTCCGGTCCACGGTCGCTCCGGGCGAGCAGCAGGAGCGCGTTGATCAGTTGTTCGGCTTCGCGGTTGGTGGTGAGCAGGTCCTCGCGAACTTCGACGAGGCTCTCGGGGAGGGGATCGGCGAGGCCGACCTGGAGGGTGGCGCGCTGGGCGGCGAGGGGTGTCTTGAGTTCATGGGAGGCGTTGGCGACGAAGCGGCGTTGGCTCTCGAAGGCCTTCTCCAGCCGGTCGAGCATGGTGTCGAAGGTGTCGGCGAGGCGGTGCAGCTCGTCGTCGGGGCCGGTGAGCGCCAGGCGCTGGTGCAGGTTCTGTTCGCTGATACGGCGGGCGGCTTCTGTCATGGAGGTGACGGGACGCAGTGCCCGTCCCGCGAGCCACCAGCCGAGCAGTCCGGCCAGCAACGCCATGACGAGGAGGCCGACGGCGGACCAGAGCACCATCTGGCGCAGCGCGGTGTCCTGTACAGCCTGCACGGTCTGGTCGATCTTCTTGATCATGACACTGTCGCTCGGAGCCGGAGAGGAGCGGTCCGGCCGAACGGCGTGCACCGGCCCGAAGGGCGTCGAACGACCGCTCGGCACATCGCCGTACGTGATCGACAGCCCCTGGACCTGCTGATCTGTTCCATAGCGCGCGAGCAGCACCACGAAGGCGAGCAGGGTGATGCCGGCGAGCAGGAAGAGCCCGGAGAAGGCAGCGGCCAGGCGACCGCGGAAGGGCAGTCTGCTCAGCAGCGCCCGCGGGTTCAGTCGCACAGCCGGTATCCCTCTCCCGTGTCGGCGGCGATCAGGCCCGGGTCGCCGAGTTTGCCGCGCAACCGGCTGACGGTGGCACGGACCGCGCTGGTACGTCGGTCGAGGTGCTCGTCCCAGACGGTGCGGACCAGCTCGTCGTGCGCCACCGGTGCGCCACCGGCCATCAGCAGCAGGTGCAGGACCGCGAACTCTTTCGGAGTCAGTTCCAGCGGGCGGCCATTCACAACCACTTCGCGCCGCGCCTTGTCCAGGGAGATACTCCCGAAGCGCAGCACGGAGGGGGGCGGTTTCGGCGCGCGACGGCTCAAGGCGCGTACGCGGGCGACGAGCTCGGCGAAGTCGAAGGGCTTGGCGAGGTAGTCGTCCGCGCCGAGCGCGGTGAGGCCGTAGATCTTGTCGGTGAGCTCGCCGGCCGCGGTCAGCATGAGGATTCGCGGCGGGTCCTGGAGTTCCCGCAGCCGCCTGCACACCTCGTCGCCGGTCATGACCGGCAGATCGCGGTCGAGGATCAGCACGTCGTAGGCGGTGAGCAGACACATCCGCTCGGCCGCGTCGCCGGTGGCGGCGATGTCGACGGCCATCGCCTGGCGGCGCAGACCGGTGGCGATGGTGCGGGCGAGAACACGGTGGTCCTCGGCTACCAGAACTCTCATGGCCCCATGAAACCAAGATCACGATTGCAGCCGGATAAGGATGCGGAGCGGTGTGCTCCGAGCCGGCCGGCGCTGTACCGGAGTGGGCAGCGAAGACGGCCGGGTTCAAGTCGGCACCCTCGACCAGGGCCGGGGCCGGTCCTTATGCCCCTGTAACACGCTTATCTTGCTGCAAGCGGCAAGCTGCTTTTGTCTGCGGCATGAACTTCGTCAAGCGCGCCGGGATGAGCCTTGGTGCCAGAAAGTCCAAGACCGCCGCCTTGCTGGCGATCTTCGTCGTCATCTGCACCCTGCTCCTCGGCGGCTTCCTGCTGCAGGCCGCAGCCGCCGGCCAGGAAGCCGACGCGCAACGGGCCATCGGCGTCGACGTCACGGTCAGGAAGAAGGGCCTCACCCCGGCCCTGGCCGACCGGCTCGGTGCCTCGGACCTGGTGCACCGCTACAACCCGGAGCTTCCGGTGCGCGCCGGCGCGGATGGCTTCACGCCGCTGACATCGAATGCGCCGAAGCCGGGCGGCACCGACGCCGGGAAGCGGAAACGCGGAGTGGAAAAGGATCCTCTGGCTGTGAACGGCGTCCGCGACTCGGACATGCTGCTGCCCTTTTCGTACGGATCGACGAAGATCACGGCGGGCCGCGGCATCACCCCCGCCGACGCGGGCCACGACGTCGCGGTGATCGAACAGCGCCTGGCCGAGAAGAACCACCTCAAGGCGGGCGACACCGTCCGGGTGAGGTCTGAAGACGGCCAACGCACGGTACGGCTCACGGTGGTCGGCATCTTTCAGGACCCGGCGCAGGATCCGACGAGGTGGACGCGGCCGCACGAACTGCCCGGCAACACCCTGTACGTACCGGTGGGCACCGCGCAGCAGCTCGGCACCGGCACCGTGACGGTCAGCGAGGCCGTGTTCAAGATCGGCTCACCGGACCGGGCCGAGCAGCTGCACGCCGAGGCCGAGCGGCTCCTGGGCAAGGGCACCTTCGACTTCCGCGTCAACGACAAGGCGTACAAGGACCAGGTCCGCCCGATCCAGCGGGTCGGCACGTTCGCGGGCCTGATCGTCTGGGTGATCGCCCTGGCCGGGGCGCTGATTCTCGGTCTCATCGTGGCGCTGCAGATCCGCGAGCGGCGCGCCGAACTCGGGGTGCTGCTCGCGATGGGCGAGAAGAAGTGGAAGCTCGTCGGCCAGCACGCCGTAGAGGTGGCGGCCGTGGCTCTGCCCGCCGTCGCGCTCGCCGCTCTGGCGGGCTCCCTCGCCGGACAGCACGCGGGCGACGCGCTCCTCGGCCGCCAGGCCGGCAAGCCGGTCGCGGCGGCCGGGGTGCGGGGCGCCGAGATCGCTCCTGCCGCGGTACGGGTCGAGCCGGCCGCCGTCGGCAAGGTCGCCGGCATCGGGCTCGGCATCTCCCTGGTCTCCACCGTCGTTCCGGGCATCGGGATCCTCCGCCTGCACCCCCGCTCCATCCTCGCCGACACCGAATAACCGGCCCACTCACCGCACGTCCATCCACCGACAGGGACCGAGAGAGCGATACCCATGAACTTCGTCAAACGCGCGGGGCTCAGCCTGTGGGCCCGCAAGGGCCGCACCCTGATCACCTTCGCCACCTTCCTCGTCATCTCCGTGATGGTGCTGGCCGGCGTCCTGATCAACGACGCGACGGCCCAGGCCGAGCAGGACGCCAAGCACTCCGTGGGCGCCGAGGTCAACATGGAAATGGACATGCACCAGTTGGGCGGTGGTGGCATGCAGGCCCCGAGCATCGACGCCACGACCGTCGACAAGCTCGGTGCGCTGCCGCAGGTGCAGAAGTACAGCTACTCGATGTGGGACCGCGCCTTCCTCAAGGGCAAGTACAAGCTGGTCGACGGCGGGCCGAAGATCCAGCCCATGGGCCCCGGCGGCACCTCGGCCACAGGCGTCCTCGACTCCTCGCTGCTGCCCGACTTCCGCAGCGGCAAGTTCACCCTCCTGTCCGGCAAGCACCTCACAGCCGCCGACAGGGACAAGAAGAAGCTCCTGATCGAGGAGCGGCTGGCCAGGAAGAACGGTCTCAAGGTCGGCGACAGGATCACCCTGACCAGCAACGACGAGAAGACGACGGCCGACTTCACCGTGGCCGGCATCTACCGCGACCCGCGCCCCAGCACCGACCCCGAACCCGAGAATTTCCTCAGCCCGGCCAACCTGCTGTACGGCACCGTGGGCGGTATCTCCGCACTCGAGTCAGAGGGAAAGGGGACGCTGCAGGTCGGCAAGGCAACCTTCCTCCTCCAGGACGCCGACGACCAGAACGCGTTCAAGGACAGGGCGAAGCAGGTCGCGGGCTCGGCGCTCGACGGCTTCAAGCTGGACGCCAACGACAAGGCCGTCCAGCAGATGACGGGCCCGCTCAAGAGCATCCGCTCCACGGCCACCGTGGCGATGTGGCTCATGGGCATCGCCGGCGCGGCCGTCCTGGCCCTCCTGGTCAACCTCGCGGTCAAGCAGCGCCACAAGGAGTACGGCGTCCTGCTGGCCATGGGCGAGAAGAAGAGCAAGCTCATCACCCAGCAGGCCCTGGAAATCGTCGTGGTCGCCGCCGTCGCCATCGGCGTGAGCTCACTTTTCGCCCCGGACCTGACCCAGAGCGCCGGCCAGTCACTGCTCGGCAAGGAAGCCTCCGCCGCTGAGAAGAAGCTGGACTCCTGGCAGCCTCCGGCCCCCGGCAGCACCGGTCTCGATCAGGGCATCGACCCGAACGACAAGCCCGTGGAGAACGCCGACCCCATCGACAAGATCACGGTCGCGCTCGATCCGGCGGACCTAGCCACGGTCGGCGGCGTCGGCCTCGGCATCGGACTGCTCGCCACCGCCATTCCGGCCGGCGCCGTGCTGCGCCTGAGCCCCCGCACCATCCTCACGAAGGGCAAGTGACCCGCCATGACCAGCCCCACCGCTACCCCGCCCGTCCTGCGCCTCACCGACGTCAGCCACACCTACTCCAGCCAGCGCCGCAGGACGACCGTGCTCAAGAGCATCGAGTACGCCTTCGAACGCGGCACCTTCTACACCATCCTGGGCCCCTCCGGCAGCGGCAAGACCACCCTGCTCAGCCTCGCCAGCGGCCTCGACACCCCCACCAAGGGCACCATCAGCTTCGACGGCCGGAACCTTACCGAACTCGGCCTCGGCCGCTACCGCAACAAGCACGCCGCCACGATCTTCCAGCAGTACAACCTCCTCACCTACATGAGCGCCCTCCAGAACGTCACCTGCGCCATGGAGATCACCGGCACCAAACCCGCCACCGGCAGCCGCAGAACGCGCGCCCTGCACCTGCTGGAAAAGATCGGTCTCGACAAGGCGATGACCACCCGCAACGTGCTGCAGCTCTCCGGCGGCCAGCAGCAGCGTGTCGCCATCGCCCGCGCCCTCGCCTGCGACGTCGACATCCTCTTCGCCGACGAACCCACCGGAAACCTCGATGAGGACACCGCCCAGGGCATCATCGACACCTTCCGCGAACTCGCCCACGAACAGGGAAAATGCGTGGTCGTCGTCACCCACTCCCAGCAACTGGCCACCCAGTCCGACCGCATCCTCCACCTGCGCAAGGGCAAGCTCACGGAACAGGTGAACGCCTGATGGCGTGGCACGCCTTCAGCTCGGGACGGAGCGAATCCTTCCCGGACTACTTGTCCGCGAAGATCTTCCGGCACCCGGCGGCGGTGAGCGCGTCGAGCTGCCGCTCCAGTTTCTGCCCGCCGGTCGACACCCGGGCGTACCCGATTTTGATCTCGGCGCGCACGGGCGGCTCGGCGACGAGCAAGTCCACGTCGTGCGCCAGCTCCTGAGTGGTGGTCAGGTCGTCATGGCCCCGGAGCGTGTCAGAGAACGGCGGTCCGGGGTTCTTGAACGCCCGAGGTTTTGAAGGGCCTTTGAAGGCTCCGAGGGGCCTGGGTGACCCGCCGGGAGCGATCTTCAGAAAGCGAAGGTTTATTGACAGCTCCCCGGATCGGCAGTGGGGTCGGGGGCTTTGGCGGAAGGTCTCGCGCGCTGGACAGCAGATTCTGGAAGTCCGTGCGAAACCCCTTGCGCAATGGTCAAGAGTCGTTGACCATTGCTCGTATGCCTACCGACGATCTTCCCGAGACGTTTCACGTCACCACTGACGACCAGCTGCGCGCCGTCTCCAATCTCACGCGCCACCGGATCATGGCCGTGCTCCGCTTCGAGCCCGCGACGATCACGCAGATCGCCGAGCGGGTGGGCCTTGCGAAGGGCAGTTCCAGCTATCACGTGCGGCTGTTGGAGCGGGCCGGCCTGGTGAAGGTGGTACGGACACGGAAGGTGCGGGGGGTCACCGAGCGGTACTACGCGATGGCCGCGCGGGCGATCGAGCTGCCGGATCCGGGCGAAGGGGGGCCGGATGTGCTGATGCGCCATGCGGTGGCGGACCTGGAGGCGTCGCCGGCGGACGGCGAGCGGCACGTGCGGATGGCGCATCTGCGGCTCACCGAGGAGCAGTTCGCGGAGCTGGGGGCGCGGCTGCAGGCACTGGCGGACGAGTACCGGGAGCTGTCCGATCCGTCGCTGCCGGACGCGTCACTCGTCTTCGCACTGTTCCACCCGGCACCGCGCCAGCAGGCCGAGGGGGGCGCCAAGTGACCTCGGACATTCGGAAGTTGCCGACCGGGTTCGGACGGCTGTGGAGCGCGCAGACGGTGTCCTCGCTCGGTGACGGGGTATCGCATGCCGCGCTGCCGCTGCTCGCGTTGACGTTGACGCGCGATCCGATGGCGCTCGCCGTCGTCACGGCCGCCGGGACGCTGCCGTGGCTGCTCTTCGGGGTGCTCGGCGGTGCGCTGGTGGACCGCTGGGACCGCCGGCGCACGATGTGGGTCGCGGACACGGCACGTGCGGTGCTGCTCGCGATACCCGCGGCGGCGGCCGCGCTCGACGTGCTGAGCATTCCGCTGCTCGCGGCCGTCGCCTTCCTGCTCGGCATCGGCGGGCTCTTCTTCGATACGGCCGCCACGGCCTTCCTGCCGGATCTGCTCCACCGCGACCCCGCGCTCCTGGAGCGCGCCAACTCCCGCCTGCGCGGCGCCCAGACCGCCATGTCCGGGTTCGCGGGGCCGCCTGCGGGCAGTGCGCTGCTCGCGCTCGGGCGGGCGGTTCCGCTGCTCACCGACGCGGTGTCGTTCATGCTCTCCGCACTGCTCGTACGTACGCTGCCCGCCATGCCCCGGCCCGTGCCGGAGGTCCGCGAGTCGCTGCTTCGGCAGGCGCGGGCCGGGGCCTCGTACGTCTTCCGGGACCGGGTGCTGCTCGGGCTCGCGCTCCGTCCGGCGGTCGGGAACATCGCCTTCCTCGCTGTGGAGACCGTCCTCGCCCTCTTCGCGCACGACCGCCTCGGCATCGACACCTACGGCTTCGGCCTGCTCCTCACAGCGGAGGCCACCGGCGGCCTGCTCGGCGCAGGCATCGCCTCCTACCTTGGCCGACGACTCGGCACCGGCACCGCACTGACCTGCACGGCCGCCGTCGAGGGGCTTGCCATCCTGGGCCTGGCCGCTGCCCCGAACCCGTACGTCGCCGGGCTGGCGCTCGCCGTCTGCGGGGCCGGCATGGGCGCCACGATGGTGCTCGCGCCCTCCCTCCGGCAGGCGATCGTCCCCGCCCACCTGATGGGCCGGGTCGCCTCCACCTCCCGCATGCTGGCCATGTGCGCCGCCCCCATCGGGGCCTTCCTCGGAGGCTGGCTGGCCACCACCTACGACATCCGCACCCCGCTCTACGCCGCCGCCGGCCTCCTCCTGGCGATGACGGCCGTCACGGCATCCATGACCAGCAACCGCCGGGTCGAAGAGGCGCTGCGTGCCGCCGCCCCGGTCGGCGGTCCGGATCACCAGGCATCCAAGGATCCCGCCCACGAGAGTGCACCTGACTTGGTGTGACCCCTGCCGCGCAGGGTCACAGCAGGGCGGGTGGCAGGACCCTGCGGGGCGCGACGAGTGGCGCCGGGTCGGTCGGGTGTGCCGCTCTGCGCCGCCGCTCTCGTGGCCGCTCCCCTCGCCCCGACCGCAACGCCTGCACAAGCCCAGACGCCATGTACGGTCAACGGCAGCCCCGTGTCCGGAACGACCGTCAGCGGTGCTGCCGGCTCTGGGCGCAGGGAACTTACAGGACTGGGCTGTTCGCGGTGCCGGTGCCGTGGGAGCCGCAGGTGAAGGCGTCCTCACCTACGCTGCCGGCAACCCGCTGGCCACCGCCGTGCTCGCCGGCGTGGCCGCCTTTGGCGCCGCGGTCGTCTTCACACGCTCGGCGATCATCTGACCCGCCGATTGACAGAGCCGAAACAGCACAAGCCCTGAACATCACGTCGCCGCCCGGCGCCTGGCAGAGGGAGGCGGCCATGACGGACACCTGGAACGACGAGCCGCTCTCCGAAGCGCGTCGTCACTGACGACGAGCCGATCCATCACGACGTGGACGGTGCAGGCCTGCTCGGCTTCGGTACGGCTCAGCCGGGCCTGGCCGGGTGCCTGCAGATCGCCGAGCACTGCCAAGGCGTCGGGAGCGCCCGTCCGGGCCGGCTGCTCACCCTGCACGGCTACGACCAGCCATCGATGGAAAGCGGAGAGTAGTGAATGAGGTTAGCGTGACGTCAACCGTTGAGTGATCGTCGGTCCGATCCGCGCTGGCCGTTGCCGCGGAGAGGGCTGCCCATGGCCGAAAGAGACTGCTCATGCACTTCGTTTCCCGCGGTACTCGCCTCAGCAGGGCCGTCGTAGCGGCGTGTGGGCTGTCGGCGTTGCTCGCAGCCTCCGTGACGGCCGGCTCCGGTGCTGCTGCTACCGAGCCGCGTCCCTCTGGGGAAGGCCCCTCCGACGGGGGCGCGGTCATCACACTCAGGACCGCCAGGGTCGGCGCGCCTGGTAACCCTTCGGTGGGCATTCTCCCGTTCAAGGACGCCCTGTACCGCTCGTGCGCCGAAGCTCCCTCCCCGAGCAGTTGTCTGAGGGTCGGCGGCGTGGACCATCGCTACGAGATCGGGCAGCTCGAAGTCACCGTGGAACAGTGGGTGTCGTTCCTGAATACGGCCGATCCCGAGGGACGCAACCGCCTCGGTCTCTATGACGAGACCGAGAGCTCGTCGGCGTGGCCGAGGTACGGCCAAATCAACTTCTCCCGAAGCGCCGACAGCGGCAGCCACTACTCGGTGGCCTTTCCGGAGTGGGCGGACAAGCCGTACGGTTTCGCAAATTTCCTGAGGGCGGCACGCTTCGTCAACTCGCTCTATAACGGCCGATTGATCTCCAAGCAGTCCAGCAGCAACGGCCGCTTCAACTATGTCACTTATCAGGTCAGACTGTCGGTGCGCACCGAGCGCGGGATGTACGACTTGGCGCGGCCGAATACCACCCGAGCCCATCGCTCGGGCTTCGTCCTGCCGAGCCAGGACGAATGGATCAAGGCGGCCTACTACGACCCGCGCGGCGGCGGCACCTACTCCTACTGGAAGTACCCGACCAACCCGGGAGTCTTCGGCGACGGAGACGCGACCGCCCCCAACCCCACCGTCCTCAACCCGACCACCGGCGACGTCACCAACGCGGCGACCCAGCCGCTGGCCTCTTACCACGCAAGCGGAAAGCCGGCACCGAGCTGGTGCCCGGGACAGCTGCAGCCCGAGGCCTGCTCCACCGTCAACCCAGTCGGACTCGATCCCAGTACCTACGCCGAGGTCTACCAGGGCAGCCTCAGCACGGTCGGCGGGGCGAGGACCACCTCGCCGTGGGGCACTCTCGACCAGGGTGGCAACGCGGTCGAGTGGACCGACACGATCACGGCACCCCCCTCCGGACAGAGCTCCCTGCGGGTGTGGCGGCGGCTCCACGGCGGAATCTCCAACGCACCGGCCTTCCAGATGTGGCCCTCCGCTGTCGGGCTGCAGCCGCAGGACAACGTGTTCTACAACCACACCTATCCGTGGCTGGGCATCCGGATCGGGGTCATCGGCGATCTGAAGCCCGGCAAGTCCTAGGTCGTCCTAGGTCGTGTCCGGTGCGAACGCGAGCGGGTTCAGCTCGGCCGTGATCCCACTCCCAGCGCGGCCATCGTGGACAGCCAGAGCGTCCGGGCCGGCGAGCGCGGCGGCCCTCACGGGTACGACGGTGGCGAGAAGGTCCCTCTAGATGCCTCTAGATGGCCCTCGCGGGCGTGGAACTGGCGGGCGGCGGCGAAGTTCGCGGCCCATCGGGAGTCCTGTGACCGGGGCGCATCCGGTACCGGCTCGCCCTCTGCCGGGGGCTATGTCGCCCCTGCAGTTCGCCTGGGTGCAGGGGAACTGGATCGGTCGTGATTCGCCTGAGAGCCCGCCGGGGGTTGGGCTGTGTTGCCGGAAGCGCGGTCACGCGGTGTCCCTCGCCGGGGCCGGTGCCCCCGGAGCACGTCACAGCGCGAACACCGGGACCCCGGGGGTACGGGGCACAGCGCACACCCCCCGTGCCCGCGAGCGCGCCGCGGGCGGCGGCGCGAGGGCAGGCCCGATCAGCGGCATGACGGCCGCCAGCATCTCCGCCTCGCTCGCGGTCCCGTCCACGACCAGATCGGCCGCTGCTCGAGAGGGCGCGACGTGGGCTGCGTGGCGGTCCCTGCCGGTCTGCAGATAGTTGCGCAGGGACAGTCGGGGGTCCTGCCGCTGCACCTCGATCTTCCGGAGGATCTTGCGGGCCAGGCGTATGTCGTCGGGGGTGTCGACGTACACCCGCCACGCCGCCCGCCGGACCACGGACGGCAGTGACAGCGCGAACAGGCCCTCGACCACCACCAGCAGCACGCCGGGGCGCAGCAGCGCCGCGTCGACGGCGTGTGTCACCGCTGTCTCGTCGATGGACTGCGGATGGTTCCAGTCGAGGACGGCGTGCCCGTCGGCACTGACCGTCCACACACCACTCAGGGGGTCGTGCGCGGGCACGTAGTAGTCGTCCAGATGGACCAGCGCCACGCTCTCGGGACACTGCAGCGACAGGGCTTCGGCAAGGGTGGACTTGCCGGATGCGGTGCCGCCTGCGACCGCCAGTACACCCGTCATACCGGGCGCTCCTCATGTGCTCAAAGGGGATAAACGAAGCGGCCGGACAAGCCGGGTGCAGGGAATGTACGGCGGCGTGGGCGCCTATGGCAAGCAGGGAAACGCGGCCCGGTTCAGCGGGAGGCCAGGGCCGCGACCTCGGTCGACCTGCGCACCTCGGCGATGCCGCGGACCTTCAGCGTGGCGTAACGGCCCTTGGGCGCGGGCGGACGCTCGCGGACGAGGCCCTCGCTCGCGTCATCGGCGAGGAGGCCGGGCCAGCCTCGAACTGGGTCGACCCGGAAGACTGGAAGCAGTGGCGAGTCAACCTCAACCGCCTTCGCACAGTCCTTGCTCCGCCATCACCGTCCATCCCGCTGTTCGATATCGAGCAATGACAGAGCGTCACCCGCCACAAAACCCGTTCTCATGAACAGAGCCAGGCGCACGTCCAGGCTGCGCAGCCGGACACCGGGCTGCCCGGATCCCGTGTCGTACGGTCTGATGCCGCGGGCGCCCACCGTCCGCAACGGATCTCACCGAACCCGGCGGCGCCGCCGGTACGGCCGAGAGATCTGAACCAATACCGGGAATCAGGCGGCGACGAGCTCCTGCTCGCGGTCCGGCGTCTTGACCTTGGGCTTCTTGTTCGGCAGCGAGAGCCGGAAGACCTTGTGCCACGCGGAGAACACCTGCTTGGGCAGCGGGCCGGTGACGTACTCCAGCTCGTACTTTTCGAACAGCGCGCGCACCTTCACCGCGACCTCGGCGTACCGGTTGCTCGGCAGGTCCGGGAACAGGTGGTGCTCGATCTGGTGCGACAGGTTGCCGGTCATGAAGTGCATGGCCTTGCTGCCGCTGATGTTCGCCGAGCCCATCATCTGGCGCAGGTACCACTGGCCGCGCGTCTCGCCCTTGATCGACCGGCGCTCGAAGACCTGTACGCCCTCGGGGAAGTGCCCGCACATGATCACCGAGTGGGACCAGATGTTGCGGACCAGGTTCGCGGTGAACGTGGCGGCGAGCGTGGTGGGGAACGACGGGCCCGACAGCAGCGGGTGGATCACGTAGTCCTTGAGCACCTGCTTGCGGATCTTGCGGCCCACGGCCTGGGCCCGCGCGCGGAACTCCGGGTTCTTGCGGCGGCGCTTGTGCAGGTTCTTGCCGAGCTCCAGGTCGTACGCTGCGATGCCGTACTCGAAGAAGCAGGCGTTGATGAAGTTCCACAGCGGCTGGCCGAGGTGGAACGGGTGCCACTTCTGGTCCTCGTCGACGCGCATGATGCCGTAGCCGAGGTCGTTGTCCTTGCCGATCACGTTGGTGTACGTGTGGTGCAGCTCGTTGTGCGAGTGCTTCCACTGCTCGGACGGTGAGACGTGATCCCACTCCCAGGTGGTGGAGTGGATCTTCGGGTCTCGCATCCAGTCCCACTGGCCGTGCAGGATGTTGTGGCCGATCTCCATGTTGTCCATGATCTTCGCCACGGACAGACCGGCGGTGCCGAGCAGCCACGCGGGCGGGAAGATCGAGAACAGCAGCACGCCCCTGCTGACCAGCTCGAGCTTGCGCTGCGCCGAGATGACCTTGCGGATGTAGGCGGCGTCTTTCTCGCCGCGGCCGGCGATCACCTCGTCGCGGATCGCGTCCAGCTCGCGGCCAAGCTCCTCGATCTGCTCCGCGGTCAGGTGGGCGGTGGGGTCGATGGCGGTCAAGGTGCTCCTACCGTTCGATGTCGCAGGGGCCCGCCGCGGCGGACACGCAGGTCTGGATGAGGACGCCCGGCTCGGCCTCGGTGATCTCGCCGGTGCGCAGGTCGCGGACGGCGCCCGCCTTGAGCGGCGTGACGCAGCCGAAGCAGATGCCCATGCGACACCCGGAGGGCATGAGCACGCCGGCCTCCTCGCCGATGTCCAGCAACGGCGTGGCGCCGTCCGCGTCGACGGTCTTGCCGGTGGCGCTGAACGTGACTTCGCCGCCGTCGCCGGCGACGACGATGCCGGGGCGGAAGCGTTCGGTGTGCAGGCGCTCTTGTACGCCGTGCTCGGTCCAGTGCTCTTCGGCGGCGTCGAGCAGGCCCGCGGGCCCGCAAGCCCAGGTCTCGCGCTCGGCCCAGTCGGGCACGAGTTCGTCGAGACGGGCGATGTCGAGCATGCCGTCTGTATCGGTGTGCACCTCGGTGAGCCGCAGCTTCTTGTCCGCGACCAGGTCGTGCAGTTCGTTGCGGAAGATCACGTCTTGCGGCTGTGGCGCGCAGTGGACCATGACGACATCGTCGAACTCGATGTCGCGCAGCATGCCCATCACGGGCGTGATGCCGCTGCCGGCCGTCAGGTAGAGCACCTTGGCGGGCTTGGCCTGCGGCAGCACGAAGTCACCGGTCGGCTGGTCGAGCTGGATCAGCGTGCCCCGTTTGGCCCTGCGGACCAGGTGGTTGCTGACCTTGCCGTCCGGGATCGCCTTCACGGTGATCGTGACGCGGCCGTCCTGGCGGTTTGTCGGCGAGGTGATGGAGTAGGCACGCCACAGGCGCACCCCGTCGACGTCGACCCCGATCCGCACGTACTGACCGGCTGTGTGGCCGCGCCAGCCCCGTCCCGGCTTGATCACGATGGTCGCGGCGTCACTCGTCTCGGGGTGCACGGCCTCGATGCGCGCACGCAGGTCAGCGCCCGCACGCAGCGGGCTGACCAGGTCGAGGTAGTCCGACGGCAGCAGCGGCGTCGTGACCATCTCCAGCAGTTTCCACGCCCTGCTGCGGAGGGCTGCACTCGTCATGACTCCAGCTTGCTGCGCCTCAAGGCGTAAAGTCCTGACCGCAGGACGTAAATCTGGTCGGCTTAATTGTTCGCAGGGAACAAAAACGTGAGCCATGCAATCCAGAGGGCCAGCGAACTGGCCCTGGATGAGACGACGGTCACCGCACTTCGGGCCGCGCTGAAGACCACCGCCGACGAGGTCGTCCAGGCGATCATCGACGAGGTCCCTTCCTACGCCAACGCCCTTTCGGGACGCATGGGCGGCACCATCCGCCGAGCCGTCCGCACCGCCCTGGGGCACTACCTGGACCTCGCGAGCGGGAATGCCACAGGCGGCGACGCCGGTGACGCAGCCTACGAGCTGGGCCGCGGCGAGGTGCGCGACGGCCGTTCGATGGACGCCCTACTCAGCGCCTACCGCGTCGGCGCCCGCGTGGCCTGGCGATGCCTGGCAGCGGGTGCCGTACCCGCAGGTCTGCCCGCCGCCGAGGTCGCCAAGTTCGCCGAGCTGACCTTCGCCTACATCGACGAGCTCTCCGCCGCGAGCGCCGCGGGCCACGCCGACGAGCTGGCCGCCCAGGGCAGGGCCCAGGAGCGCCACCTGGAACACCTGGCCCGCGACCTCCTCGCCGGCGCGAGCCCGGACGTGCTGCTGGCCTCTGTTCAACGGGCCGAGTGGCAGCCTCCGGTTTCACTGACCGCGGTCCTGCTTCCCGCCGCCCAGGCCCGGCCTGCCTACCGCGCGCTCGACCCGAGCACCCTCGTCCTCGACGATCTGCCGGACGCCACCGGTGTGCTGCTCGTCCCCGATGCCGACCGATCACATCTCTTGCGGCAGCTGACCGACCGCACCGCCGTGGTCGGCCCGGCCCGGCCATGGACTCGTGCGTCCGCCTCGTACGCACGAGCCGTACGCGCACGTTCCCTCTCCTCTGATATTCGCGACACCGAGGACCACCTGCCCGAGCTGGTACTGAGCGCCGACGCGGACGCGTTCGCAGACCTGCGTGCCCGAGCCCTCGCACCGTTGCGGACCTTGCCTGTCGCGACCGCACGGCGGCTGGAGGAGACGTTGCGGGCGTGGCTGCTGCACCAGGGCAGGCGGGACGAGGTCGCGGCGGCGTTGTTCGTCCATCCCCAGACAGTCCGGTACCGGATGTCGCAGCTGCGGGAGCTGTTTCCGGATCTCGCATCGCCACACCAGGTCCTTGAACTGACGCTGGCGATCGGTCTTCGGGTCAGCTGAGTGAGGAGCGGCACTCCCTTCCCGGTGCGGCCCAACAAGCGGCTGCGGCTGCGACGGACCGGGACGACGGCGGTCACGGAGACGTTCATCGCCGGCGCTCACAACGCACCGGGGAGGCTGACCGAGACCGCGGGCACGGGCGCCGCCCGGGCTGCCGTGCTGGCATCCGCGCCAACCGACTCTGGGAGGCGCCCTTCGGGCGGCGCCGGCAACAGCAGGTAGCTCAACCCGCCAGGGCTATATCGAGGTCGGGCCGAACGGGGAGTACGGGGGCCGTTCGTACGGGACGCGTGACGCGTCGAGGAGCCCTCGATGCCGCGCTCCACCCGCGTGACCAGCCGGATGTCACAACTGGCCCAGAAATCACCACTGTTGTGGTGCACGCGGCAGAACCGGGTGCTCGTTGGCAAAGGAAGAGTGCGGCATGGAGCCTGTGATCGTGGAAGCGGTGGTAACCGTGGCAGTCAGTGTCGTTAAGGGCATAGTGGGGATCGCTCAGGGGAGAGTGAAGGCGTCCGTGGAGAGGACGCTCATCGCGGAGGCCGCACACACTGACCGGCTCCGCTGCCTGATCTCACCGGCCGCTCTGGCTTCCCACCCCGCTCACCGCCGTTCCGGCGCGGTTCCACACGGCTGTGCGGGGGGTGATGACCGTGGAGGACGCCCTCAGCACTGACCTCCATCTGGCCGAGCCCCTCGAGAGGACTGCGGACCCGCAACCAGGCATCCATCTCGCCGGCGTACTGCATGACGAGCAGTACCCGGCACTCGTCCGCTTCTTGCTCCTGCACGGAGCGTCCTGGACCGAAGCCCAGGACGCAGCCCAGGACGCCTTCACCCAGATGTGCGCCCCCGGCGTCTCCATCAGCTACCCCCGCGCCTGGCTGCGCACCGTCGCCTGGCGGTCCTGGGTGAGCCAGCAAGTGAAGCTCGAAGAAGCCTGCGCGGATCTGCCGGAACCGCAGACGAGCCTGCGTTGGGACACCCCGACCCACGCCGCCGAACTCGGAGAAGAACAACGCCGAGTGATCTCCTTACTGCTGCAGTTGCCGGCCAAGCAGCGCGCCGCGATGGCCTGGCACCTGGACGGCTTCACCACGGCGGAGAGTGCGCGCGCCATGGGCACCACGCAGGCAGCCGTCCGTCAAAACCTTGCGCGCGCTCGAGCGGCCCTGAAGCAGGGCCTGCACCTGGAAGGACGATTCGTCAACGAGAGGGGGAAGGCATGACCGGCAACGAGTCCCGCGGTACCGACGGGGCCGACCGTCGCCACACTGACGACCTCGAAGCCTTGCTGACAGCAGTCCACGACGATCTCGGAATCGCCGTGAACGACCGTCTCAATGCTCTCGGGGGGCCGCCCGAACAGCGCTCTCCGGATCTCGCCTTGGACCGCCTCCTGGCCGCGACGCACCGCACTCTGGGGACCAGCGTCAACCGCCGCCTCTCCAGGGACGTCTGCGACGCCCTGGTCCAGCGCAACCATGCGCTCCAAGCCCATCTGACCGAGCGGGGAGCCTTGTCGCACCGCCCCGCCGCCATTCGCGTCAAGCACCGTGAGGAAGCGTTGCGGCTGGTGCGCCTCTACTGGCCTCGTGACCTGGCCGAGGCCATGCGGGCTGCAGTCCGCATCGTCCAGGACTTGTGTGACCTTCTGAGTGACACCGCACAAGCGATGAGCCACGTGGACACCGTGCTGGACAACCTGCGGGGCCATCTCGAGGGCATCTCTCAACTGCCGGAGCCGAACCGTCGCCTACAGTTTCCCGCCCGCCCGGACTACCTCGGCGCTGTGGAGGAAACACTCGCCAGCCCTGCGGACCGGCTCATCGGTGAGCTCCACAGCATCCGGGAACTGTTGGACGAAGAACTCGCCCCAACCATCGAGGCGCTTGAAACCGCCGGCCGCTCATACCTGTTCGGGGTCACCGCAATCGCCCAGGACCTGATGGACGATCTGGCACGCGGCTGCGAAGAGGCAGCTGCTCTGGCGAAGGCTGTCGCCGAAGTTGAGCAGGCCAGCAACGACTTCGTCGGCGCGGATCTCACGAACGCCCAGCTGGAAGGGCTGCTGCTGGACGGAATCCGCTGGGACGACACGACGCGCTGGCCGCCGGAATGGGAGATGCGTGTGCGCCACGCGTCACTGCTCTGCGATGAAGAGGAAGGGATCCGCGTTGTTGCCGCGGAAGGGTCTGACACCGTCGTTCACGCCGAGGCGTAGCGAGCCTCACCCAGCGGGTGTGAAGGGTCCCACATGAGGCCATGGCGCAGTGCCCTGTGGAGGGCTCGTGCAGGACATTGTGGGGGAGCAGCTGGACGACGGCCGTGCCTGGGGCTGTCCGTTCTGCGCCGGCCACCGTATCTCTTGGGGTGTGGAAGCGGGCGTACAAACAGGAAACCCGGTCCCTGCCAGAGCGTTACAGGGACCGGGCTACGTCTGAAGACTCCGGAGCGGGCAGCGGAAGCCGGAGTCCTCAGCGCTCGCGTTTCAGGTTCGGGCCCGTGTACGCGATCTCTGGTGAAACGATCTCCAGAGCTGACGTCCACGCTCCGAGCGGGTGAAGGCCACAGTGAACGCGCGCTGCTCGTTCCTGCAATCGGCCAGCCGACCACGCGATGTGGCTCCGCCTGACACCCGCCGCCAGGCGAGGCTGCTGCTCTCGCGTGCGGCCGGTAGCGAACAGGGGCCTGGACTGGCCGGTCAGGCTGCCCGACTGGTGGTTGTGGGGCGGTCGTCGAGGACGATGGTGGTGACCTGGGCGCCGTCGGGTCGGGTGTGGGTGGTGTCGGTGACGGCAAGCTGGGTGCGCTGGCAGACCGCGCAGGCCAGGGCCCAGGTGGCCATGTCTTCGTCGACTGAGGCGTAGTCGTCGCTGACTTTGCGCATGGTGACCAGGACAGCCAGGACAGCCAGGACGGAGCGGCCGGACAGAGACGTCTCGATCATTCCGTCGTCAAGGTCGTTGATGCGTTCAGGGAGGCGGAAGTGGGGGTGCTGGGAGGTCTGCTCGATCAGGAACGACCAGGTGTCCCGATGGCAGATCCACGCGGGCGGAAGCGATGGCGGCTGCTCCCCGCGTCGGCGGGGAGGACAGGAACGCCTGGTACAGGAACCGGGGGATGGACGGAACACCCCCGCGTCGGCGGGGAAGACCGGACGACGTCCGCGCCGGGCGATCGCCCGACACCTGGGCTGGGGGCTCAACGCTGTGTTGCGCTATGCGAGTGCCGTCCGCCGGCAGGACACCCTCCGCGAGGGCCGGCCCTGGCCCAGTCGGCTCGACCCCTGCACGTCCTATCTGGAACGACGGTTCGCCGAAGGCTGCACGAGCGTCACCCGGCTGCACCGGGAACTGGCCGCCCGAGAACGCGCCCGTCACCTTCCGGCACGCCCTAGCGGATCTGGTCGGCCGCCCACGCGGCCCACTTGCGGCGCATTGTGTTGAAGCGGAGGCCGTACTCCAGGGCGATCTTGCCGTTCACCGACAGCGGGTCGTCGCCCCAGTCGATGGAGTCGGCCAGTCGACGCAAGGCCTCGTGCTCCTGCTCCGACAGCTCCATGAGTTCGGTGAGGTAGCTGCGCGCCTGGTCGGGCGTGATCACGTTGAGGAAGAAGACCCGCAGCAGGATGTCGCTGCGGGTGTGGCGTTGGGGCTTGATCTCCGTCAGCCAGTGGCGCAGTTCCGCCAGGCCCTCGTCGGTGAGGGTGTACTCCTTACGGCCACGCGGGCCCTGGGTCGAGACGCTGATCAGGCCGTTGTCGGCGAGCTTGGACAGCTCCGTGTACATCTGGCTCTGCGTGGCGGGCCAGACGTTGGCCAAAGAGGTCTCGAAGCGCTTCAGCAGGTCGTAGCCGCTGGCGGGTCGCTCTGACAGGAGTCCGAGGAGGGCGTGTCGAAGGCTCATGCCATCAGTTTACCTTCCACTCTTGACATGTCGAGGGTGGAACTTCTAGTTTCGACATGTCAAAACAGGAACGTCAGCAACCCGGGGGTCTTCGATGTCGTACGTACGCGCCTTCCTTCCATGGATCGTCTTCGCAGTGGTCCCGTCCGCCCAGTGGCAGTGGGGGGCGCTCGCCGGTCTGCTGGTGGCGGTGGCGGTGATTGCCCAGCAGTGGCGGACGGGAGTCGGGTTCGACGCGCTGATCATGGAAACCGGCTCGGCCGTTTTCTTCGCGGTCCTGGCGGTCGTCGCCTTCGCGGACCCCCATTCGGTCGCACACGCCTACTCGGCGGCGCTCTCCTCGGCGACCCTGGCTCTCATCGCCGGGGCCTCACTGCTCGCGGGCAAGCCGTTCACGCTGGGCATCGCAAAGCGCACCACCCCACCCGAAGTCTGGAGCCTCAAGCCCTTCGTCCGGGTCAACGTGGTCATCACCACCGTATGGACCGCCGCCTTCGCCGTCACGGCCGGCGCCCTCGCGGCCCTCGCCCACGCCGGCCAGGGCCACTCCACGGCGGCGACACTTGTCCAGGCCGCCGGATTCGTCGTCCCCGTGCTGTTCACCGTGCGCTACGTCGCCGCCGCCCAGGCCAAGGTCAGGGGCTAGCCAATACCGGACACTCGGTGCCGGACGCTCCTCGGGCAAGCGCGCCCCCGGTCTGCGGCGCGGTCTGCGGCGCGATCGGACCGGATGGCGCTCTGCGGAGGGGCCCCGGGAAGTACGAGCCCTCCGGAGGGCCGCCTGACGGAAAGACCCTGATCCACAGTTACCGCTCTTGAGCCAACCACCGCGCGGCCATCCGGGGGGATCGTCATGACCACGACCACTCACTCGACCACTACTGTCGCCTGCTCACTGAACCTGCCCGCCCTCCCGGCCCACACCCCACCGACCAGCTCAGGAAGACCGGCCGGGGCGGCGAGCCGAGGCCCACCACGGGGGTTCACGGGCGCACCGCCCGCAGGCGCACCGGTCGGCGTCGACATCCCCACCTGCCGGGCCGGTGGCAAGGGCGGCTGACTGCCACTCACCTTCGCGACGCGGGTCGCGCGCTGGAACGTCCCCGCACCACATCGCATCGCACGGCATCGCCTCGTAGCGAAGCTGATCCCGGCCCCGGCCGCCAAGCCTCCTCCTCAGGCGCAAGGCCCACCACCGGCCTCCGGCATGCCTCGGATGGGACGTACCCCAACTGAAGCCCTGAGAGCGGGAGGCGCGAGCCGAACCCTGGCCCGACGTCACTCTACGAAGGCAGGCGCCCGCGTCGCCGCCCTCTCCGACTCCACGAGCCGCGCCGCCAGATCGTCGCGCCCGTGCGACAGCGATCCCGCTCGCCCTCTTCACAGTTCAGCTCCTGGTTCTCCGGACCCGGAGAACCCCTGCGCTACAAACCTCATCAGGAGTATGTCATGGACATGATCGAGCGCCTTGCCCTGTCCGTCGCAGTCGTCGGCGCGGTCACCGCCATGACGCTGGGGCAGGCCGTCGCCGACACCCCGGCGCCGTCCGCCGGCGCGTCCAGTACGGCGAACTCGTGCTTACTGACCCACTTCACCCCGACCGTGCCCAACCCGACGACCGCCTCAGTGGCGCAGTTGGCCGCCGCACCCCGGCCGGTCGGCGCCTTCGCCACTTTGACCGCGGATTCCTCGGCAGGGGGCAGCATCAGCAGGGCGGACGTCATTGCCCGGGCCCAGTCGTGGGTCGACGCAGGCGTGCCGTACAGCATGACCAGCTACCGCACCGACGCCAACGGCAAGTACCGCACCGACTGCTCCGGCTTCGTCTCCATGGCCTGGCACCTGGACTCCTCCAGCGGGAACAACTGGGGCGAGACCACCGGCACTCTGCTGAACTACACCTCCTCCATAGCCAAGGAGTCCCTCAAGCCGGGTGACGTCCTCCTCAACCCCGACTCGGGTGCCAGCGGCCATGTGGTCATCTTCAACGGATGGACCAGCTCCGATCACTCCACGTACGACGCGCTGGAGGAGTCCGGCAGCAGCGGCGCCGTCCACCACAGCATTCCCTACCCCTACTACAGCGGTCACGGCACCTTCAGCCCCCGCCGCTACGACAACATCCAGGACACCAACAATCGCGCGGACGTCACGGGTGACGGCAAGGCCGATCTGATGGTGTTGAGCACCGACGGGACGATCGGGCTCCGTCCCGGTTCGGGGACGAGCTTCGGTGCCAGCACCACGGTCAGCGCGGGCTGGCAGAACTTCCTGGGCGGCGCCGGTCAGGGCCGCCTGTACTACGCCGACATCAACGGCGACGGCAACAAGGATCTCCTGGTCCAGGGCACCGACGGCACCATCGGCGTCCACTTCAACAACGGCTCCGGCACCAGTTTCGGCGCCAACCAGCCGCTCTCCTCCGGCTGGCAGAACTACCTCGGCCAGCCCGGCCAGGGTCGCCTGACTTTCCCCGACATCAACGGCGACGGCAAGGCCGACCTGGTCATCCAGGGCGCCGACGGAACCATCGCCACCCACCTCGGCTCCGGCACCAGCTTCGGCGCCAACCAGCCGCTCTCTGCCGGCTGGCAGAACTACCTCGGCCAGCCCGGCCAGGGTCGCCTGACTTTCCCCGACATCAACGGCGACGGCAAGGCCGACCTGGTCATCCAGGGCGCCGACGGAACCATCGCCACCCACCTCGGCTCCGGCACCAGCTTCGGCGCCAACCAGCCGCTCTCTGCCGGCTGGCAGAACTACCTCGGCCAGCCCGGCCAGGGTCGCCTGACTTTCCCCGACATCAACGGCGACGGCAAGGCCGACCTGGTCATCCAGGGCACCGACGGAACCATCGCCACCCACCTCGGCTCCGGCACCAGCTTCGGCGCCAACCAGCCGCTCTCTGCCGGCTGGCAGAACTACCTCAGCCAGCCCGGCCAGGGCTCCCTCTCCTTCGAGTAGCGCGGCGGAGTAGACCCGGACGGCAATGCGGCGGTGCCCCGATCACCCTGGGTGATCGGGGCACCGCCGCATGCTGGGGCTCATGCCCTCACGCCCAGGTTCCGGTTCGGTCACCGCGGCGGTCAGGCGTGCGCGTAACCGGGCGTCATGGGGGCGGGGTGCGTGGGTGGGCTGGACGAACTCGGAGCTGTCCGGATCGGTGCGGGGTCCGGCGGGAGCGACCGACAAGCGCCGCATACGAGGTGCGGTGGCCGCAAGCGTCCTTGTCCTGCTCATCGTCTGGAACTTCATCTATTTCTTCCCGATCTACACCGGACAGACGATCCCGCTTGCCGACCGGTTCGCCAGAATGTGGCTCGACACCTGGATCTGAGCCTGGCCACATGATCGAAAGCCTGGTCGTCGAGGACGGACACTGGGTTCTGGAGATCGGGGCGGGGACCGGCTACTCGGCGGCCCTGCTGCCACCGGCTTGGCGAGGACAACGTGACGAATGCTGACGCGCCGCGCGTCATCGAACGGTGGAATGGACACTCCTGGGAGCCCTACGGGTTCGCGGTGAGCTTGGACGAGGCGAAGTACCTCCTGCACCCGGGGGCTGCTGGAGATCTGGAGTCGCCCAAGGGGTTGGCCCCCAAGTTTTTCGGCAGCGGAAACGGTAGGCATCGCAAGCCGCAGTCCCCGCGGTGGGCCGCCCGGACCGTCCTGACGGTAGGCCGCCCGGACCGTCCTGCACCGGCCCCGTCCATCCGCACCTCCCGCGGCGGATGAACGGGGTCTCGCCTGCGCCTCCCTTTCGGCGCCGTCACGCTCAGCCGGGCAGTGAGCAGCCTCAGGCGCTGCGCCGCGGTTTCCGCGCCGTCGTCTTCTTGGCTGCCTTCTTGGCGGGCTGCTTCTTCTTTGCCGTCCTTGTGGTCGTCGTCCTTTTGGCTGCGGTCTTCTTCTTGGGCATGTCGTGGACGGTGGCGTCTTCACCTCGGGAGGCCTTGGCTTTGGCCACGGACTCCTTGAGCGCGGCCATCAGGTCGACGATCTGCCCCGGCGCCTCCTCGGGTTCCTCGGACGTGGGCGGTTCGCGGTTCTCCCGCTTCGCGTCGATGAGCTGCTCCACCGCTTGCGTGTACCGGTCGGTGAAGTCGTCGCCCTCCAGATCGTCGCGGGTCAGCCGGTCGATGAGCTGCTCCGCCTGGGCGATCTCGTCGTCGGTGAGCTCGACCTCTTCCGGTTTCAGCTGGGACGGGTCGCGGATCTCGTCGGACCAGCGCATCGCGTGCAGGACGATGACGTTGTCGCGTACCCGGAGCAGGCCCAGCCGCTCTCGGCCGCTCCAGGCGTACTTGGCGACGGCCACCTTCGATGAGCGTTCCAGGGCCTGTCTCAGGAGTGTGTAGGGCTTGGCCGCCACCTGGCCGTCGGGTTCCAGGTAGTAGCCCTCGCCGATCTGGATCGGGTCGATGGAGTCCAGGGGCACGAACGCCTCGATCTCGATGGCCTTCGCGGTGGGCAGCGGTATCTCCCGCAGTTCCTCGTCGAGCACCGGGACGATGGTGTCCTTGCCCCACTGGTAGCCCTTGCCGATCTCGGACTGGGCTACCTCGCGGTCCTCGAGCTCGCAGATCTTGCGGCTCCGTACCCGGCCCATGTCCTTCAGGTGGACCTGGTGGAAGTGAATGCTGTGGTCCTCCCGGGCGCTGACCACGTGGATCGGCACGGTGACCAGGCCGAATGAGATGGCGCCGGACCAGATGGTTCGGGGCATGGGAACCTCCGCGACAAGCCCCGAGGCCTTCAGCCTAGAAGCAGTCGCAGGCCCGAGCGCGGCGAGGCCTCGCCGCTGAACGAGGAGAGGCGGCATCGGCCGTGGGCGGCCGGCCGAGGATGCACAGCGGCTGCCGGGCCGTGCCGCATCAGGTGCTTTGCGGGCGGGTGCTGGCGAAGCGGACGGTGGAGCCCCAGTTGTCCTGGTCAGCGCTGCCGTCGGGCGGCGGGGTCGCGTTCGGCGACGTGTCGGTGGGCGTACCGCTCCCAAGGTGCCCAGGCCGCCGACGAGCGGTAGAACGGAAGAGTGAGGGACGAGAGCAGCCCTGATGAGGATGCACAGCCACACCGTGTGGCAAGGCCGGCGATCGACTACCAGGCGCTGTTCTCCATCACTCCCAGCCCCTGCATGGTGCTGAGCCCGGATCTGGTGCTCGCCGACGTCAATGAGGCGGCCTGCCGGGTGACCGGCCGTACCCGGGAGGATCTGCTCGGGCGGTATCTCTTCGATGCCTTCCCTCAGAATCCGGCGGACCCGGATGCCGACGGCGTGCGGAATCTGCACGCCTCCCTGCACCGGGTCCTGCGCTCGAAAGAACCGGACACGATGGCGCCGATGAAGTACGACATTCCCGTGGCCGACCGGCCCGGCGTGTTCGAGGAGCGGTGGTGGTCCGCGATCAACACCCCCGCGCTTGGGCCGGACGGGCAGGTGGAGTGGATCCTCCACCGGGGGGAGGACGTGACCTCGTTCATACGCTCCCACCCCCGCCTGCGAGAAGGTGGGGCGCTCAGCGACGTGGAGGCGAGGGAGGTCGAACTGTACGCGCGGGCGCGTGAGCTCAAGCGACTGAACGAGGAACTGCGCCAAGCCCACGCCCGGGAACGCCGGGTCGCCGTCACCTTGCAGGAGGCCATGCTCCACTCGCCCCACCTGCCCCGGCACCGGGACACCGCGGTGCGCTACCTGCCCGCTGCCGGGTCACTGAACGTGTGCGGCGACTGGTACGACGTGGTCGACCTGCCCGAGGACAGATTCGCCGTCGCGGTCGGCGACGTCGTCGGCCACGGCCTGGAAGCCGCCGCCGTCATGGGCATGCTCCGCAGCGCGTTGTCCGCCGTCGTCCGGGCCGTCGAACGGCCCGCGAGGGCCCTGGACGTCCTGGGCCTGTATGCACGCGACGTGGAGGGTGCGCTGGCCACCACTGTCGTCCAAGCCGTCGTCGACACCCGCGCTCGCCGCATCATGTACAGCAGCGCCGGCCACCCGCCCCCCATCCTGGTCCACCCGGACGGCACCTTCGACCTTCTCGACCGGGCCACCGACCCTCCGCTGGGAGCCCGCCCCCAAAACGTCCCACACCCCCATGCCGAGCTGCCCTACACCCAGGGCGACACCTTCGTGCTCTACACCGACGGCCTCATCGAACGCCGCGGCGAGGACATCGACGCCAGCCTGCAACGCCTCACCGACGCGCTCGCCCGCCATGCCCGCCACGAGCCCGAAGGCCTTGCTGACGCCCTGCTCGCGGACCTCGGCGTCAGCAGCGGCGCCCGCGACGACGTCGCCTTGATCGTCATCCGCCTCTGACCCGCGCGCCACCAGCGGACGCGCCACAGGTTGCGCATCCCGCCGACTGACAAACCAGATCCTTCGTGAAGCACCGTGGAGCGCCACCATTCACGGCCGGGCTGGAGCGGCGCGCGGCAGGCGAAGCCGGTCGGCTCCTCCCCGTCGCAAACGACGACGCATGTGAAGCCCTCCATGTTCGACCAGTCCCGGCCACGTCCTGACCATCGCCCCAGACCGGCTCCGCCTCTCCCGCCCCTACGGTGGGAGAGGCGGGTCTTCGGCTGCAAGTCGCCCACCCTGGGGCCGCCGGTTGAAGGCTGAGCGGTGGGATATGAATTTGTCGACAGCGCGGCCTGGCTCGACACCGACGACAAGACGTCGGAAGACCTCGCCAGCTGGGTCATCGCCGATGATGCTGGAGATACCCACGGGCCTGACCCTGTTTCTGCGCGTGTCCAATGGACTGTCGAAGGCGTTGGAGACCGGGGGTTGTTGGCCGCTGATCCCGGCAAACGCCCCACCGGCCGAAGGGCAAGCAGTGCCCCAACAGCTCGTGAACGACGTGATGCTCATCCTGGAGCGCAACGGCACCGTGTGCCTTGCCGAGCGGTACGGCACCGGCTACGCCGACGGCCTGCTCAACCTTCCCTCCGGGAGGTTCGACGAGGGCGAGGACGTGTTCGACGCCGTGATCCGTGAGGGACTGGAGGAGACCGGCGTCATCATCGATCGGAACGCCCTGCGGATCGTGCACGTCATGCATTTCCGCAATCCCCAAGGGGAGCCCCGCATCGGCTGGTTCTTCACCGCCCGCCACTGGGAGGGCGAGCCCCGCAACAGGGAACCCCACAACTGCGCGGGCCTGTCCTGGCACCCCAGCGACCACCTCCCGGAGAACACCGTCTCGTACAACGCGCTGGGCATCGCGCACTACCTCAAGGGCGAACCGTTCTCCGTGCACGGCTGGGAGAGGCCTGCCCAGAGCTCGAGGGCCACAGGGCGATGCCGTTGCGAGCACCACTCGCTGCCCGGTGACTGAGCACGGGAGAATCCGGCCTTGAACAGCCGAGCATCGACAGCCTTATGAGCGGCGAGGCACGTGGATCCGGCGGAAGCCGTCTCCGGGCTGCGGCCATCCGAGTGTGCTGAAGCCGTGTCAGGCGACCGGCGGAAAGCCGATTGATCATGCTGGGCGGGAATCAACACGCTGTTCCAGCGACGAGGAGTACGGCATGCCGATGGACTCGGTGGCTAGATTTCTGGCGGCTCTGAACCCGGAGGATCGGCAGACTGTCGGCGCCGAACCACGCGATGAGCAGGAGCGCCTCGCTGCGGCCTGGGAACGCGAGCTGGTGGCAGACGCCGAACTCGACACGCTCGACGAGTTGTCGCCGCCTGCGGCCGAGGCAGAGGCGGCCCGTCGTGTCCTGGACCGCAGAGACGGTTGACCCCCTGCAAAGATTTGTGTCCCCTGATTGAGTGCGCATCAGGTGCTTTGCGGGCGGGTGCTGGTGAAGCGGACGATCCAACGAGCCGTTCGTTTAAGCGTCACGATCACCGTTATGTCATGTCGGCCTTTATGGTCTGACCTGGTCACGTTCGGCGATGGTCTTGGGCTTCGAGCCGAGCGGTCTGCCGGGGCCGGGCCGGTTGGGTTTGGGCGCACGGGCCGGGCAAGGCAAGTTCGGGCGGTGGTTCCTGAACCGCGGCGGGCCCGGGCGGGGTGAGCCTGCCGGGCTCGGCCTGCTTCTCCCAGGGGCGGCGGCGGTCCGCGGCCGGCGGCCGGGTGAGACGGAGTTGGGTGTGGGCGGCGACGACCAGCCAGGTCCACCGGTCCGCCGCTTCGGGGGTGCGAAGTTTTGGGCGGTCCAGCCCAGCGTCTGCTTGATCATCCGGAAGGTGTGTTCCAGGTCGAATCTGCGCAGGAACGCCGGCCGGCGCAGGGCGACGTCCTTGCCCGACAGGCCGGTGGCCGATGTCCACAGCCAGACGGGGAGCGGATCGTGGCCGCCGGGTAGGCGGTCAACCTGAAGGCGGATCAACACGCCCTCGATGACGAGGAGTTCACTGCGCGGGGCGCGGTGGCGGGGGCGCCGGTGCCCCGGCGGGATGGGGGCATGACGGTAGGTGGCCTCGTGCGCCTGGGTGATCAAGGTCTTCAGCTCGGCGTCACGGACGATGCGGGCCACGGGTACGCCCGTTGGGTTGCAGGGGGGAGCCGACGAAATGCCAACCGTTCGGTGACGAAATGAGGTGGCGTTGGAGTCGGCAGAGGCACCAGTGCGACGATGTTGTCCCGTCTCACCGAAGGTTGACGGGCCCTTGTCTCAGGAGAGCCTGACCGCCCAGGTCATCAGGCCCGGGGGTCGTCGGCACAGGGTCTGGAAAGCCTGTGGATCGCTCGGCTACGAACCGATCCAAGAGGGGCGGACGTCGAAGCGACCGGAAGTCCCGTAGTCCGACAGGCGGGTGCGATCGGGCTCGATGAGCTTCAGAATGTCGCAGGCGTAGGCGACGGTGTCGGGCCGTCGTGCGGCTGCGATCTCGGCGTAGAACAGCCATAGTCCCTGCCGGGCAGCCTGCTGGCACGCTTCCGAGACGTCTTCGTCGTCGTTGTAGATGAGTCTCAGTAGCAGGTCGAGTATCTCGGTCCTCGCGCCGACGGACAGCTCTTGTGTGAGGGCTGCCATCAGCACCGACACAGCGGGGACAGCCGGCTCCTGCGGGAACGACTGGATCATGAGGTGGTTTTCGAGGCCGAGAGCCCACGCGTCTTCCCGCCTCTTGGCGGCTGCCAGCAGCAGGAAGTCGCCGGGCAAATGAGCCGCGCTGTGTTCGCACGCGCATCGGAGCGCGGCCCAGTCGTACCTGTCCAGCTCTGCCTTCATGAGCTCACCGGCGTTCAGCGGGTGCCTCCTCGATGGTCACCGCGACAGCCCTGTTTTCATCTGCCTGTCGCAACTCGCACGCTGGCGGAGCGGGATTGCCACCGGGTGGGAGTGCCCCGGTGACGATACCCGGCCCGATGACCTTGGCGGTCAGACTCTCCTGAGACGAGGGCCCGCCCGTCAACCTTCGGTGAGAACCGCTCAGCCTTCGGTGAGACGGGACAGATGTGTGGCTGGCGATTGGCGTTTGACGCGCATGCCATTGGTCAGGACCGTGAGACCGGGTCGGACAGGTTTGTTGATACAGGAGGTGCTCATGCCAGCCCGTATCCGCTCGTGAGCCGCGCTCAAGCTCGTCGCTCCGTGTCTCGTGACCAGTACTTCGTGGTCCGAAGAACACTCCGCCGACAGGTCCCTGGCCAGCGATGACCGCAGTTCTCAATCAGTGGTCGGAGCGTTCCGGAGGACAGGGCGGCCAATCTCCTTGAGCCATCAACGGCAACTCCGCATCAGCCACATCCGGTCCTCCCGGACCGCCAACATTCTTAGGGACCCCGCATGCTGGTCCGTGCATCCTCGTTCACCGTCGACCTCGGCGAAGGCGGCTACCTGATCGGCTTCACCGACGACTACGAGTACCCCGAAGAGATGCCCTTCGGCTGGCGCTGCGGCCCGGCCACCGACGCCGGCGCCGTCGTCCTCACCACCACCGACACCGGCCCCCTCCAGCTGACCGTCCAGGTTCACGATGTCCCGCCGGCACCCGAGAAGGGCGGCGAGTGGGAGCACGCCGAGGAGATCAGCCTGCGGACCGACATCCCTGCCCTCCATGTGGCGACCCTCGAGCAGGGCGACCTCCTGGACGCGTGGCCGGATGAGGAGCCTCTCCTGGAGTTCCCGTCCTCATCCGACGGGTCGCACTGGGTGCGGATGCGCCTGTACTGCCACGCCGACGACCCCGAACCCGGCATCGGCGACCACGGAGAACGCCACCTGGTCCAACTCTGGCCCGCACCCCACACACTCCCCGTCCACCCCGACATCACCGAAGCGGACCGCCAGGCCCGCGCCGACTACGCCGCGGACATGGCCACGCCCGTGGAGGACTACACCACCACGTACACGGACACGCACTACGGCGAACAAGTCTGATATTTGCTCCCATATCAGCCCGGGCCGCCTGGGTGCCGGCGTCTGGCAATGCGGGCAACAGCGTGGCCGCGGTGACGCGTCGATCGCCCGTCCGGGCCAGATACGAACCGGCTGTTCGAGGGCGGCGCACCCCCGCATTTACGTCGTACTCCTGCGCGCGGGCCCCGCCCGGTGTGCTCATGCGCCCTCGGGCAGTACCGAGGTCGGTGGAACCTGGAGTTGGTACGCCTCCGGCGACCACAGATGGTGAAGCGTAGATACTCACGCTGGGTCCGCTGAGCCTCGCTTGTCCTCAACGTGGACGACGCGAAGTTCGGTGCCATCCCGATGGCGCTTCGAACGTCCGAACAGCCCGACGGCAATCTCCGACCGATCGTGTGGTTCATCAGGGCCGACATAGGTGAGGACGTCGTTGTGGTGCCCGGTGACGACCCATCCCTCGGCATCCTTGAGGTCGATCACCCCAAAGTCCCCTGCCGAAGATCCGGCATGCGCCGGGCCGAACTCCTTCAGGATCTCTGTGGCTTGTTCAGCAAGCTCTCCAACGGGAGCGGTCAACACGACACAAGTGCCATGCTCGAACAGCACCCACGACTTGTGCGGGTCGGCGAGAATCCGCTGCCAGACATCTATCAGTATCTCGGTGTTCACGGCGGTCATCATGCCGCAGAGCACTGACACAGGATGGCGATCGACCGACGCCTATGGCGAATACGCGACTCCTGAACATCCGGGCCTACCAATCTCAACACCTGGGTCTTGTCCACAGTGGAGCTCGTGCTGCTCAGGACGTGATGGGGTCGGGCTGGCTGCTGTGCGGGCACGCGGCATGGATGTACTTCATGGCGGTGCGGGGAGAGAGGCCGAAGAGGCGGATGAGGTGGAGGGGCTCCGCTTTGGCGGGCGATCCGGGTGCGCGATGGCCGCGAGGCCGGTCTGCAAGTTCACGGTGACCTCCGTCAGTCAGCCTTCGTCGTGCGGGGTGTCGTTGACCGTCCCAGGACTGTCGTTCAGGACCGCCCCCCTCAACGGAGAGGAGATAGGCCGCTCCGTCACCCTCGGTGCGGCCGGACCCGCCGACCTGACCGCGGTCACCTTCCAGTACCGCCACGGCGACACCGACGCCTGGTCGGACATCCCGGCGTCCGCCGTCACCTTCCACTCGAAGGTGCCCGGGCAGACGGCAGCGGATCCGCTCCGCCGGACGGTGAGTACACGCCGCATCGACGACAACCGCAAGGCCGCGGTCAAGCAGTGCAAGCGGTACTGGGGACCCAACTACACCAGCGGCGGCAAGGAGTGTGACGAGTACCCCTTCGCGAGCACGTATGAAGGGACCGCGGAGCATGACTACGACCCGGAGGCAAGAAAGTTCAACTTCTCCGCGAAGCCGATCCCGGGCGACGACAACCAGGCGGGCGGCTCCATCCTGAAGAGCTTCTACGCCAAGAACCGCATCATCGACGGAATGGATGACGGCTTCATCGTGAAGATCGTCACCTGACCTACGCTGCGGCGGGATGGTCCTCGCACCGGTCACTCCCGCCGCAGCCAGTTCATGATTTGGCGGGCCAGAACTGCACGAGGTAGCGCTCCACACCGTGGCCGGTGCCCTCGCCCTCCGACAGGGCTGCAGCCTCGGCCCGGCCCGCACAGTGCACACGCACCTGCCACGAACCGCCGGAATCCGCCAGTGTGATCAGGTCGTCCATCCGGCCCGTGTGCATGGACCACACGGCTACCTGACCACTGGTCGACTCGAATTCGGCTTCGGCCAACTCGTCCCAGTCGGCCCGGTTCTGCTGGGGCGGTGGCCCGTCCCACACTTCGACGCTGACTGCGGCGGTGTGGGTATGGCCACCGCTGGTGATGTCCAGGCGCCCCGGGCGCGTGCTGAGGAACGCATGCCGGTTGAAGTCGTCCGGGAAAGGCACCGGCAGGTCTGAGTCATCGGACTCCTGCAACCCGAAGGCGTGAAAGCCCACGTACGCATGCACATCCTGCTGCCGCACAAGCTCAGCCATACGAGCCCCTTCGATGTGACAGACGACTGGTCCTTGCCCTGATCGTAAGTCGGCTTGGCTGTGAGCTCGATGCCCCCTTGGAGGATGCACGCGCCGCCGCGGCCGTGCTCGCCCGCGGTTGCGGATCGCAGAGGTGAGGGAGCGGAGCTGATCCACGGCGAGCTCTGGGCGGCGAAGAGGTTTCCCACCGCGGGGTTTAACGCGACGGCGTTCCCGCCGGACCGGAAGCGTGCGCAGATGGTCGGTAGGAAGCCATCTCAATTGGTTATAGCCAACGGAGATAGTCGCTGGCAGACAGGTTGCGATGGCGGTTGAATGCCTTGGTGAGTGACTACTGGACACCCGCCCATCACGCGGTCGAGCACGACGATGCGGAGGCCCTGGCCCGGTTGCTGGCCGACGGCGCTGATCCCGACGAGGTCTTCAGCAACATGACGTTGCTGACGCACGCCGTCGATGCCGAGGGCGACGGATCCCTGCAGAGCGGTGAGCCACTGACCGTTCACATCACTGCTGTGCTGCTGGCCTTCGGCGCTGACCCGGAGCTCGCGGATCCAGAGGGTCGCACCCCCCTGGACATGGCCGCCCGCTACGGTCACGACCTGGCGGTGAATCTGCTGCGGGCCCACATCAGCAGGCGAGCCGCTGGTAACAGATGAGGGCGCAGGCGATGCTCGTGAAGGCGAGGAAGTGCTCGGCTTTGCGCTCGTAGCGGCGGTGGAGACGGCGGCAGCCGGCGCGCCAGGACATGGTCCGTTCGATGGTCCAACGGTGACGCCCCAAGCGCTGCGAGGTCTCAACTCGCCTGCGGGCGATGCGTTGCCCAATTCCCCGCTTGGATAACCATCGCCGCAGGTGAGCGTAGTCGTCGCCCTTTGTCGGCATGGAGCTTGCCGGGCCTGCGACGACGGGGGCCTCGGCCCGAGCGGACCGGGGGTATGCCCTTCACGAGCGGAATCAGGGCCTGGCTGTCATGGACGTTGGCACCGGAAACCCCGACAGACAGGGGCAGACCGCAGACCGCTCCGCTTGGTGACCAGGTGGATCCTTGAGCCGTATTTGCCCCGATCGACAGGATTCGGACCCGTCAACTCCCCCTTTTTTGGGCCCGCATGTTCACCGAATCGATCGCGCAACGGGACCGGTCCAGGTCGCCGCGGGAGCCCAGTTCGTCAAGTACGAGGCGGTGCAGCTTGGCCCACACCCGTGTTTTCGTTCGCCAGTTCATGATGGCGGACCACTTCGTCCTTGGCCTCAGATGAGGTTCCGACGGGCCTGGTCCGGCAGTTTGCTGAGGCTGGTGATGATGGCGCACTACAACAACCCAAGCGGATAGGCCGCAGCCGAACCGATTCTGTGGTCAGGGCTGGTCGTACCAGGCAAATGCTGCGATCCGCCAGCCCTCTGGGGTGCGGACGTACTGGATGGTCTTGGTCCCGCCTCCCTCGAACGCCTCACCATCCAAGATCCCGGACTTGCGGTATTCGCCGAACCGCGACGCGATATCACCCGCGATCTCTGTCCGTTCAGAGGTCTCCCACTCCGAGAACTCGACCAGCCGACCGTCGGTCAGCAGTCGCTTGCGGGGCTCGATGAACTCCTCCACGGTGTAGACCGTGAAATCCGGGCCGGTCTTGACGATCACGCCATCCGGAAGAACCAGTCGGCGGATCCGGGCCACGTCGGCAGCCTTGCCGCCCCGGTTGTCAAAGGCACCGAAGAACTCGGCGGTCACGACGTCTATCTCGATCTTGGACATGGCGTGACGGTAACAGCGAAGACGCGCCGGACATCGTCGGTCTCGACAATCATGCGGTACGTCGTCGAGGCAGGCCGTCGCGTCAGTTCAAGCGCCTGGCCGGGCAGGGACCGGCTGCGCTCCCTGCCGCCCCGGCGTCTTGCCCCACCGCCAGGCCGGCCCGCGGATCGCGACCACTCGTGCGGCCTGTGCCTCCCCAGCGCTGTCGCCCCGGAGGGGTGCCGTCTGGTTGCGGCTCGCACGCAACCGGTCACGGCAGCGGCGCCCGTTGGCGCCAGGTTGTCAGGCGCCGGTGTGTTCGGTGAGGCAGACCTACTGGCGGGGTTCTTGGATGGAACGGCCCTGTTGCGCCCGACGTTGCGTACAGGGCTGCGCCGGGTCGGTGCGTGATGTCGAGGAACTGCTTGCCCTCCGCGGCAACGGCTACATCGACGAGATCCTCGCCGAAGGCACCCGCGTGCTTGCCGGGCAGAACATCCCGCGCATCCGGGCGTCCACGGATCTCAGCAACACCCCATGACGAATGCCTTCCAGCGTGCCGGACACGTCAACCTCGAACGCGCGATCAGCATGACCCGGAACTGATCCAGACATGGGGCGGGAGGCCGCGAACGGCCTCCCCACCCAACTCGGCCGGATCCAGCTGTCGTTGGTGGTCGGCCGGTTCGGGACTCAGCGCGTGGAGTGGTGGTGGTCGGCCGCTTCGGGGTGTTCGAGTTGGTTGGCCAGGACCGCGGCCTGCACGCGGCGCTGGACGCCGAGCTTGGCCAGCAGCCGGGAGATGTGGTTCTTGACCGTCTTCTCGGACAGATAGAGCTCTTTGCCGATCTCACGGTTCGTCAGCCCGTTCCCGATCAACGCGAGGATGTCCCGCTCGCGCGGCGAGAGACTGGCGAGCTCGGGCGAGAGGGCCGGCTCCTCGGCCGGGTCCGTGCGCAGCTTGCGCATCAGCCGGGCGGTCGTCGTGGGGTCCAGCATCGACTGGCCGGACGCGACGGTACGGACCGCCGAAACCAGGTCGGAGCCCTTGATCTGCTTCAGTACGTAGCCCGCCGCCCCGGCCATGATCGCGTCGAGGAGGGCTTCCTCGTCGTCGAACGACGTCAGCATCAGACAGGACAGCTCCGGCATCTGGCTGCGCAGCTCCCGGCACACAGTGATGCCGTCGCCGTCCGGCAGGCGTACGTCGAGGACCGCCACGTCCGGGCGCAGCGCCGGGCCGCGCACCAGGGCGTGCTCGACGCTGTCCGCGTCGCCGACCACCGAGATGTCCGGCTCGGCGTCCAGCAGGTCCGTCAGACCGCGGCGTACCACCTCGTGGTCGTCCAGCAGGAACACCCGGATCGGGTTCTGCTCGGAGAACGTACGCGCCTCGGCCATGACGACCCCTTGTTCAGTGATGGACCACGGACCGTGAGTCCCTGACGACGATCATCATCCTTCCGGCCCGGATGCACTAGGGCCGATCGGCCCAATCCGAGCCTGGCGGCCCACTTCACCGCTCCTGGCGGTGTTCCGGGGCTGTGAAGTCGAAGCCTACGTCCACCACTCCTTCGACGGCCCGCACCAGACGGGCGGCCACCGGTACCAGTGATGTGTCCTTGACGCGTCCGGAGAGGGTGACGACACCGCCCCGCACCTCGACGCGGACCGCCGAGGGCGACGCGTGGAAGAGGTAGGACACGATCTCCCTGCGGACCTCCTCGGCGATGTCCTCGTCACTGCGCAGGAACACCTTGAGGAGGTCACCGCGGCTGACGACGCCCTCGAGACCGCCGAGCTCGTCGACGACGGGCAGCCGCTTGACCTTGGCGTGCGCCATGATGCGGGCGGCCTGCGCGAGGGTCGCGTTCGCGCGCACGGTGACCGCCGGAGAGGTCATCAGCTCCTCGGCACTCACCCCGCCGGCCTTGGCCAGATCGCTCAGCCGCCGCAGCTGTGTGTACCGGTCCGGGTCACCGTCGCGGAACTCCTCCTTGGGCAGCAGATCGGCTTCGGAGACGACCCCGATCACCCGGCTCTCGCCCTCCACCACGGGCAGGGCACTGACCTGCCACTGCTCCATCAGCTGCACGATCTCCTTGAAACCGGCCCCACGGCCGATGGCGGCGACGGTGTGGGTCATCACGTCGCTCACGATGTGCGGACTGCCGTGCACGATGGCTCCTTGGTCGGTTCCGGCAATGGCTGTCAGCGCGACCATCGCGATCAGCGCGCGTCGCCGCTTCCGTAGGGGGCATACAGGTCGAGCAGCCGGGTCCGGGCCGACTGCAGCCGGTGGGCGACGATCCCGCCCGTCCACAGGGCCACGGCCATCCCCAGCTCGGGATCGGCCCGGCACGTCTCCCTGACCACCTCGGCGTCGAACTCGTAGGCGCGCACCGGGCTCGTCGCCTCGGCGCCCAGATGCCAGGTGTGCGGGGCGAACAGCCAGGACCAGCCGACGAGTTCGTTGTGCCCGAGGTTCTCGATGACGGCCGGTCGGCGGCCCGGCACCCGCAGGTCGAGGGCCACCGTGCCGGTCCGGATGATCCAGAACCGGTCCGCGCGGCGGCCTTCCTCGAACAGCCGGGTGCCCTCGGGGAACGACACCTCACGGGCCATTCGCAGCAGCCGCTCCCGGTGGTCGACGGGCAGCGCTCGCAGCATGGTGGATGTGGTGGAAGTGTTCATGATCCTGCCTCTTCCTGGCGCGCGATCCTTCCACCCCCAATCTCTGCCCGTGCCCCTCCGGTCGCCATGGGCCATCCGGCCCCGGCTGCGGGCCGCCCGGCACAGCCCGGGGCCGAAGGGCCCCGTGGAAGGGACGCCCGGCCCCTGCGCGCGGACTCCGCCCCGGTAGCAGGCTTGACGGGAGAAGAGACGCCACGGCAGCGGCGACCGCCGCCCGGCCCGTGGTCTCTCCGCCGAGCGTACGACGCTGGAGGTGCGGATCATGATTCGACCGGTCGCAGCGGGGATCGACGGGTCCCCGGAGAGTCTGGCCGCCGCGCACTGGGCGGCCCGTGAAGCCCTGCGCCGGGGCACGCCGCTCCTTCTGGTGCACGCCTGGCAGTGGCATCCGCGACCGGCTCCGTCCGTGCCGGCGGACATGTCCCAGCGGGCCTGGGCCGAGGACCTGCTGACCGGGGTCTCGGACGGTCTGTGTGCGGCGCACCCCGGACTGCGGGTGCTCGACCGGTCCGTCGAGGACGCCCCGGTGACCGCTCTGCTCGCCGCGGCCGACGAGGCCGCCGTGCTGGTCCTCGGGTCCCGCGGGCTCAGCGGGGTCACGGGATTCCTGCTGGGTTCGATCTCCCAGCGGATCGTCTCCAGGTCACCGGTCCCGGTGGTCCTGGTGCGCGCCGGCGTGGGCACCTGCGACGAGCACTTTCCGGCACCGGACGGCATCTCCCCGGACGAGATACCGCAGGTCCCGTACCGCGACGTGGTACTCGGCCTCGACACCGACCGGCCGTGCGACGAGGTGATCGAGTTCGCCTTCGACGCAGCCCGGCTCCGTGGCGCCGCGCTGCGCGTCCTTCACGCCTTCAGCGCCCCGCCCTCCTTCGCCGCCGTCGACCGGCTCGTCCAGGTGGGCGGCCCGCAGTTGCTGGCCGAGCACGAACACGCCGTGGTAGCCACCCTGCGCCCCTGGTGCGAGAAGTTCCCCGAGATTCCCGTCGCCGAGACCGTGGTGGACGGCCGCGCGGCGGGTGAACTCGTCCGCGCCTCCGCGGGCGCCGCCCTGATCGTGGTGGGACGCCGGCAGCGGGAGACCCGCTTCGGCACCTACCTCGGTCCGGTCGCCCACGCGGTGCTGCACCACGCCGACTGTTCGGTGGCCGTCGTCCCGCACGCCTGAACACACCTGGAAGGCGAAGGACATGACCCGCGATCGCCACGTGTGCGAATTCGCCTGTTCCGCCGCCGTCACGCACGCCTGAACACACCCGGAGGGTAAAGGACATGACCCGCTACGTGTACGAATTCGCTGACGGGGGCCGCGACATGGCGGACCTGCTCGGCGGCAAGGGAGCCAATCTCGCGGAGATGACCCGGCTGGGACTTCCCGTCCCGCCCGGCTTCACCGTCACCACCACAGCGTGCCGCGAGTACCTGGCCACCGGCGAGGAACCGGGCGAGCTGGGTGCGCAAGTCGTGCACGCGCTCGCCGAGTTGGAGCGGAGCACCGGTCGCGAGCTCGGCGGCCGGGACAACCCGCTGCTGCTCTCCGTCCGTTCGGGCAGCAAGTTCTCGATGCCCGGGATGATGGAGACCATCCTCGACATCGGCCTCGGGGACGAGTCCGTCGCCGGCCTCGCCAAGGCCACGGGCCGCGAGCATGTCGCGTGGGACTCCTACCGCAGGCTCCTCCAGATGTACGGCCGCACCGTGCTCGGCATCGCACCGGAACGCTTCGACCGGCACACCGCCGGGGGCGACCCCGCAGCGCTCGTCGAGCACTTCAAGCAGGTCATCCGCGACGCGACCGGCGAGGAGTTCCCGCAGGACCCGGCCGAACAGCTCCAGCGGGCGATCCGTGCCGTCTTCGACTCCTGGAACGGCGAGCGCGCCCGTCTCTACCGCAGCCGTGAACACATCCCCGACGACCTCGGAACCGCCGTCAACATCCAGGTGATGGTCCTCGGCAACCTCGGCCCGGACTCCGGCACGGGCGTCGCCTTCACCCGCGACCCGGCCACCGGCGCACGGGGCGTCTACGGCGACTACCTTCCCGACGCCCAGGGCGAGGACGTCGTCGCCGGCATCCGCAACGCCGTCCCACTCGCCGAACTTGAGCACCTCGACCCGGCCTCCCACCGTCAACTCCTCCAGCACATGGAGACCTTGGAGCACCACTACCGCGATCTGTGCGACGTCGAGTTCACCGTCGAGCGCGGCAGGCTCTGGATGCTTCAGACCAGGGTCGGCAAGCGCACCGCCGAGGCGGCCTTCCGGATCGCGGAGGCGCTCGTCGACGAGAAGCTGATCGGCGAGGACGAGGCGCTCGCCCGGGTCGACGGGACGCAGCTGGCACGGCTGATGTTCCCCCGGTTCGAGGCGCATGCCGAGGTCACGCCGCTGGCGCACGGTGTCCCCGCCTCGCCCGGCGCCGCGGTCGGCGCGATCGTCTTCGACTCGGCGGAGGCCGTACGACGCGCGGACGCCGGGGAGCACGTCGTCCTCGTACGGCGTGAGACGACGCCCGACGACCTGCCCGGGATGGTCGCGGCCGAGGCCGTGCTGACCAGCCGGGGCGGCAAGACCAGCCACGCGGCCGTCGTCGCCCGCGGGATGGGCAAGGTCTGTGTGTGCGGTGCCGAAGAACTGACGGTGGACGTCGAATCCCGCACCCTCACCGCACCCGACGGGACCGTGCTCACCGAGGGCACCGTGATCTCCGTGGACGGCACGGTGGGCACCGTCCATCTCGGCGCCCTGCCGCTGGCCGACTCCCCGGTCGGGCACTTCCTCGACACCGGGGAAGGCGACGGCGCACTGACCGACGCGGTCGCCCGTACCCTCCAGCACGCCGACTCCGTACGGCGTTTGGGCGTGCGTGCCAACGCCGACACCCCCGAGGACGCGGCCCGCGCCCGCCGATACGGCGCCGAGGGCATCGGGCTGTGCCGCACCGAGCACATGTTCCTCGGTGAGCGCCGGAGCCTGGTCGAGGCGATGATCCTCGCCGACGACGACACCGGACGGCGCGCCGCCCTGGACGCCCTCCTGCCCCTTCAGCGGGGCGACTTCACCGGGATCCTCGCCGCGATGGACGGACTGCCGGTGACGATCCGGCTCATCGATCCGCCGCTGCACGAGTTCCTGCCCGACCGCACCGAACTGGCCGTCCGCGTCGCCACCCGGCCCACCGAGCACGACCGCCGCCTGCTCGCCGCGGTCGAGCGCATGCACGAGTCCAACCCCATGCTCGGACTGCGCGGCGTCCGCCTCGGGCTCGTCGTCCCCGGCCTGGTCGAGATGCAGGTACGGGCGATCGCCGAAGCCGTGGTGGAACGGATCCGCGCCGGGGGAGACCCCCGGGCGGAGATCATGGTCCCGCTGGTCGGCACGGTCGAGGAACTGCGGATCGTCCGCGCCGCGGCGGAGCGTGTCCTCGCCGAGGTCTCGCGGGAGTCCGGGCTCACCGTCGAGTGCCCGATCGGCACGATGATCGAGCTGCCCCGGGCCGCGCTGACCGCCGGCCGGATCGCCGAGGCCGCCGACTTCTTCTCCTTCGGCACCAACGACCTGACCCAGACGGCCTGGGGCCTGTCCCGCGACGACGTCGAGGCGTCCTTCTTCCCGGCCTATCTGGCCCAGGGCGTCTTCGCCGCCTCGCCGTTCGAGACCCTCGACCGGGACGGCGTCGGACGTCTGGTGCGCATCGCCGTCGAGGAGGGCCGCGCCGCCCACCCCGGTCTGAAGATCGGCGTCTGCGGCGAACACGGCGGCGACCCGGACTCCATCCACTTCTTCCACGACACCGGGCTCGACTACGTCTCCTGCTCGCCGTTCCGCGTCCCGGTCGCCCGCCTCGAAGCGGGCCGGGCCTCACTCGCCGACGGCAGGGACGGCGCGTCGGCCGCGACCTAGGAGTCAACGGCCAAGGGGAGGAACAGACATGATCACCCGTCAGGTGACGGTCGGTGTCGACGGCTCGCTCATCGCCGTACGAGCGCTGGACCGGGCCGCCGAGGAAGCGGCGCTGCGCGGCGCCGCCCTGAACATCGTCCACGCCGTGCCCGACGTGGACATCGCCGGACCCGTGCTCGCCGCCGCCGCGTTACGGGCCCGCCGACGCTGTCCCGGTCTGACCGTCACGGCCCTGGCCGCCGTCGGCAGCCCGGTCCGGGCACTGGCGCACCATGGCCGGAACTCCGAGCTGACCGTCGTCGGAGCGCGCGGGTCGGGCGTACTCGGCGGACTGCTGGCCTGCTCGGTGAGCCGTCGACTGTCCGCGCGCACGCGTGGCCCGCTGCTCGTCGTCCGGGGCGCTCAAGGAGCCCCGGACGGTGGGGTGTTGTTCTGGCCGGGGGGTGAGACGGACGCGGATGCCGCCGCGTTCGCCTTCGCGGAGGCGGAGCGGCGAGGGGCCCGCCTGTGCGTGCTGCGCGCCGAGGCCTCCCGGTACGCGAAGGCCCGCCGCCGGGCTCTGGTGCCGGATGACGGCGCCTGCCGATCGCCGGGAGGCGAGCGGCCGGTGTCCGGCGTGGGCGACGCATCGCCCACGGGGCGCGGATCGTTGCCGCCCGCCCGTCCCGTGCGCGAGCTCCTGGAGGCGACCCGCGGGGCGGTCGTCGTGGTCGTCGGCGTCCAGTACCGCGGGCCCGGGCCGGGCCCGGTCGCCCGTGCCCTGCTCCGTCACGCGCACTGCCCGGTGGTGCTGGTACCCAGCGACGCGGCGTGACGACCGGGCGGGACTGTGGTGGTGGTACCGGACGGCCCGCCCGTGGACGCCGTGTGCGAGAGCATCGCGCACACGGACGATGTACTCCGGAACGGATCGCACATGGACGCATGTGCACCGGAGTGGCCGTACATGGGTGATGTGCACCGGAGTGCGGCGTACATCGCGGTACAGCGAAGTGAATTCCCTTGCGGGAAAACCTGGTTGGTGATCGCGCACGACTCCGGCGTTCCCCGGACAGGGACCTTCGGCCCTCCTGTCAGGGACCCGCGACCCCTCCGAACTCCCTTGCCACCGCGAGACATTGAAGACGCAACGGAAGCAGGCAGGACCACGTCGAACATCTCTGGGAGGGATGAGCATCATGGCAGTCCACGAGCAGCC
>NZ_JBVHQB010000042.1:36417-44595 GCF_055567635.1 Streptomyces sp. NPDC026500 | reverse complement strand
ACGGTCATGTCGGTTTCGAGGAGGCCTACGAGGGTGTGGGCCATGGCGGTGGCGATCTCGAAGGCCGGGGTCTCACGCCGCGCCAGCGCCACGAGCGCGGCGCCCGACGTGGCACAGGCAAGACGTGCACCAGGATTGCGCGTACACCGCTTTCCGCCGGTATATCCGCGTCCGGAAGCGCATGCCCGCTGAAGCTGATCGCCTACAACAGCGACGAGATGAGCCACCTCGCATACAAGTACCGGGTGGAGAACGGATACTTTGGGGCAGATCACAACGTAGCCGTGGCGAGGGTGCCGGGCTGGAACGACCCCAAGACCGGTGATTACGTGGTTGCCAACAGCAAGTTCAGTGGCCACTCCGACACGGAGATCCTGGACCAGCTGAAGGAAAAGGGCGTCGACCCCAAGGAGATCACCGCTTTGTACGCCGAACGGCAGCCGTGCGATGGCTGTGCCGGTGCTCTTAAAAAGGCTCTCAAGGAAGGGACCGTGATCACCTACTCCGTCCCCTACACGCTTGAGATTGCGTCCTATTCGAAGAGTCTTCTCGCGAGCTATGTCAAGCGGGCCAACGGCGGACGGTTGACTCGTTCTGTGATGAGCGGCCAAGGCACTGAGGCACAGAAGCATGACTGACCGGGATCAGTGATCCAGCCGCTGTCGGGCCCCGCCGGGACTTCCGTCCCGGCGGGGCCTCCCACATCCGTAATCTGGTGCCGTTCGCCACAGCGGCAGGGGGCTTGATCTACCGAACTGGAAGAATCGACAGTCCGAATCCCCTTCGCTGCGGACGGCTCCCACAGGAGAACCCTTGACGTACATCGATCCTCAGAAACGCGCCAATGCCGAGAAGAACGGCTCTCCGCATGCTCCAGAAGAAGTAATCGCCGAGTGGCACGCGCTGGCAAAGAAGGTATGCCGAGAGCTGCAACACGCCGGTCTCCCCGCATATGTGCAACACCCCAACACCCTGGCCGACCAGCAGGCCGGCGCGTGCGTTTCCGTCGACACCATCGAAGGTCCGACAGGCGGCGTCCACGTCAGCTGGAACGCCGGTGAATCCCTGACCGAGGCTGCCCTCGAGTTCATGCAGCCGGACCGGCTCGATCTCTCGGAACCGGTGATCGAGCACGGTACGCGGATCGTCTCACTCATGGACGAGACGATCAAAAGCGTGCTCACGCTTGCCGGCTTCCGCACCCGTGACGCGGTCGAGCTCAACGACCTGGCCCCGGGAACCTATGTCGCGGGCCGGCAGCCGAGACAGTGGTTCATCGAGCACATCCTCACGGAGGGTGTGCTCGGTCTCATCGCCGCCATCCGCTCCTGCGATCCGAGCGGTGACGATTCCGGTGAGCCAGCCGGTATCAGCGCGGAAGGCAAGGCACGGCTCACCGGACGGGGCATCCGGATCGTGCAGGACGGTCTGCACCGTCTGGCGGACGACGACCGGCAGGAATTCGTCCTCGTCTTCCGCAGGCTCGCCGGAGCGATGCACAGCCAGGACATGGCGTACAGGGGCTTCTGGAAGGCAGACCGGTCGCTGCTGGAACTTCCCGACGAACTCTGTCTCCCCGCGCGGGAACCGCAGGCCGTAGCCGGTACTTCGGTGACCCGGTCTCAGGTGCTCGCGGCCGCCTACATGGCTGTGCTCGCCAGTATCGAGCTGGCCGACGAGAACACCGTCGCCGACGATGAAGCCGTCAAGATTACCGAAGCGTGGACGGGAACCCTGCTGAGGCGGCTGGACCAGGCGCCTGACGAGGACCGGCGGGAGCTGATGCACCTCTTCCGGGAGGCTGCCCACGAGGAGACCGACCCCGCGCATAAGGCATTCGCTTCCGGATTCCCGGAGGCCATCGGTTTGGTCGAAGAGGGCGAGGGAGCGACGACCACCTGATCAGGAGATCCCGCCATCGGGTCTATCAGGAATCAGGGTCTGGCCCGTAGTCGGTGGTGACGCCGGGTGTCCGTCAGGGCAGGAGGATGCGGTGGCGGAGGAGGTCGAATCCGGCGCGTCCGTGCATCTGTCTCATGATTCTCTTGGTGCGGGTGTTGACGCCTTCGGTGCGGCCGTTGTGGTAGAGCAAGGTGAGGCCGGCGTTCACGGCGGGCCGGTCGACTTCGAGGCCGTTGGTGAAGCTGCGCAGGTGGGCCAGATCGACGGCGCGGGCGACCGTGATCCACTTGGTGAGTTTCACGTCGTTGCCCTCGCCCGGGTCGCCCTGCGCCAGGCCCGCGAGGCTGCTAAGAAGCACGGCGGTGAGACCCGCGCGCCGCGCCGCCGTAGTCAGACGACCGTACGGCGCGACGGACGCGAGCCGAGCGGGTTCGCCGCCGTGCTGAAGGGCCTGATGGCAGAGCGTGCCTGGGAGCTCCCGGCCGCCGACGGAACCGTGATGGACCGGTGGCCCGACATCGCGGCCGCGGTTTCCCCGCGGCTGCCCGACCACGTCCAGGCGGTGGCCTTCCACCCGGAGACCGGCCAGTTGGACCTGCGCCCCGACTCGCCCGCCTACGCCACCCAGCTTCGGCTGATCAGCGCCCGGATCGTCGCCACGGCGAACAGCACGTCCGGCACCGACGCCGTGCGCAGCATCCGGGTCCTGGCCGCCGGCGGCTCACCCGCGCCCCGTACGACGGAGCCCGCCCCAGCAGCCGAGGCCGGGCCCGAAGCACCGGTGAAGACCCGGGGGTCGGCGTCCGAGGGCTACCGCCAGGCGCTCGGCGCGCACCAGTCCGCCGCGCCCCCGAGCCGGGTCGACCCTGGCATCGCGCAGGCAGTCGAGCGGCAGACCAGGGCGATGCGCGAGCTCAGCCGACGCGCGTCGCCGCCGTCGAACAGGCCGTCTTCGTCGGCGGCCCCCTGGAGGGGATTCTGCTGTGCGCCTGGCACCAGGCCGGGGAGCAGGGCCGGGACCGGCTGGAGGCGACAATGCGCCATCGCCTCCTCATGGCCAGCGACGGCACCGATCGAAGACCAGGTCGCCAAGAAGGTGAAGGAGACTGACGGCAATGCCGAAGAAGCGCAAGAGGGACCGCAAGGCGCCCCCGAAACGAGCCTCAGTGCGAACCGCTCCAGCCCAGTCCGCACGTTTGGAGCTGTTGGACTGGGACGACGCCCCGGAGAGCGATATCGACTTGCTCGATGACCTTGGCGAACGGTTTCCCGCTCCCAACGACGCGGTGAAGGCTGTGCAAGCCGGCGAGTGTGTGTAGTGGACGGGCAGCGTCGACGGATCGACCGAGGCGTGAGGGCCGTCGCTGAATGCAAGGCACCCGAGCCGACGACCACAGCCCACAACTTCCGGTCACGCCATGCGTTCCAGCTCCACCGCAGGCGTTGCACCCTCGAGCTGGTCCGCCGCAGTCCCGTTCTTCCGGGCCGTTCGCCGCACGCGCCCGCCGCAGCGCAAGTGCGCGGGTGGCCTCGGCTTCACGGCGGCGCTGGACGCGGGCCGTCTCGATCGGAGCTGGCTGGTCATCCGAGGACACCTCGGGCTCCGGGAGGTATCTGTTCCCACTGTTGATGCGCGAGGTGCACCCCTGCACGCCCTGCGAATTCAGGGCCGGTCAGGATTCGTCTGTGTTCTTGCCTTCGCGAGAGCCCGTAGCTCCGTCATGGCCTCAGGGTCGAGGTCGAGTTCAGCTGCCGGGGCGAGCAGCGCGCCGATCTCGCTGTCCCGTCCCTGCTCCGAGAGGAACAGCGCGTAGTTGACGAAGGCGAGTTCGTCCCGGTGTTCGATGGCATCCCTGAAGCGGCGGTCGGCCTGTTGGCACTGCTCCAGCTCCTCGTGGAGGAGTGCGAGGTTCAGGTAGGCGTTGGTCTCGCCGTCCTCCGCGGCGGCCTCGTAGTGTCCCACGGCCTCCTGGTGGGAGCCGTTGTCGGCCAGGTGGAGCGCGCAGGCGAAGCGGGCTCCGGTAATCTCCTCGGCCAAGGCCTCCCGCAGGTGGGCCCCTGCCGCCTCCATGTCACCGACGGCGTTCTCGGCCTCGCCGAGCACGACCAGGATCGAACGGTCTCCGGCGTCCAGAGCCTGGCGCAGCCAGGGAAGTGCTTGCGGGTACTCCTCGCGGTCGGCCAGGAGTCGGCCGAGGTTGCCGGCCGCCATGGTGTCGCCCTGGCTGATCGCCCGGCCCAGCAGATCGGCGGCCTCGTCGAGCCGTTCGTCGTCCTCGCTGAGGAAGACGCCGTAGTCGTTGAGCGCCCGGGGGTTGCCCTCGGCCAGCGACTGCTTGTAGTAGGCCTCCGCGCGTACCCTGTCCTCGATCTCCTCGGCCAGGACCGCCGCGGTCCACAGGTCACGTCGCGGCCGCCGCGGGCAGCCTGCTCCAGGGCCGCGACAGCCTCCTCGGGCCGGTCGAGCTGGATCAGCAGATCGGCCAGCGCCTCGTACGCCCCGGCGTTGCCCGCGTCCGCGGCCGCGGTGATCAGCTCCAGCGCGGCGTCGATGTCGCCCCACTCGTGCACGAGGTCCAGGATCTTCTCCGCGACCTCGTCGTCCCGGCGGGTCCACGCCCTCAGATACAGGGCCAGAGCCGCGGCAAGGTCTCCGGCCGCCCACTGTTGCTCCGCTTGGGCCTCGAATTCGGCTTCGGCCATGAGGGCATCCTTCCTGTGAGTGATTCCCACTTGTGACCAGCCGCGCCGCCGGTGTGTGCGGTGCCAAGCTCCGCACACACCGGGGAGCGTTGAACGGTCAGAGTCGATTGGCGCTGCTTGCGCTTGTTCGGGTTGGCACTTCTTGGAGCCGCCCGCCGGAGCCGAGGGGTGCGGCTTGACGCTCGGCCAACGTGCGCCGACTCTGTGAAATCGCCCCTCGTATCCGCCCGCGGCATGGGCCGGGGGGCGCCCTGGAGAGGCACGGCCGCGCGTGGCGGCGCGGTGCTAGAGGCGGCGGCGGCCACCGTCAGTTCGACGGTCAGTGTCGCCCCGCCGGTGGTGGTGATGCGGAGGAGGAAGGTGCCGGTGGTGTCGTCGGCGTACAGCTTCGGCAGGACGAGCAGGCCGTCGGCGTCGGTGGTCAGGGCGGTGAGGGTGCGTACGGTCGTGCCGTCCACGTCCTTGAAGTAGGGGCCCTTGTCGTTCTCGCCTGTGTCGTCGGCGGACTTGACCAGGGTCGCGGTGGCGGCGACCTTGCCCGCGGCGGCGCCCTGGTAGGTGGCCTTGACCTCGATCTGGTCGGCGAACTCGCCGCCCGGCACGCAGGTCGGCGCGGTGTCGGTGGTGCGGGCCAGGGTGTCGGCCTGGCGGGCGGTGACGGTCGCCGTGTAGTCGAGGCCGGCCATGACGCGGCCCACGACGGTGACGCGGACGGTGAAGTCGCCTGTCTTCTCACCGGCCGTGAGGGCGGGCGCGGTGGCGGTGCCGAGCCCGTTGGTGAGCTGTGTGGCGACGTTCTCGCCGCCGGTGAAGGTGGCGTCGGTGTCGCCGACGATGGTGAACCGCACGCGGACCTTCGCGACGGCCTTGTCGGCCTTGTCCTCGGTCCGTACGGCGATCTTCTGCGTGAACGTGCCGCCGGCTGTCGCCGTGGCCTTGCCGTCGGCCATGTTCGTCAGGTGGTCCACCGTCTCGGTGGGCGTCGGTGCCGGCGTGGTGGTGGGCGGGGTCGGCGGGGTCGGCGAGGGGGACGCGGGCGGGGTCGGGGCGGGGCTCGTCGGGCGGCCGCCCGGCTTGGTGCCGCCCGGCTCGGTCGGCCGCGGCGGGGTGGGGCTCGGGCTCGGCGTGGCCGGTTCGTCGCTGTGGTGCGAGGGCAGCGTGCCCGTGCCGTCCGGTACCTCGTGCGTGCCCTTGCGGTAGTACTCCAGCCACGACAGGACGGTGTTGAGGTACGCCGTCGAGTTGTTGTAGCTGAGGATCGCGGCGTTCATCTGCGCCTGGACGGACATGTCGTGGCCGAAGCGGCACAGGTAGTGCCCGGCGGCCAGTGCCGCGTCGTAGACGTTGTTGGGGTCCTTCTTGCCGTCGCCGTTGCCGTCGCGGCCCGCCCACGCCCATGTGGAGGGGATGAACTGCATGGGTCCGACCGCGCGGTCGTAGGTGCTGTCGCCGTCGAACGCGCCGTTGTCGGTGTCCGTGATGCTGGCGAAGCCGTTGCCGTCAAGGACCGGGCCGAGGATCGGCGAGAGGGTGGTGCCGGCCGCGTCGACGCGGCCGCCGCGTGCCTGGCCCGACTCGACCTTGCCGATCGCGGCTTGCTGTTCTTTTATGGACTCTTTAAGGGAGGCCGAGCAACCCTCGCCATGTCATGATCCACGTCACACAATGACCTCAACTCCCGTCCGTTGTGGCCCTGTTTGACCGGTTGATAAAAATCTGCACAAGGGATGTCATTGCTCGGGCGTCTTCATACGGATTTTCCCGGGCCGTTGCGCCCGTATGACAATCCGGGGGGCGTCCGGGGGGAAGGGTTATAGGAATGTGTGCGTCCGCAGAGGTCTGGCCGAATCCATCCCAGTGGATTCAGCATTCCGAGTACGGTCGGCGCCGGCTTTCGCTCCCCATCACCAAGACGACGAAAAGGGACAGCGATGAAGGCAAGACCCGCACGGGCCCGTATGCCGAAGACGAAGACCCTCCTGCGCACCGCCGTGGCAGCCACGGCGGCCGCCGCACTGAGTTGGCTCGCGCTGGCCGGCGGCTCACCCGCCACAGGCGGCACCGACGGCACGGCGCAGGCCACGTCCGTCGCCGATGAGGCACCGGGGTATGCGGTCGAAGACTTCAACTACCCGAACGCGGACAAGATCCTGACGGAGAAGAACATCAAACTGAAGCGCGGTGACGGTCACATCACCCTCACCGACTGCGTCACGGGCACCGGCCAGCTCGAGGTCTACACGCGCAGCCGCACCGACAGGATCTGCTTCCAGGTTACGGGCAACTCCGGCTGGCTCACCCTGGAAATCCCCACGGTGTACGGAATGAAGGGCAACGACTACTCCACCCAGGTCGACATGACCACGGGCACCGAGGAGAAGTCCTTCGACATCCCCAAGAACACCTTCACCGGAGTGGGCGAGAGCGTGGACCCCGACGGCCGCGACTTCATGCTGATGGAGATCCGGACAACCAAGTAACGCCAGGCCAGGGTTTCTTTCACCGGAGTCCCGTACGGCCGACAACCGACGCTCCTCGTCAGCCACTCTGCCACGGCCACAGGCTACGCAGACCTCGCATCAAGGACCCTCGTCATGCAACTCACCAGACCTGTGCGCGCCGCCGCGCTGGCCGCGGCCCTGATCGCCGGGCCACTAGCGCTCAACGTCCCGTCCGCGCAAGCAGTCACGGGCCCTGCGACCACCGATGCCGCCTACTCCTATGCCGTACGCCTCGCCATCGGCGACGGCGCACGAGCCTGCTCAGGGGCGCTGGTGGACGTCCGGTGGGTCCTCACCGCCGCCTCCTGTTTCGTCGACAACCCCGCCTCGGGGGCCTTACCCGCAGAGGGCACGCCGGCCGAGAAGACCGTCGCCACGATCGGCCGTACCGACCTGACCACCACCAGCGGCCTGGTCACCGACATCACCGAACTCGTCCCCTACCAGGGACGCGATCTGGTCCTGGCCCGCCTGGCACAGCCCACCACAGGGATCACCGGGATCACCCCGATCCCGTTCACGACGACCGCGCCCACCGCCGGGGAGACCCTCACGGCCGCCGGATTCGGCCGTACGAAGACCGAGTGGTCACCGCTCGCCCTGCACACCGGCGCCTTCGCCGTGGACTCCGCCCAGGACGGCCAGGTGGCCATAACCGGGCAGGGCACCGCGATCTGCGCCGGCGACGCCGGTGGGCCGCTGATCCGCCAGAAGGACGGCAAGCCCGAGCTGGCCGGCATCAACTCCCGGTCCTGGCAGGGTGGCTGTTACGGACAGGACGCGACCGAGACCCGCACCGGCGCGCTCTCCTCCCGCGTGGACGACAGCGCCGTGCACGACTGGGTGCAAGAGGTCCGCGAGCGCCCGCGCGAAGTCGTGACACCCGCCGATGTCACCGGGGACGGTCGCGCCGACCTGGTCATCCAGGACACCGACGGCACCATCACGGTGCGCACCGCGAAGGCGGCACCCTCGGGCAGCCCCTCGCTCCGCTTCAACACGGGTGTCCGCTGGAGCGCCGGCTGGTCCAACTACCTGGGCCGGCCCGGCCAGGGCCGTCTGTACTTCGCCG
>NZ_JBVHQB010000042.1:0-36319 GCF_055567635.1 Streptomyces sp. NPDC026500 | reverse complement strand
CGACATCAACGCCGACGGCAAAGCCGACCTGATCGTGCACGGAAACGATGGCAAGGTCTCGGTCCGCATCAACAAGGGAACGTACTTCGACGGCGGCGCCGACTGGAGCGCCGGCTGGTCCAACTACCTGGGCCAGCCCGGCCAGGGCCGTCTGTACTTCGCCGACATCAACGCCGACGGCAAAGCCGACCTGATCGTGCACGGAAACGATGGCAAGGTCTCGGTCCGCATCAACAAGGGAACGTACTTCGACGGCGGTACCGACTGGAGCGCCGGCTGGTCCAACTACCTCGGCCAGCCCGGCCAGGGCCGTCTGTACTTCGCCGACATCAGCGCCGACGGCAAAGCCGACCTTTTCGTCCACAGCAGTGACGGCAAGGTCGCCACGCGCACCAACACCGGCACGTACTTCCAGATCGCCCCGGGCGACGACTGGGTCTAACGGCCCACCGCCACGAGGCTCCGGCGAGACCCCTCGCCGGAGCCTCAACCGAAGCTACCTGTAAGGGAACCGAATGCCTGGGAAGAGAACCCGCGCAGCGCGGGTCACGGGGCTGCTGGCGGGCATCGCCGCGGTAGGCGTGCTCACCACCACGCCGGTGCAGGCCGTCTCCGGCGATGTGGCCGCGGACAACACGTACGCCTTCACAGCGAAGATCAACGTCGGGGACAAGACCGCGTGCACCGCTGTGCTCGTCGACCCGCAGTGGGTTCTCACCGCGGCCAGCTGTTTCGCGGACGACCCCTCCCAGCCGCCGTCCTCGATCACCGCGGGTGCGCCGACGACCGCGACGACCGCGACGACCGCGACGATCGGCCGCACCTCCACCGCAGGCCATGTCTTAGCGGTCACCGAACTGGTCCCGCGCACTGACCGTGACCTGGTGATGGCCAAGCTCGCCGCACCGGTCACCGACATCGACCCGGTTCTCGTCTCCGCCACCACGCCCGTCGCGGGCGAGCAGCTGCGGGTGACCGGGTATGGCCGTACCAAGGACGAGTGGGTGCCCGACAAGCACCACCATCCAGGCGCCGGTCAAGAACTGGACCGGCAGTGTCCGCTGACGCAGGCTCAGCACGACGAGGGGGTCACGGACTCCGTGACCCCCTCGGGTCACTGACACGTTGGCGGATGGCGTGGCAGGACCTCCTGCGAAACGTTCCGGCGGTGGTGCCGGAAGTTCGTGCATGCCTACGCAGACGACTGCGCCGTCGCCAGCCCCGGCCCGGGGACAAATGGCATCTGAACGAGGTGTTCATCAAGATCAACGGGGGGCGGAAGTACCTTTGGCGGGCCGTCGACCAGGACGGCGACGTGCTCGACATTCTCGTGCGGAGTCGTCGGGGAAAGGTCGCCGTCCGGCGCTTCTTCCGCAGGCTGATGAAGAAGAGCAGCGCGGTGCCGCGAGTGATTTTCACGGACAAGTTCCGCTTCTACGGCGCGGCCTACCACGAGGTCATGCCCTGGTCGAACATCGCTCCCGCGAGGGCCTGAACAGCCGGACGGAGAAGAGTCACCAGCTCCGCCGCCGGTGTTTCCCGCTCCTTCGGTATTCGTATGACCGATGCCACCGGCCGCCCCGACATCATCCAGGACGAACAGAACCCCGCGGCAAAGAATTTGCGTGGAGCCTATCGATGCGCCATTCGCGGACCTCGCATTCGAAATTCTTTATATCCAAGTGCCGGAGAGATCGGGCAAAAGGGACCGAGTTTCCATTTATGGTTCCGCGCGAACGTCATTCATGTGATGCTCCTCAGGAAATTGGCCTCACTGCCGCTGAACAACCCGTCCAGGCAGTCAACTCATCGCGGTAGATGCGCAGTTCTCCGCATCAGCCGCCAGCCACCTGTAACTGACAGCCATTCACCATCGGTGGACGGCTGCCCGTTGCCGAGCGATTGGGATTTGATTCTTGACCACCACGTTCTGGAGCAGACGGCGCGTCCTGACCGCCGCTGCTACGGCCACGGCAGCCGCCGCGCTGCCCCTCGCCACGACCGCCCGGGCGTTAGCCGCCACGGCCGACGCGGGCGATGTCCCTCCCCTCCCCTCCCTTCCGGACACCCCACGGGCCAAGGCCGTCACGGCGTGGCAGGTCGGCGGCAAGGCGACCCGGGAGGCCGCGGCCGCCGCTCTCGTCGGCACCGACACGGACGTCGAGGCGTTCATCGCCACGGGGCTGCCCTCTGCCGTCGCCGAGGACAACCGCGTCGCCCTTTTCAAGTCCCTCTCCATCTCCGGCAAGGGCACGGGGGCCGAGATCTCCCGCGTGCTGGACGCGGGTGACACCGAGATCGCGGCCTTCCTCGCCGGCGGATTCGCGACGGCGCAGACGGAGGACCTCAGCGTCCTCACCTTCACGCTCAAGGCCCTGGGAGGCAAGAGTGTGCAGGCCGCCGCGGACACCGCGCTGAATGACGGCTCCGGCGAGGCGCTGATGAAGTTCGTCACCGCCACCCAGTTCTCCGCGCGTCTCCAGGACGAGACCGCCGAAGTCTTCAAGGTCCTCAACGGCGCCGGGCCGGAAGTGACGAAGTACGCGACGCGCGCCCTGGACGACGGCGGCGCAACCGCCATCCGCTGGTTCCTGGAGATCGGGCAGAACATAGCCCGGGCCCGCGACGACGAAGCAGCCACCATCGAGCAACTCGTCGCCGTCGCCGAACGGCAGTCCAAGCGAGCCCAGTTGACTACAGAGAAGGCGAAGGAGGAATCAGGCAAGGCGGTCTCGGCAGCCGCCGAGGCCAAGAAGGCCGCCCTGGAGGCAGCCGACGAGGCACAGGCCGCCAAGCAGGACGTCGCCAAGGCCGCGGCTGCCGCCCGCACTGCCGCCAGCGCCGCCAAGGGCGCGGCGAACGCCGCGTCCACCGCCATCTCCGCCTCCTACGCGGCCCAGTCCGCCGCCCGCAAGGCCGCGTGGGCCGCCCACGCCGCGACGTCCGCCGCGGCCATGGCCGCCCATGCCGCCTCCAGCGCCTACCAGGCCGCCATGGCGGCGTCCAAGGATGCGTCCAAGACGAAGGCCGCCAAGGACGCGGCAGTCGCTGCCCGCAACGCCGCGGCCAAGGCACGTACGGCCGCGAAGGCAGCCGACGCAGCCAAGGTCGCCTCCCAGCAGGCGGTGTTGGCCGGCAGCTCCGCCGCGTCCGCCGCGCGCGACGCCGCCGCCGCCGCGAACGCCTCGGCCGCCGCGGCCACCGCCGCCGGTGCCGCCCAGTCGGAGGCAGCCGCCGCCCGCGGGGCCGCCGCCGAGGCCGACGCTCAGGCCGCGCGTGCCACCCGTGCCGCCTCCCAGGCGCAGACCCTGGCCAACAGCGCGGCGACGGCCGCCGGGGCAGCCCGTGACGCGGCCAACTCCGCTGCCGACCACGCGGAGAAGGCGGCGGCCGCCGCCGACGAAGCCGTGAAGTACGCGGGCCAGGCGCTCGACTTCGCCAACAAGTCCACCGCGTACGCCAACGACGCCCAGGCCGCGGCCGACGCCGCGGTCAAGGCCGTCCTGGACGCACAGAAAGTGGAGCAGCAAGCACGCGACGCAGAGCTCACGAAGCTCGACCAGTACACCGACCAGGGCAAGGCCGAGGCCGCCGCGCTCGCCGTCCTCGAGCAACAGGACAACGCGAAGGCCCGCAATCAGCTGACTCAGCAGCAGGCCACGGACTCGGCCACGCTGGACCTGATCGCGGCGGCGCAGACGGCGTACACGGCCGGCGACCACCCGACGGCCATAGGCCACGGCCGCAACGCGTGCCTCAGCCTGCTGTCGTCCCACGGCACCTGGACCCGCGAGGCCGCGGCGTTCGCGCTTGCCGCCGGTGAGGAGTCGGTCCTGAACTGGATCGACACCGACCGGACCATCGCCCAGAAGCAGGACGACCGCGAGACCGTCCTGTTCATCAGCCAGGTCTCCACGCCCGATGTGGCGATCGCGGCACAGGCGGCCCTGGAGTCCACGGACGACGCCGCCCCCGCCGCCTTCCTCACCACCGGCGGGATCCAGGCGGCCAAGACCGACCAGACCGCGGCGATCTTCCGGATTCTCGGTCAGAATCCCGGCAAGGCGGTCACGCAAGCGGCGACCGAGGCCCTCAACGACGGCTCGGCCAAGGCCGTGCACGACTTCTTCACCGTCAAGTACGGGCCTGCGCTGGCGCAGGACGACAACGTAGCGGTCTTCTCCTCCATCGACTCCGCGGGTCCGTACACCAAGATGTCGGCGACCGTGGCGCTCGAGGGCCCGACCTGGATGCGCCGCAACTTCGTCGTCGCCGTCCACCCGCGGATGTTGCAGCTCGACTCGGACTCCGCAGCCCACATCGCGGCGATGCAGGCCCTACTCGCCCATGCCGCCAAGCTGGCCCAGGACGCGACGACGAACGCGGCGTACGCGCAGAAGGTGGCGGCGGACGCCCGCAAGGCGTCGGACGAGGCACAGAAGTGGGCCACAGCCGCCACGAACTCCGCCGCCAAGGCCAAGGGCTACAAGGATCAGGCGGACGCCCACGCGGACGCTGCGGAGAAGTCCGCGGCGGACGCCCAGGCTTCCGCGGACAAGGCGAAGGCCGCGGCGCTGGCCGCCCGCGGCTCCGCCCGGCGCGCCAACTACTCGGCGAACCAGGCGACCGCCGCCGCGGACGCCGCGACGGCGTCCGCCATCAGCGCGCAGGCCTCCGCCAACTCAGCCGCCGCCTCGGCCACCCAGGCCGGCAAGGACGCCAAGGAGGCGGCTGCGGCCGCATCCCAGGCCAATCAGATCGCCGCCACGAAGCGCAAGCAGGAGCAGCTGGAAGCGGCCAGGAAGGCCGCGGAGGCGGCCGCGAAGGCCAAGCAGAACGGCGTCGACCAGGCCGACAACGCGGACAACGACGGGGCGAAGAAGCCCGGCACGTTCCTGGGCGGCACCAAGGGCGACTGGCAGGCCGCCGCCGCAACGCTCGGCACCGTATCCACCTACGCGGGCTACGTCGCCGCTCTTTCTCTGCTGGTCCCGCCGCCGGCGGGCGAAGCCCTCTACGGGTTCTTCGGCGGGGTCTCCCTGATCACGGGTGTGGCCAGTACCGTCATCTACGGATTCACCAACGGCATCGGCTCCGCGGAATTCCTGACCTCGGCGGTCGGCGTGGCCCTCGGCGTCTTCACCACCGGTTTGCCGTGGACCAAGTTCGGTGGCACGGTCGGCGTCATCGACGACGCCTTCAGGGGACTCGAAGGCGGCGTCATGTCGCTCGGCGCCCAGGCTCAGCGCCTTGGTATGGCAGCCCTTTCGCCGGCTACCGGCGCCATCGTCGATGCCGCAAACACGGTGGGCGATGCTGTCAGTGACACCTGGCACGATCTGACACCGTGGTAATCCCCGAATGATGTCCTCCGGGGCGGAATCCAAGCGATTTCAATAAATCACCTCGTGTTCCGTCCCGGGAGGGCCCGCGGCCATGTCTCTTCATTTGATCGCAGGCGACTGGGTTCTCATCGCCGGCGTCACCACCATCATCTACACGGTCGCGATGCGCTGGTGCATGCCGACGCCGAAAGCAAAGCGGCGAATATCCTTCGCCCCGCTGGGCGGCAGCGTATTCCTGGTGCCCACCGCCATAGTAAAAGGATATTCCGCCTCCTTCACTCTATACCTGTACAGTTGTGTCCTGCTCACTTTCGTCATCATGCTGGTTCCGGTCAGGAAAAGAGTCGCGGCCGACGTTTTGGAACAGGAACAGAAACCCTGGGACAAGGTGCCGTTCAACATTGTTTCTTTGTACTGGGTCGTATTTTCGTTCACGGGCTGCATTATCGCGATGCTCTACATCTGGCCGACTATTAATTGACCTCGATTCTTCGTGACGGTCCGTCGGTTTCTTCGGCGGGCCGTTTTGGGGCTGTTCACAGTTGAACCGTACGTGTACTACAGCCTCAGATCTTGTGACTGCTGATCGTTGATGTCGTTGTCTGGTCATGCTGGTTGATGTGGCATCTGCCTCGATTCTTCACCTGAGCCTTGTTCAACCTGAATGCGCTGGTCATGGGGCTGGTGCGGGTGGGGGCTGAGGTGCTCGTGCCGGTCGGGGGCGTGATCGGTAGCAGGTGATCATCCGGCGCGTTGCCGGTTCGCTGGATCGCGATGCCGTTGGGGGTGCCTCGTAGGCTCTGAGGAGAGCCGGGTGAGAAGGGGCTGCTGGTGGCGGATGTGCTGGTCTGGGTTATGCAGCGGCAATGAGGAAATCCAGCAATAAGGCTGGGCGAATCCGCTGTGTCGGCCCTGCCCGGCATGATCGGTACGGTGGTGCTGGGGCGAGGAGAGGAGGCGGCGAAGCCGTGGGCGAGGAACCGGAGATCAGGACGGCGAAGGAGGCCGCCGACCACGAGCTCATCCTTGCCTTCGGGCGGCTGCAGGGGGCGGCGAACCGGCTGGAGTACATCCTCGGCCGGGCCCTTGAGGTGGAGTGCGGCATCAGCCATCTGGTCTTCGAGGTGCTGCTGATCCTCGGGCGGGCGAGCGAGCCGGGGTTGTCCATGCGGGCCATCGCCCAGGAGCAGGTCCTGACCACCGGCGGCGCCACCCGACTGGTGGATCGTATGGAGACGGCTGGTCTCGTGACGCGCGCGGAGTCCCCCGACGACCGCCGCGGGAAGCTGGTGCGGCTGACCCCGCTGGGCGAGGAGACCGCCGTACGCGCTGCCAGGGTGCACCTGGACAAGATCAAACGGTACTTCGTGGAACCCCTCCCGGCGGCGCACCGCGAGCGGTTCGCGGAGGATCTCCGGATCCTCAGCCACACGGCTAGGGATGTGCTGCCTCGGCTTCCCTGACCTGCGGACCGGCGACAGCGCAGGTCCAATGGCATGGGCCGCGCTCGCGTGTCCCAGTTCACACGGGTCGAGAAATATCTGACACGTCAGTTACTGTTTGGTCAGATGAATCGCTCGCAACCGGCGGGCGTCCCTCTCTGCCGAGGTCTTCGATGAAGCTCGTCTACGTCTTCGACGCCTACTGCGGCTGGTCGCACGGATTCACCGCGACCCTGCGCGAGATCACCACGCGCCACCCCGACCTGCCGGTCGAGGTCGTCTCCGGCGGTCTGTTCACCGGCGGCCGCCGGGTCCCGATCCGCGACTTCGGCTACGTCCAGGGGGCCAACGCCCAGATCGCCGAGCAGACCGGTGCCGAGTTCGGCGAGGCCTACGAGCAGCTGATTGCCGACGGCTCGTTCGTGATGGACTCCGAGGCCGCCGCCCGCGGCGTCGCAGCCGTGCGCCAGGTGGCCCCCGACCGCGCGACGGAGCTGGTCACGGCCCTGCAGCACGCCTTCTACGTAGACGGCCTGAGCCTGTCGGAGGCGGCCACGTACCGGTCGGTCGCCCAGGCGGCCGGGCTCGACGCGGATGCCGTCGTCGCAGCATTCGAGGCGTCCGAGGCGCAGACCGCGGCCCGCGCCGACTTCCGCCGCGCGGCCCAGCTCGGTGTCTCCGGCTTTCCCACCCTCCTCGCCGTCGACGGCGACCATGTCGTCCCCCTGGCCCGCGGACACGCCACCGCCGACGAGGTGGACCGACGCCTCGCAAGCCTCGACTGACCCCGCAACCCTCCACCCCTGCAAGGAGCCCCCAGCATGAGCGCCCTCGACTTCAAGATCCTCGACCTCGACTTCCCCGCCGGATCCAAGAACAAGACCGCCACCCTCGTCACCGGCGAGACCGACGCCCTGCTGGTGGACGCCGCGTTCACCCGCGCCGACGGCCACCGCCTGGCCGCCGAGATCCTCGACTCCGGCAAGAACCTCACCACCGTCTTCGTCTCCCACGCCGACCCCGACTTCTACTTCGGCGCCGAAGTGATCGCCGACGCCTTCCCCGACGCGGTCTTCGTCGCCACCCCGATCGTCATCGAGCACATCAAGCACTCCTACGAGGGCAAGCTCAAGGCGTGGGCGGCCCTCGGCCCGAACCTGCCCACCCGCCTTGTCGACCTCACCCCGCTGACCGGCGACCTCACCCTCGAAGGCCACCGCTTCGAGCTCAAGGGCGGCTCCGACGAACTGCCCGACCGCCACTACCTGTGGCAGGCGGAGTCCCGCGCCCTGCTCGGCGGCGTCCTGCTGTTCCAGCAGGAGCACGTCTGGGTCGCCGACACCGCCACCCCCGAGTCCCGTGCCGCCTGGATCGACCTGCTCGACGAGATGGCCGCCCTGAACCCGGAGCTCGTCGTCCCCGGCCACCGCCTGCCCGACACTGCCGCCGACGCCTCCGCCATCACCGCCACCCGCGACTACCTGCTCGCCTTCGAGCAGGAACTCGCCAAGGCGGCCGACGGCGCCGCGCTCACCGAGGCGCTCATCGCCCGCTACCCGGACAACGGCATGCTGATCGCCGCCCAGATCGGCGCGAAGGTCGCCAAGGGCGAGATGAAGTGGGGCTGACCATGAGCGAGTTCGCCACCTCCACCGCACCCGCCGACGTCGTACGGCGCCAGTACCTGGCCTCCGCCGCCGGGGACCTCGAGGCCCTGCGCGCCACCCTCGCGCCCGACGTCGAGTGGACCGAGATGGCCGGCTTCCCCCTGGCCGGCACCTACCGCACCCCCGACGGCGTCACCGCCAACGTCATGGAACAGCTCGGCAAGGACTGGGAGAACTGGACCGCCCACGACGACACCTACGTCGTCGACGGCGAGAACGTCGTCGTCCTGGCCCGCTACACCGCGACCAACAAGGCCACCGGCAAGGCGATCGACGTACGCGTCGCCCACCACTTCGTCGTACGCGGCGGACTCATCGTGCGCTTCGAGCAGTTCGTCGACACCGCTCTCGTCCGCGACGCCATGACCGCCTGACCCGACGCGGACGTCGTGGAACTTGCTGTAGTCGACTCTGCACCCCGGAGCCTGATCCGCGGTCACCCGCGTGGCCGGGCGGAACGCCTGCCCGGCCACGCTGTCGGCGGGGTGATCGGCCCGACGAACCCGGATCACCGCGCAAGTGCTCGCCGAGGCCGGCACCTTCCTATGGGAGCAGTGGACCTGGAAGGTGTCGGTCCCCTCTCGCCGAAGAGCGAGCGCATGGGCGGAGCACGCGCAGATCACCGCCTCGGACTCAGAACAGATCGGGGCCGCCGTCGCGGCGCTCCGCAAGAGGCACGTCGGCCTGGCGGTGCTGGTCAACAAGATCGCACTGAACGGCTGCGCAAGGAGCTCGCCGAGATCGATGCCGAGGTGGCCCGGCTGGAGGCCGCAGAGGTGATGATCGGGCAGTTCATCGAGGCGGAGCGGAGCGGGCAGGCCGAGGCCCCGGTTGCGGCCGAGGAGTTGGGGCGGGTGACGACTCCGGGTGCGGGCGGGATGCTGCTGGTCCCGCACCGCGAGCCGGGCATGGACGAAAGCGCGCTGCCCGCCGACTACCAGGCGATCACGAAGATCGTGGCCGCGGCCTCGGAGCCGGTCCCGGCCAAGGATGTCAGCGTCCAGCTCGGCAGGGGCACCCAGCCCGGGCAGGTCGAACCGGTGCGCGAAAAGCTCAGGCGCCTGGCGGACCGGGGCTGGCTGCACCGCGCCCCCGCCGGCCGCTTCACCGCCCTGCCGCAGTCGCCGGTCTGACCGGCCGCGGCCTGATTCCGGCGTACGCGCATGCCCCCGGCAGGAGTTGGGATTCCATGCGAAAGAACATCAGCCCCGCCGAGGGCACTGAGAGGCTTGTCTACCAGTGCCGCCTGCCGCTGTCGAGCGCCACCCTGGACCTGGTTGCCGGCTTGGTCCGCGGCCACCTGAAGAAGATCCGTTCCCGCTGGCGCAAGCTCCCGCCCGGCCGGATCGCTCTTATCGTCCTGGCAGTCCTCCGGCATGACCAGCGGCTTTGTGACATGGCGGGTGGCAACGGCGTCTCCGCCTCCACCGTGCGCCGCTGGCTGCTGGAAGTGATCGAGCTGCTGTCGGCCCGCGCCCCGCGCCTGGACCGCGCTCTGAAGAAAATCGCCCGCAAGGGTGGCGTCGTCGTCCTGCTCGACGGCACCCTCGTCCGCACCCGCCGACGCACCGGGGACGAGAACCGGCCGAACTATTCGGGCAAGCACAAGGCCCACGGCCTGCTGTTCCTCGCCCTGACCGACGAGCGCGGCAACCTGCTGTGGATCTCGGCGGCGAAGCCCGGACGTTCCAGCGAGATCACCACCGCCCGCCACAACAAGATCACAACCCACCTTCGGGAAGCCGGTCTGGGCGCCCTGGCCGACCTCGGCTTCGTCGGCCTGGACAACGACCCCGACGACCCGGTGATCGTCACCGGCCGTAGGGCGAGTCGCGGTCATCCGCTCACCACCGCCCAGAAGGAGGCGAACCGGCTGGTCAGCCGCGAGCGGGCGGCGAACGAGCACGGCTTCGCAGACCTGAAGAACTGGCGGATTCTCACCAAGGTCCGCATGAACGCCCGCCATGCCACCACACTCCTGCGCGCCCTGCTCGTGCTGACGAACGCGGAAATCAGCCGCTGACGGACGATCACCTGCCGACGATCACGTTACCGACCGGCACGAGCACCTTATCCACGGCCCACGCCAGCCCCGCGACCTGCAACGTCAGGTTGAAAACCCCTCAGTGTGGGACTACCTCCCTCACGACCTGCCGCCCGCTGGCGCGGTGAAGTACTACTTCTACAAATGGCGCGACGACGGCACCGACCAGACCGTCCACGACCTGCTGCGCTGGCAGGTCCGGGAGAAGCGGGGCCGATTAGCCGACCCCAGCCTGGTGGTGCTCGACACCCAGAGCCTGCACGCCGCCGCGGGGGTCCCGGCCGGCACAACCGGACGGGACGCGAACAAGAAGGTTCCTGGTCGCAAGCGGGGCCTTGCCGTCGATGTCCTGGGCCTGGTGATCGCGGTGGTGGTGCTCGCCGCCTCCGTCCACGACAACGCCTTCGGCACCGTCCTGCTCGACAAGGTCACAGCGAACAACGGCACCGTGACGAAGTCCCTGGTGGACCAGGGGTTCAAGAAGACCGTCGTGGACCACGGCCAGCAGGTAGGCATCGAGGTCGAAGTCGTCGCGCGGAACTCGGCCGATGTCGGGTTCGTCCCGCAGTCCAAGCGGTGGATCGTGGAGCAAACGAACGGGATCTTGATGCTGCACCGCCGGCTGGTGCGCGACTACGAGCACCGGACCGCCTCGGCCGAGTCCCGGGTGTACTGGGCGATAAGCGACCGGATGTCGAGGATGCTGACCGGCCCCTCCACCCCTGCCTGGCGTGGAGCATGACCGGTGGAGAGCTGACTTTGGGGGCGGTACTTGTTCGGCTGGAGGAACGGGAGCGTGAGATCGCCGCGGAGGCTGAGGCGGCTCGGGAGAAGCTCGCGGAGCTGACAGCATTGTTGAACGGGTTCGAAACAGCCGCCGAGGAGATCCGGATCACCCGCAAGACACTGCTGGAACTGCCCGATCCACCCCCGTCCGAGCCGCTGGCCGCGAAACTGCCGGACCATCCGGCCTACCAGCAGATCATGGTGGTCTTCGCCGCGGCCAATGCCCCGCTGCGGGCGCGGGCGGTGTGTGAAGCGATGGGCGTGGAAAACGCGCCCAACAGCATCAACAACGTCCGCCTGAAGCTCAAGCGGCTCGCCGAGCGGGGAATCCTGGCGGAGACCGAGCAGGGGCTGTTCACCCTGCCGCGACCGTGACCCGTCCCGGACACCGGGCATCAGCTCGCGCGTCGCCCTGTGAGCAGGTCCTGGTACGACTTGGACTGGAGCTGCAGGGGTGGAGCCAGGTCGCCAAAGGACTTGCCGAAGGCTTGCGGCGACCGCGCCAGTTCCATCAGCACCTGGTCCGCTGCGACGGCGCCGGCAAGGTTGGACGCCAGGGCCGCGCAGGTCCGAACGCCTGCATGCGGGTCAGCCAGCCAGGGGCGCGTGTCGCCGTCGAGGTGGCCAATGGCGATCACAATCGTCGCCAGGTCGTGCGAGGAATCGGCGGCCCAGGCCATCGACGTCAACTGTTTCAGCAGCTCCGGACGTTGCGCGGAGGCTGCGGGATGCCGCGCCAGTGACCCGACAGCTGCGGCGGCGCATGTCCTGCGCCTGGCGCGTTCCGACGCGAGGTGCGGCAGTGTTCGCCGCAGGAGCGTGGGAACCAGGTCGAAGCAGGCAAGCGCCGCCTGATCAAGGACGAGTTCACCCAGACCCGTGCCGTCCCGCCACATCCGGGCCCTGCCATCCGCATCGGTCGACACGTACTCGGCAGTCCAGGCCCGCAGCTCCGGTGCGCGGTCCTTGACCCGAGCACGGATCTCCGCAGCCCGGTCTCCGAGGTCGGCGGCCACGCCGACCTCGTACAGATAGGCGAGCATGGCATCGGGCAACGAGGGATCATCCGGCCCCAGCAGCGGATTGTCCAGGAGCTCGGCGACAAGCAGCGCGGTGGGCGCCGTCGCAGGCCAGGCCTTGCCCTCGCGACGAAGCGTCGCCGACCACAGGTGCGAGTACCCGTCGACGAAAGCCTCCGCATCGTCGCCGAGGAGAGCAGCCAGATGCCGCGGCGTGTCGCCAGCGGGGCCCGAGACATGGAAGAGGCCGGACCAATCCACGTCATGCGTACGGTCATACACAACGGGGATGGTGCCATAACACCTCGGTGGGCTCACATTGCCCAGACTCACTCCGGATCGGCGGACACGTTCACCCAGCCCGACCCCGGACACCCGACCCGCCAACCTCGCTCAACCCGCAATCACGAACCGGACATCAACTTGCGTATCGCCCTCTGAGACGTGGGCGCGTCTCGCAGTCGATCTACGGGTCGGCAAGGTGACTGGCGCTGCGGTAACTAGCGAGTCCCGGAGCGATGCATGGCAGCTTGCACACAGGGGACTCCTCGTGGACAGCGCGGAGGAGGAAATCGTCTCTACCCTCATTTACCACGGATGGATGCGCATCGCGAGCCACGAGCAGCAGGTCATGCTCACGCCCCCGGCTGAGTCCTTTCCAAGTCGCTCGGTCTCGGGTGAGGAGTTCGGCCGGCTGATCGAGAGCGATGAGCCCGTATCGACGCTCGTCGATCCACACGAAATCCGTCCGGACGACGAGCAGCAGCTCTTCGGCGTGTTTGCGGCGGATCGCCTGGGCGGGAGCTCGGCGTTGTTGGCCATGTCGGGAGCAGGCGCGGCCAGTCGGAGTACGGAGGATCGTCGCGTTGAGCTCCGCAATCCTGCTGCTCTTGGCCTCGAACGCGTCGATCGAGACCCGTGGTCGATCGTTACGTCGCCCGTGCGGTGCGCCGTGCTCGGCCTCGAATCCAGGGACGATGCACCGTCGTGGACACTGTTCGCGGAGCCGGATGCCGTCTCGCAGCTTTGGGAGACGCGTGACCGTGACCGCGCCGACTTCTGGCTGATGATCGAGCTGACGGCATCCGAGGCGGATCCGCCGGTGTGGATGCCAGCCGGCCAGATCTTCGAGCAGATGTCTTTCACCGGCCGCCAGACCCTTGCGACGAGCGCGGGGGTCGGCACTCTGGTCAGTCCTGGTCGTCGTTCGACCCTGCTGCTTCCGGCGTTCTGCCTCGATCAACATCTCGGCTCGCCTGAAAGGGATCCGATGCGTGCGACACGGCTGCGGTGCCCGCTGCCTCAAGGTGCGACCCAAGACCGGGTATGGCGGCAGAGGATCATCGCACGCGGGGGCCAGGCGTGAGCGGGGGCGCGGCGGTGACGCCGCCTGATTTGAGGCAGGCGATCATCGACGCGATCCAAGCGTCGGAGCCCGACTGGGGCCAGTTCGTCGAAGACAACCGTGAGGCAGCCGGAGGTCTTCCGCTGGCGGTGAAGTACGTCCCGGCGCGCTACGCGACCACCTACCGGAACCTCAACGAGGGGCTGTTCATCGGAAGGGGCAACTTCACGTGGGGGTGCGGCGTCTACGTCACTGGGGTGCAAGATCCGTTGTCGACCGCCATCTACGGCCACGTCGGCGTCGTGTCGCGGTTCGACCCCACTGGTTGGAAGGTTTTTGACGCGCGCGATCCGGATAAGGAGGCGCTGTACCTCCAATTGCTTCACACCCGGCCTACTTATCGCGCGGCCGTCGTCACGGTTCACGCCAACCACTGGCTTCATGAGTTCCGGAACCGGTTCCGTGAGGCCTTCGAGATCGATGTTGTCCTGTTCCATCCCGACGAGAGGGACGCCGGTAGTTGGTACACCTATCCGGGGCACACATGGATGGCCGTCAGCGACTGGGAGAGCCCCGGGAGGCTGTCGAGTGAGAAGTACTCGACCCGCTTTGTGGACGTCTCGCTGACGATCCTCGTCGAGGAGGAGTTCATGCCGGACACGCCTGTCCTCACGCGCACCCCTCAGTTCAGGCTCAGCGGTGGGCCGCCCACGCCACTATCACCGGTCGTGGTGCGCAACGCTTATCAGACGAAGACGTTTGTGCGGGTGCAGTCGTGAGTCTGATCGGGATTTCCGCGGAACTGATCCGCCGCGCAGTCGTGGACGTGGGCTACTCGCAGGATCTTCGCGACGCCATCGCAGCCGATCAGGGGGCGCTCGAAGGGTTGGTCTACGAAGACATCGTTGAGGATGAACTAGGTTGGCTGGCGCCCAGCGAGTGGCAATGGTTCGCGCACTGGCGACAGAGCATGGGCGGCCCGCTCGACGAGACGATACTGCGACACCTCTCGCTGGCAGCGGTCACCCGATACGCCCGATTCAACCTGCGCGGACTCGTGATGCGCGATCAGCGCACCAACGAGCTCGCACAAGAGGCTGAGCCTCGCCAGACGCACGATGACCTCGGGCTCCGCTGGCTCGCCGTCGAGGCGCAAACGGTCCGGGACAGCATGGAGGTCGTCCGCGACGCGCTGGAGCACGCTACAGAGGCCTCATGGTTCACGCTGCGCGTGCTCACCTCCATCGACGACGAACGCGGTGTGAAAGTACGCGATGAACTCCGAGACTTTGCAGCGCAGCGTCAACTCGGCACAGAGATCATGCATCGCTGGGGCATGTGATTTCACCACAGCTCGACGCACGCCACTTAATGCGCGGCAAGGCCGACCCCATGTCCTCTAATGCCATCGCCCAGAGCCCGACCTGGGCGGACGCCTATCGCATTCACTGCTTGAGGCCGATCTTACGGACACCCCATGTCAGGACCGGTTGACCGATCTCGGGCAGGACAAACCTCTTGAGACCCCCTCAGGGACGATGCTCACTGGGCATGGCGGGAAGCTAGCAGAAACCTCAATTGACCTGCGAAGACTCACAAGTTAGTTCGGTTAACACACCTGATGCCTGGTGGGCACCCGAGATAATGGCCCGAGCTGATTTGGGATGCATCGGCGACCGAATCCGCGAGGGCCGTGTGCTTCCGAGGTCGCCCTGCGCCGGGGGACACTTGGGTCACGAGCCAAGTTGTGCAGGAGGTGGCGTGCCTCGGGATCAGCGCCTGGTGCAGACCGCGGTGATGAACAGTGCGGAATCGGAGACACCCGTTCTGCTGCCGATGGGCACTGCCGAGGCAGACGCGTTCCGCCGGGCGCACGTCGGGGAGACCTTCTGGTGCGGGCAGTGGCTGGGCGGGTGCAGAGGCCGCCTGACCATCAAAACCCCGCTCCGGCGAGTGGCCCATTTCGCCCACGTTCCAGTTCCGGGACGGCCTGAGTGCCGCAGAAGGTCGGTCGGCATCTCGGGCGCCGACCACCTCTTCATCAAGCACCAGATCCTCGCGTGGCTGGAAAGCCAGAACATCCCCGCAGCCGCCCACCTTCCAGAAGATGCCCAACCGCCCGGAAACGAGGTGCTGTTCGATCCAGCAGGCCACGGCTGTCTCCGCGTCCTCATGGACCACACAAGCGACGCACTGGCGGCGGCACCCGTGGATGGCACCCAGCTACTCCTCGGCCCCGGCGTCACACACGATCCCCACCAACTCACCCTCAACGGCTACGTCCTGCGCATCCGCTGCGACACAGACGGCCACACACGCCGCGTCATGATCGGAACCCAACTCCACAGCGGCACCCAGTGGGTCAGCCTGGATGCCTGCCACCTCATGCCCTGGGGGATATCCACCCCCGCAGCCGCAGAGATCCGAAACCTGCGCAGCAACAGCCACCCCCTCGTCCCCTTCCCACGCCGGACCACGCCGGCCCGACCGGGCGCCTCGGCCCGGCCCGTGGCAGCGCCCCAGGCGACGGAAGACCGCCAGGCCGCGTTCGACGCACTGCACACCGCGGTTGAGGGCGAGCACAGCACCACCGAACTGCGGCACTGCCTCACCCACGCTGAAGCCACCGCCCGCAACGGAGCGAACGCCGAGGAGAACAAACTGCTCCGCCGCGCAGCCGACCTCCTGCTGCGCCGTGAACGCGGCGTGGGCGTCAGTACCCCACCCGCTCCCGCGCCACGGCGCGGCCGACTCTCCCGAGCCGGGCGCACCCGGGGGAGTGCCGCAGGACAAGCCGCCGAGGCGGTCGCCGACCTCCTGGACACTCTCCACCGGCGCCGCGGCCGCCTACAGTCGCGCGAGCAGCAGCGACTGGTGTCCCAACTCAAGGAACGGGCCGAAGAAGCCGGTCCCTGGCTGACACGCCCGCAACGCAAACAGATCACCGACTGGGAGAAGCGCAGCCAGCCAACGACCGCACCCGCCGCGTCACCCGTGACACCGCCTGGCTTCGTTCACGTTCAGCAGCAGCGTTTGTTCACTGGTTGCGGCAGCAGTTGGCGATCAGCAGGCTCATAGATGTTCACGAGAAATGACGGCGCTGTCGCTCCGCGGCGTCAAAATTCCGTGCGGAGGCCCGGGACAGGTCTCACACTGCGGGCATGGATGAAGTCAGTGTTCCTGCGGCCGTTGTGTCTGCGGAGCAGTCGAGTGAGTTGCTGGGGTATCCGCCTGATGCTCGGTTGCTGATCGTCAACTGCGATGACTTCGGGATGTATCCAGCGATCAACGCCGCGGTGATCGAGTCGGTCGAAGAGGGCATCGCCACCTCGTGCAGCCTGATGGTCCCGTGTCCTGGGGCGCCGCAGGCTATGAAACTGCTCAGCCGACGGCCGCCGATCCCGTTCGGGATCCACCTCACTCTGGTATGCGAGATGCCCGACATCCCGTGGGGGCCACTGGTCGCCAAAGAACGAGTTCCCTCACTGCTGGACCCTACAGGCGAGCTGTTCGCGCCGACACCTGTCGGCCGGGCGGCCTTGCTCGCCCAGGCTCGGCTCGATGAGATCGAACTTGAGTTCCGCGCCCAGATCGATGCCGTCGCCGACGCTGGGCTCACGCCGACCCATCTGGACTTCCATTGCCTGGCTGATGGCGGCCGTGACGACATCCTCGACCTGACCGTGGTGCTGGCAGCGGAGTACGGCCTCGCGGTCCGGGTCTGGCTCGAACCCGGGCGCCAGGCAATGCGGAGACGCGGGCTGCCGGTCACCGACAATGACTTCCTGGACAGCTTCTCCCTCGACATTGAAGGCAAGGCGGCCCGATACGCTCAGATGCTGCGTGACCTGCCTGCCGGGCTCAATGAATGGGCGGTGCATCCCAGTCTGGGCGACACGGAGTCGCAGGCCGTCGACGGTGGCTGGCCCGTGCGCCGGACGGACTACGAGTTCCTGACATCGCCACAGGCCCGTGAGGTTCTCCAGCAGGAAGACATAGACGTGATCGACTACCGGATGATTCAGCGAGTCTGGTCCCAGAGCGTCCGCCCTCGATGACTGACCGGGCCCGTCGTCCCTGCGGACGCGGGCCGCTGAGCTGACTCTGGAGGTCAGCTTGCGACGGCCGGTTGTTCGGCCCGCGCGCGGGTGGTGGCCAGGCGGTAGGAATCGGTGCCGGTCTCGATGATGGTGCCGTTGAAGGTGAGGCGGTCGACGATGGCCGCGCAGAGACGGGGATCCGTAAAGGTCTTGGTCCAGCCGCCGAAAGACTCATTGGAGGCGATGGCGACGCTGTTCTTCTCCTCGCGCTCGGTCAGGACCTGGAACAGCAGTTCGGCGCCGTGCCGGTCCAGCTCCATGTAGCCGAGCTCGTCGATGCACAAAAGATCGACGCGGCCGTAGCGGGCGATGGTCTTGTTCAGTTGCTTCTCGTCGGCGGCCTCGACCAGCTCGTTCACCAACTTCGTGGCGAGCGTGTAGCGGACACGGTAGCCCTTCATCGCGGCCTCGGTGCCCGGGGCGATGAGCATGTGGGACTTACCGGTGCCAGAGTCGCCGATCAGGCAGAGGGGCTGGCTCTTCTTGATCCATTCGCAGCTGGCGAGGGTGTGGACGGTGGCCGCGTCGATATTCGGGTTGGCGTCGAAGTCGAAGGCCCGGATCGACTTCTCCCGGGGGAAGCCCGCTGCCTTGATCCGTCGTTCCGAACGGCGACGGGCCCGGTCGTCGCACTCGGTCATCAGCAGCTCGGCGAGGAAGCCGCGGTAGGTCATCTGGTCCTTGATCGCCCGGTCGGCGATCTCGTTGAACTCGTTGCGGATCGACGGCAGCCGCAGCAGGCGGCAGGCAGTGTCGATCGCGGCGTCGGCGGCCTGCTCGGTCAAGCCTCGCTGGCGGGGCAGGGTCACGGTGTTTCTCCCTCACAGTGGTCGCTTCCGCTGGTGCGGCAGCGTCGGAGCAGTTGGTCATAGGGGGTCACCGACGGCAGCGGCCTGGTGTCCGGCGGGAGGTGCGCGAGACGCCACTCGTGCAGCGATGTGACGGTGGCCGGCGTCTGCCCAGAAACCGCCGGCATCGATGCGCCGATGGTTGACTCGTCATCTGCCTGGGCGGCCTTGCGGGCCTCCAGGGCGACCGCGTCGGCGGTCAGAGCGCCGGCCCGCAGCGCGATGGCCAGGCCGGCGACCACGTGTTCGTGGGCGAGGTGCCGGTTCAACAGCAGGACCTCGATCAACGCCCGGGTGCCGTCCCGCTCACCGTGGACCTTACGGGCCTGGGCCCACCAGGCGTCGTGGACCGGGGTGAACTTGCCCGCTGACCGCGCCTGTTCCAGCGCCGTGGCACCGGGGAAGGCGCCCGGCTTGCGGATGAGGGCTTCGAGGTAGTGATCCAGGTCCAGGCGGCAGCTGCCCTTGGCGATCAGCCTCTCGTGGCGAGCCACCTCAACGTTCCTGTCATAAACCACCAGGTGAGAGGCGTGCAGCACCACCCGCACCCGCTTGCCGATCAGCCGGGTCGGGACCGAGTAGCGGTTGGTGCGGACGACGATCTGTTCTCTGAACTTGGCGGCGAAGGGGTCCGGTGAGCTCAGGCCTCGCTGTGCTCAAGGAAGAGGCGGGCCAGTCCGGGGAGACGGGCCTGCATTTCCGAGGCGTCGTCGAAATCGAAGCTCTCGCCCATATCGGCCGGCGCCTGGTCGGTGCGGGGTCCGCAGAACTGGTCGTAGTCGTCGTAGAAGGTGCAGTCGTCTTCGTCGCCGTTGATGCGCTCGTAGGCGTAGGAGGCCGCGTAGTTGACGGTTTCGTTGAACAGCGACTCGTCGCTGCCTTCGGCCGCCGCAGCGATGACGTCTGGATGCTGGGCGAGAACATCGGGTGCGGTGGCGGCCCGCTCGTACCACTGTCGGCCCTGCGCAATCAGTCCGGCACGGAAGTCCATGAAGGCGTCGTCGGAGCATCCTCCACCGATCAGATAGCCAGCAGCCCACATGTCCCAGCGGTAGATCGCCCCGTGCAACTGATCGAAGCACTGCTGGTATTCGAGGATCGTCTGCTTCGAGGTCGCCGCAAGCCGCTCGACCATGGCCGATGCGAACGCTTGGCCCGGGTCTCCGGAGGCCGAAGCGGCGTCGGTGCGTGCTGTTTCGATGACGGTCCAGAAGTCGTCGATGTTCATGGCCGCACCCTCTCACCTGCCCCTGACATCCGACTTCGGGGGTTGGTTGTGGGGGGTCGGCATGGGGAGGTCAACGGTTCGCGGAGCCCGCCGGTCGATCTGGGCGAGCTTGTCGTTCGCTCCCGCGAGGGTGGTCTGCAGCCCTTCAACCTCGCCGAGCCAGCCCTCTCGCTCGGCCTCGGCGATGCGGGCGATGATGTTGTCGCGGATGTCGACGATCCGGGCTCGTTGGGCCGGGTCGGGCCAGTGCATCGAGCATCGCAGGCAGGCGTTCTCATGAATGCAAGGAGTTGAGAAGGCCCGTCCGCAGAGGCCGGTGGCGACCTTGCGCCGTTCGAAGTGGCCGAGGAACTCCTCCCATTCGGCGTCGGTCGGGGTGCGGTATTCCTCGCTGGGACGCAGTGCCCGGCGGCGGGCCAGGAACGCCAGGTGGGACTTGATGGACTCCTCCGGATAGACGGCCTCGTAGCCGATGGTGACGCTGATGTCCTGGTGGCCGGCGATGACCTGGGCGATATGCGGTGGCAGCCCGTTCATGATGGCGTCGGTGATGAAGATCCTTCGGAAGTCGTGCGGCGTGCAGTGCAGTGGTGTGCCGTCGGCGTCGACGAGCCCGGTCCGGGTCAGGGCTTGGTCGAGCAAAGTGGAGATGCGTTCGCGGCCGATCCGGTGCGGTTCGGCGCCGACACGGTGCTGGAACAGCAACGGGGCCGGGTCCATCCAGACCAGCTCGTGGTAGTCGCGGCGCGCGGATCAGCGGTACTGCGCCGTCGGCGCCGCGGATCCGGCAGATGATCGTCGACAGCACATCGGCCTGTGCCCGCACCGAGGCCGCGAACGGAACCCCCGACGGCTTCATCACCCCAGCGTCCTCGCGGCGCCAATGCTGACGGACCGGCTTGCCGACGATCAGCAGCCATCTGCAGAAGTCCCGCGCCTCCACGCGCGTCGCGCGGTCCCACGAGATACCGACCGCCCACAGGAACCGGAACCACCGGAGAAGGTCCATCCCGTAGGAGCGAACCGTTGCTGCGCTGCGGCCGGCCGCTTGCAGATCACGGAAGTATGCGCTCACCGAGTCGACCGGAGTCCCGTCGCGGTCAAGCAGGCGAAACGGCTCCCACGGATCGCCGGTCGCCACGAGCGAGCCGACGGCCGAAACGGCCAGGGACGCGAGATCCCGCTGCGACACCTCGTCTGTCGTCACGGGGAGCGACCGTAGACCAAGAGGCCCAGACATGTCTCCTGAACTGCGAAAACGGTCCCGGTAGCTCAGTCAACATGAGGCTGTAACGGTCGACCCGCGGCGTGAACAGCCGGCCCGTCTCGAACGGATCCTCCGGCAGCGGCATCAGCAACGGCTGTTCGACGACGAAGTACTCATCGACGGTCCGCGGCCGTGCCCCGATCCTCCGGTGCCCGTCGTGCAGGTCCCACTGGTCAACCATCTCGTTCAGCTCGGCGAGGGAGTCGACTTCCGGGACCGGTGTGAAGTGGTTGCGGCGGAAGTAGCCGATCATCCCTTCGACTCCGCCCTTCTCGTGGGCGCCTTCGATGCCGGGGCGGCAGTAGAAGCTCTCGATGTTGAAGTGCGAGCGGAAGGCGATCCACCGGTCGGTCTCCACCCGGGCCCGGTTCAGGCCCAGCACTTGGGCGACGGCCGACTTCAGGTTGTCGTAGCGGATCTTGGTCCGGGGAACACCGCCCAGCGCGCGCAGTGCGTGCACGTGCCCTTCGAAGAAGGCTTCCTGACCGCAGGAGGCGAAGACCCGGTGGACGGCCTTGCCCGAGTAGGACAGACGGAGCGAGAACAGGTAGCAGGTCACCAGTTCGCCGGCCAGGCGCACGGTCACGTCGCCGAAGTCGACCTCCGCCTCGTGGCCCGGCAGGTGGGTCTGCGGCACGAACGCTTCCGCCAGGGCCTTGCCCGAGGCCGCGAGGATCTCCGGCTTGCGGTCGGAGACGTAGCGCCGGACCATCTGGTAGGACACGTCAGCGCCGTGCTCCTCGATGAGCCGGTGGAAGATCCGCGTGATCGTATGGCGCTGCTTGCGCGGCGCGTCGAGGTCCGTCCGCAGCATCTCGTCGATTGCCGGTTTGTATGGATCTAGCGCAGTCCGCCGCGGCGGCAGCTTCTTCCGCGGCTCCGGCCAGACGGAGTCCACGGCCTTCTTGACTGTCCGCCACGACACGTTGTGCTTGCGCTCAAGCTCGCGCATCTTCATGCCGGCCCGGTGATCACGCCGGATCGCCGCGTACAGCTCGACCTTGGACATCTGCGGCATGGCCAGGACCTTTCACCGGGAGCACCTCGATGCTGCCCTGGCAAGTACCCCAGCGCTGTCAAAACTCGTGAACATCACCCGACCGTGGATCTGGGTGCCTCCCAAACCCGTGAACAATCGACGGCACTACTCGTGAATAAAGCCATGCCGCCGGCGCCCCTGCGCCGGGCAGAGTGCCCGGCTCTGTGTACAGGAGAGCGCAGTGCACGTGCCTCCTGCAGGAACCCGCGTGGATGAAATCTCTCCGAACCGACCGCGTGGGGGAGGGATCAGTGAAGTACAGGCTGAACGACAAGCAACTCGAGCTGCTCAAAAAGGTAGCGGCCGTACCGAAAGCATTCGACGCGACCGGTGCACACAGCGGTGTTCTGTGGGCGCTTCGGCAACGGACTCTGGTGACGACCAGCTGGGCAACGGGGCGCCAGGTAGTGACGCTCACAGCCGACGGCCGCTTCTACCTCAAGCACGGCAAGCACCCCAAAGAAGTGGAGGAGGAGAAGCAGCGGCTGAAGAACGATCCCGCCCAAGCCGCTCTCGTACCGGCTGACGGGCCCGAGCTCCTCACCCGGATCCGCGAGTCCAACGGCACGATCACCGTGCCGGGCCCCGGCCCCAAGACACGCGCACGCTGGCGCGCCGCCTATTACCACGCTCTGCACCACGGCCACGTCCCCGAAGACTGCAAGCTGCGCTTCAACGGCCGGGACAAGGGCGACGTGGTCCTACGGCTCCTGGACGAAGCCGCGCTCAAGGCCGCTGAACCGCCCGTCATTCCTGCTGTCGAGGTCCCTGACCAGCTCCCGACGAAGCCACACGCCCTGATCACCCGCACGCTCGAGGCACTGGGACGCTCGAAGACCGCGGTGGACACCCGCGACCGCGCCGACATTGTCCCGGTCCACGTCTCCCGCCGCCTTGCCGACCGGGCCCTGCGCATCGCCCACGCACTCATCACCGAAGCCGAACGACGGGGCTACGAGGTCACCACCGTCATCAGCCACCACCGTGGCGAGGAATCACACCAGCTGGTGGTCCGCATCGGAATCCACGAATACCCCTGGGAGATTACGGAACGCACGGCCAAAGTCCCCCACGAGCCCACCCCTCAAGAGCTCCGGGATCACGAGAAGCACTCCTGGAACCGCATCCCCAAGTACGACCACAATCCCAATGGCCAGCTCATGATCGCTTCGCCGCACCGCGACGCCTACTACAGGCCGTCCTACAGCCACGCGGACGGCGCCAGATGGGTGCTGGAAGACCGGCTCGGCCAGTTCCTGCGTGACCTGGAAGAACGCGCCGAACGCGCCGAGGAACAACGCCTTGCCGCAGAGCAGGCAGAAGCAGCGCGCAGACGGAACTGGTACAGCACCCTCCGAAAGGCCCGGGAGGCGCAGATCACCCAGCACCGCAGCGTGATCATTGCCGAACAGGCCAAGAACTGGCGCCTGGCAGAAGACATCCGCGCGTTCTGCGCCGCCGCCCGTCAGGCGGACAGCGCGGCAGACTGGGTGCAATGGGCTGAGCAGTACGCGACGTCGATCGACCCGCTCGCCCACCCCCTCACTGCACCTGCCGACCCGCCGGCCACACAACAAGCCCTGCAGGAATACTTCGGGCGTGATCCCTACGCCCACGCATGGCCGTTCGACAAGACCGGTCAGTGGACCCTGGCCGCCGACACTGCGGATTAGGGATGTTCAGCCGTCGGCGGCTTGTGTCGCCGGGACCGGGCGCCCCGCACCCCCACCCCGCAGAAGAGACCAGAGCCGCGCTTCAACCATCGGCACGCGCGCTCACACCCAGCCGATGCTTGGCGTCCGCAGCACGGAGGACGTCCAACTGCTCCGCGTGGAGCTTGCCGGGCCAAGCCTTGGCGTTGGTGTGCGGGTTCTTGCCTGCAACGTCGGCCCATCCCGCCTTCGTGCCGGTATCCGCTACCGGCACAGGGGCCCTGGCCTGGCGATATGCATCCGACAGCCGCCCCACGGCGATAGGGACAGCTCCGTCGGCGGCAGCGCAGGACGCAGCCGCCGGCCAGCTGGTCAGCGCTGGGAGGGAGCCTCGGGGAGTGTTCGGCGGGTCAGGGTGTACTACACGGCGAGCGTCACCGCCCTCGCGTTCTTCGGCCCCCTCGGTGAGTCCACGACCGCAGTCCTGGACCAGTTCGACCCACGTGAACTCGCGGTCATCACCCGCTTCACCGAAACCATCGCCCACGCGATGAACACTCACGTCGAACAGGTATGAACGTCCCGCCACACCGACCCCAGCGGATCCGCAGCTCCATAGCGTTCAGGACCAGACCGAGCGTGCTGGTCTTGCCGTCCGGGTACGCCTGGACAGTGCCGCGCTTGCCGTGGCGCACATCCTGGGCGAGCCGTGCCGCGATTTCTGCACGGTGAGCGGCCGGTTCATCTGACGGCGGTAGGTGTCGTCGACCGGGTCGACCACGATCCGGCAGCGCGCTTCTTGCGCGTGCTGCGCTGTACAAACCGAACTTCGCGGCCAGCTTGTCGAAGACGGTCCGCAGCTTCGGCTCACTGTTGGGCAACTGCTTGTCGAAGACCTTCTTGCCGGCCCGGGTCAGCCCATGGCCGTGGTGGGCACTCTTGCCGACGTCCAGGCCGAGGAAGACGCCCACGTCGTCGATGTCGTAAAACCCATCCTCCTGAACCGGGTTCGTGCGGTGCTGGCCAGGGCGTTGGCGTCGTATGCGCGCATCCACGTTGTGCAGACCTGCCGCCCGCGGGATGCCGGGCATTGCGCCAGACCAGGCGGTGGTCAGACCTCTCATCAGCGTCTCCAACGGCGTCTCTCGGGCCCGGTGACACCGCCCCCCAGGTCATCCGTTCGACAGGGGGACACAGTCATGCCGGGCCCGGAGGCCAGCGGCCCTCTTGCAAGACCACGGAAAACATAACGGGGGCACGCACCCAGGAGCGGGTTCAGGCAGTCGCGTTGGTCTTCGCTGATCCGGGCGGGCCGCTGCTGGACGATATCGAAGGAGACCACGGCGGTCAGGGCCGTCTTGTGGACGTCATCGCCGCAGTTCGATCAGCCCGAGTCCAGCTGCCTTGGTGTTATGCGGTGGCGTAGGGGTTGATGATGCGGTGCGGTCGGCGTGAGGTCGCCATGACGTTCTGCGGGAAGCGGGGGCCGGCGACGTAGTGGCGGCCCTTCGTCTGCCCGATCGCGGTGAGGACGTCGGCCTTCGTGAGGGCCTGCAGGTCCCGGGTTGCCTGCTGGGTGTTGATCGCTTCCTGCCGCTCGTAGCGCGAGCGGCGTACCCGGCCCACCATCGCGACCTCGTGGAGGGCGGTCACTTGCCGCTCGCTGATCCCGTTGGTGTCGGCGTGCTCCATCAGCTCGATCCAGACCTGGTTCGAGCGGTCGACCCGGTGCTGCACCCGCTGCGCCTGCTCGTGGTAGGCGCGCAGGTTGAACTTGATCCAGGGCAGGGTGTCGCGTTCGGGCGAGTACACAGGGCCGCCGACCTCGCGGAGCACCTTGTAGTACTCCCAGGTGTTGCCGGGCATCCCGAGCCATTCCTCGATCGAGGAGAACTCAGGTGCGAGAACGCCGCCGCGGGCAATCAGCAGGGTCTGCAGGGAACGGGACATACGGCCGTTCCCGTCGGACCACGGATGGATCTTCACCAGGTTCAGGTGCGCCATCGCCGCCCGGATCAGGACGTGCGCTTCGGTGTCGCCGTCATTAAGCCAGTCCACCAGCTCGGCCATCAAGCCGGGCACGAGATCCTGGTCGGGTCCGTCGTAGTCGGTGGCGAGCTCGTCACCGGGCGCGGTGATCCGGATCGAGGTCTTACGCCACTGCCCGGCGGTGCGCAGCGGGTGGTGGTGGCCCTGGAGCATCCAGTGCAACGCGTTGAGGAGTTCCTTGCTGTACCGGAAGTCGGCGACGTCGTGGAGGGACTGGATGTACGTCATCGCCTGCTGGTAGGCGAGGGTCTCCGCCTTGTTCTCCTCGCTGGCGTCGACCTCACGCTCCCCGTCCATCAGGTCGGCGACGTCCTTCGCGTCAACCTGATAGCCCTCGATCGTGTTCGACGCCGCGATCGCGCTCGCGGTCAGCGCCTTACGCAGATCCTGAGTCCACTTCATCGGCGCCTGCTGCACCGCGTCACGCAGGTGCTCGCGCAGGCCGTCCACCTCGTGCAGAACCTTGAGGTCCGCGGCGTCGAGCGCGGGAGTCTTATACAGCATGACTCAATGATACCAGCCACCTATCATTCCGGTAGGAGTCGAGAGCGCTGACCACGCCAACCTGCAGAGACGCAGGCAGGTTCGTCTGCCGTACAAGCCACCGATCACCGCTACCGCGTTGCGGGCGGTGACTCAGAAGTTCGGCATCGGCTCCGCCGAGACGCTGCGCAACTGGTTCAGGCGGGACGAGATCGATTCCGGGCAGCGTCCGGGGACGACCACGGAAGAGGCCGCGGCGATGAAGACGCTGAAGAAGGAGACCGCCGAGCTGAAGCGGGCCAACGAGATCCTGAGGGCTGCGGCCTTAGATTCAACCGGTCAAGGCAACGCTCTCGGCTGGTGTGCGGAATCCCAGGCACTTGCGCGGACGGTTGTTGAGCTTCGCCGCGATGGCGTCAAGATCGTCCTGGCTGAACGTCGACAGGTTCGTGCCTTTGGGCAGGTACTGCCGGAGCAGCATGTTGGTGTTCTCGTTGGTGCCACGTTGCCAGGGGCTGCGAAGAACACGTCGACACTGGTGTCGGCGGTGAGCCGTTTGTGAGCTGCTAGTTCCATGCCGCGATCCCAGGTCAGCGTGCTGCGTAGTCGGGGGTCCATGCGTTTGTAGGTCTCGGTCAGAGCGGGAACGACCACGATGGTGTGGCGGCTGGCGAGTTTCACGACCGTGAGGAACCGCGATTTCCGGTCGACCAGCGTGGCGATCTGGCTGTTGTTCGAGCCGATCACCAGATCGCCTTCCAGGTGCCCGGACTCGCTGCGGTCCTCCGCCGCCTGGGGCCGCTCCTCGATCGGTCGGGCATCGGTGATCTGTGAGCGCTACTGCCCTTTCACTGTGTGGTGCTTGTTCTTCCGGATCGGGCGGCCGGTTCGCAGGCGCTTGCACAGCTCGCGGGGGATCACCTTCCATCGGGTAGTGTAGACCGATCGGTAGATCGTCTCGTGGCTGATCTCCATCGCCGGGTCGTCACCGTGATGCAGACGCAGGTGGCCGGCGATCTGTTCCGGCGACCACTCCTCCTTCAGCAGGGTCAGCACCGTCTGCCTCAGTGCGGGCCTGCGGGCGAGCAGGCACTGCTTCGGGCGCCGGGCGCGGTCAAGTGCCCGTTTCTGCGCGGCGATCGCCCGGTAGACATCGCGTCCGCCGTTGTTGCTGACTTCACGGCTGATCGTCGACACCGCACGCCCCAGGAGGCCGGCGATGGCCCGGTAGGACTCTCCGGCACACAGCCCCCGCGAGATCTCCTCCCGCTCGCCCACGGTCAAGCTTCCGACGCGCGCTTTGCGGGGTCCGGGAGCGATCCCTCCGTGATGCTTGAGGACAGTGAACACCGAGCCGGGCGGCTTACCGATCTGCCTCGAGATGACGCTGGTCGACTCCCCGGCTCTCCACCGCCGCCACAAATCGGCCTTCATCTCGTCCGGCATGCCTGGCCGACCCATTCTCGCCACGTAAACCGTCCTCAACCAGCACTGTTGCTCTGACCGGTTGAATCTAAGTCTCCAGGGCTTTGAATCAGTCCTGAGGCTACCCACGGCCTTCCAGACCTACCTCGACTCCCGCAACCTCAGCTGGGAATGCTGGTGGCGACAAGGCAAGTAAGCCGACGGTTGAAGATTCCCGACAGAGTCGCTCAGTGAGGTAACGGTCACGATGGAGGAGCGGATCGTGGTGTACCTCCAGCGGGTGTGGGAGAAGGAAGTAGTGGGCGCGGGCCTGTGGACTCCTTCTTTTCCCGCGCCGCTCTCAGATGACCTTGTGAAAGCGGCTCCGCCGCTGTTCAGCGGCCTTGAAGTCTTGGAGTACGAATGATCCTCTGGATCAACGGTGCGTTCGGTGCGGGGAAGACCACCACCGCACGGGAACTGATCGAGCTGATCCCGAACAGCACGCTCTTCGACCCCCAGGTCGTCGAGGGCACACTCACGCAACTGCTCCCGGCCAAGCACCTCGCCGAGGTCGGCGACTTCCAGGACCTGCCGATCTGGCGTCGGCTCGTGGTCGACACCGCGGCCGCCATGCTCGCCGAGCTCGGCGGCGTCCTCGTCGTCCCCATGACCCTGCTGCGCCAGGAGTACCGTGACGAGATCTTCGGCGGGCTCGCCGCACGCCGGATTCCCGTACGGCATGTGCTCCTCGCCCCGGCGGAAACGATCCTGCGTGAGCGAATAGCCGGGCGCGAGGTGCCACCGGACCTGCCTGACGGCGAGATGCGCGTGCGCCAGTGGTCCTACGACCACATCGAGCCCTACCGGGCCGCGCTCGCCTGGCTCACCGCCGACGCCCACCCCGTGGACACCAGCGCGCTCACCCCGTACGACACCGCCCTGCGCGTCGCCGAAGCCGTACGTACCGGGGAGGCACCCGTGTGCGCCATCGTGCAGACACCCGAACCCACCGCCGAGACGGTCGCCGCCGGTGTGCTCCTCTTCGACGACAGCGACCGCGTCCTGCTCGTCGACCCGACGTACAAGGCCGGCTGGGAGTTCCCCGGCGGGGTCGTCGAGGCCGGCGAGGCCCCGGCCCGAGCCGGTATGCGCGAGGTCACCGAGGAGACCGGCATCACCCTCGACGAGGTGCCCGCGCTCCTCGTCGTCGACTGGGAATCGCCCGCACCCCCCGGCTACGGAGGTCTTCGGCTCCTGTTCGACGGCGGACACCTCGACGAACAGGCCGTCCGGGGACTCCTGCTTCCCGGACCGGAACTGCGCGGCTGGCGCTTCGTGACCGAACAGGAGGCGGCCGACCTGCTGCCGCCCGTGCGCTACGAACGGCTCCGCTGGGCCCTGCGGGCCCGCGAGCGCGGCGCGGCGCTGTACCTGGAGGCCGGGGTGCCGCTCGGCTGACGCCGAGACCTCCTCGACGCGGCCCCGGCCCGTACAACGGACGCGTACGGACTGCCGGCTGACCCGGCGCCCGCACCGCCGCCGCGCGTGGACGCTTCGGGAGGGCTTTTCCGTCGCGATGAAGAGCCGGACACGGCGAGGGCCCACGCCTGGTGGCGTGGGCCCTCGCCGTGGACGCGGACGATCAGCTCGCCGCGTAGTTCTGGAGGAACAGCGCCTCCGCGACCGACAGACGCTCCAACTCGTCCGGCGAGACGCTCTCGTTCACCGCGTGGATCTGCGCCTCCGGCTCGCTCAGGCCGATGAGCAGGATCTCCGTCTGCGGGTACAGCGAGGCCAGTGTGTTGCACAGCGGGATCGAGCCGCCCATGCCCGCCGACTGCATCTCCTGGCCCGGGTAGGCGACCGCCATGGCCTCGGCCATCGACGCGTACGCGGGGCTGGACGTGTCGGCGCGGAACGCCTGGCCCTGCCCGATCCGCTCGGTGCTCACCCGTGCGCCCCACGGCGTGTGCGCCTCGATGTGCGCCTCGAGCAGCTTCGTCGCCTCGACCGCGTCGACGCCCGGCGGCACCCGCAGGCTGATCAGCGCACGGGCACCGGCCTGCACCGACGGCGTCGCGCCGACGACCGGCGGGCAGTCGATGCCGAGCACCGTGACGGCCGGACGCGCCCAGACCCGGTCGGCGACCGTGCCGGAGCCGATCAGCTCCACCCCGTCGAGCACCTTGGCGTCCTCACGGAACGCCTGGTCCTCGTACTGCAGGCCGTCCCACACGGAGTCGCCCGCCAGGCCGTCCACCGTCGTCGAACCGTCCTTCGCCCGCAGCGAGTCCAGTACGCGGATCAGCGCCGCCAGCGCGTCGGGCGCCGCACCGCCGAACTGCCCCGAGTGCAGGTTCCCTTCGAGGGTGTCCACCTGCACCCGCACGAGGGTCATGCCGCGCAGGGTCGCGGTGACCGTCGGCAGGCCCACCCGGAAGTTGCCGGCGTCGCCGATGACGATGGTGTCGGCGGTCAGCAACTCCGGGTGCTGCTCGGCGTACCGCTCCAGACCGCCGGTGCCCTGCTCCTCCGAACCCTCGACGATGACCTTGACGTGCACCGGAATGCCGCCGTTCGCCTTCAGGGCGCGCAGCGCCAGCAGGTGCATGACGAAGCCGCCCTTGCAGTCGGCGCTGCCCCGCCCGTACCAGCGGCCGTCGCGCTCCACCAGCTCGAACGGGGGCGTCGTCCAGGCCGCCTCGTCCAGCGGCGGCTGCACGTCGTAGTGCGCGTACAGCAGAACCGTCTTGGCGCCCTCGGGTCCCGGCAGGAAGCCGTACACCGACTGGGTGCCGTCCGGGGTGTCGAGCAGCGCCACGTCCTGGAAGCCCTCGGAGCGCAGCGCGTCGGCGATCCAGTTCGCGGCGCCCTCGCCCTCGCTCCTCGGATACTGGTCGAAGTCCGCCACCGACTTGAAGGCCACCAGCTCGGTGAGCTCCGCCTTGGCCCGGGGCATGAGCGAGGCGACGGTCTCGGCGACCGGATTCGACGACATGGGCACGCTCCTCGTAGGTGCGACGTTGTACGTGTGTGTACAGATGATCGGTGATGCGTACTGGTGTGCAGGACGCATCCGTTGCCGATCCTCCCACAGCGGCCTGCGGCGACGCCCGCCGTAGGATGCGGGGGACAGGTGCGGCAGACGGCTGGACTGGGAGCAGTAGACCAACGTGAGCAGCGAGAACTCTTCGGCGGACGACGAGCGGCGTGCGGCGGACGACGGACAGCGGGTGTGGGACGTCGTGGTCGTCGGTGGAGGGCCGGCGGGTGCCTCGGCCGCGTATGCGGCAGCGGTCGCGGGACGCAGCGTCCTGCTGCTGGAAAAAGCCGAACTGCCCCGGTACAAGACATGCGGCGGCGGCATCATCGGCCCCTCGCGCGACTCGCTGCCCCCCGGCTTCGAACTGCCGTTCAGAGACCGGGTGCACGCGGTCACCTTCTCGATGGACGGCAAGTTCGCCCGCACCCGGCGGTCCCGGCACATGCTGTTCGGGCTGATCAACCGCCCGGAGTTCGACCAGCAACTCGTCGAGTTCGCGCAGAAGGCGGGCGCCGAACTGCGTACGGGTGCCATGGTCTCGCGCGTCGAGCAGCACGGGTCCGCGGTGCCGGACCGGCGCACCGTCGCCGTGGTCCTGCAGGGCGGTGAGACCGTCCTGGCGCGGGCGGTGGTCGGCGCCGACGGCAGTGCCGGCCGGATAGGAGCACACGTCGGGGTGAAGCTCGACCAGGTCGATCTCGGCCTGGAGGCCGAGATCCCGGTGCCGGAGACGGTGGCCGAGGACTGGCAGGGGCGCGTCCTGATCGACTGGGGCCCCATGCCCGGCAGTTACGGGTGGGTCTTCCCGAAGGGGGACACGCTCACGGTCGGCGTGATCTCCGCACGAGGTGAAGGCGCCGCCACCAAGCGGTACTTGGAGGACTTCATCGCCCGACTCGGCCTCGCCGGCTTCGAACCGGCGATCTCCTCGGGTCATTTGACGCGCTGCCGTGCCGACGACTCGCCGCTCTCGCGCGGCCGGGTGCTCGTCTGCGGCGACGCGGCGGGACTGCTCGAACCCTGGACCCGGGAGGGCATCTCGTTCGCGCTGCGCTCCGGGCGGCTCGCGGGAGAGTGGGCGGTGCGGATCGCCGAGGCGCACGACGCGGTGGACGCCCGACGGCAGGCCCTGAACTACGCCTTCGCGATCAAGGCGGGACTCGGCGTCGAGATGAGCGTCGGCAAGCGCCTGCTCGCGGCCTTCGAGCGTCGTCCCGGCATGTTCCACGCGGGGCTCACCGGCCTGCGCCCGGTGTGGAAGGCCTTCACCGGGATCACCCGCGGTTCCACCACGCTCGGCGAGATCATCCGCTCCCACCCGATGGTCGGACGTGCCCTGACCACACTCGATCGCCGTTCGGACGGGCCGGAGGCGGTCGAGGGGGAGCAGTAGGAGCAGTGGCGGACGGGGCGCCGTCGGGCTGCATCCGCTCGTGGGCCGTGAATGCGGCCCGTAGGGGCGGAGGAGCAACGGCCGTGGCGGCCGTCAGCTCTTGACGGTGATCCGGAAGACCGGGTGGTCGGGAGCGATGCGCCGCAGCTCCTCGTCGGACGAGTCGGGGCCCACGCCGCCGAAGAACACACCGACCTCGGCCTTCCAGCGCTTGAGGTAGGCGCGCAGCAGCGAGACCTTGTCGTCGTCGGCGACCTCGACGGCGGTGAAGGTGTCGACCTTCTTGCCGAGGCGCAGCTCGCCCCCGCCGGCCGCCCGCATGTTGTGCGTCCACTGGACATGGCCGCGGGGGGCGACGAGGTACTGCTCGCCGTCCACGGTGAGCAGATTGACCGGGGTCGTCCGCCACTCGCCGCTCTTGCGGCCCCGGACGGCCAGGACGCGAGAGCCCCAGACGCTGAGGCCACGCCTGGTGATCCAGGCCACGGCGCGGTTGAAGACGTTGACGGTGAACCAGCCCGGCTTCTGGACGTGTGTGGACACGGTGACCCCTCGTTGCATGTGATGAGAGCGCCGATCTTTTTTGTGAGCACTGCTCTCGCTTGAGAAGAGTCTGCATCGGATCGGTGATCCAATGCAAGAGCAGCGCTCTCGTTTTTGTGCGCCGCTCTCGTTCATGCCGGGTCGCTGATCGCTGACGGGAGCGGTGATCTATTTTTAGATCGCTGCTCTCCTTTGTGTGCACTGCTCTGAACGTGGGACACTGCTCTGTATGAGTACCGCGCGAGGGGCACGTGCCCGAGCCAGGATCGAGGTCACCGCGGCCATCAAGGACGAGGCGCGCAAACAGCTCGCCGCGGAGGGCGCCGCCAAGCTCTCGCTGCGGGCCGTGGCCCGTGAGCTGGGGATGGTGTCCTCCGCGCTCTACCGCTACTTCCCGAGCCGGGACGACCTGCTGACCGCTCTCATCATCGACGCCTACGACTCCCTCGGCGAGGCGGCCGAGTCCGCGCACGCCGAGGTCGCCGCCGCAGGTCCCCGTGAGCGCTGGATCGCCGTGTGCACGGCGGCGCGGCGCTGGGCGCTGGAGCATCCGCACGAGTACGCGCTCATCTACGGTTCCCCCGTGCCCGGGTACACCGCGCCGCAGGAGACCGTTCCGGCCGCCTCCCGGGTCGGCCTGCTCCTGATCGGCGTCGTCCGGGACGCGTATCGGGGTAAGGGCGTGGCCCGCACACCCCTGCCCGCGGAACTGAAGACCGAGGCGCAGCGGATGTCCGCCGATCTCGCGCCCGATCTGCCGCCCGAGGTGATCGTGGCGCTGGTGGCATCGTGGGCGCAGCTCTACGGGCTGATCGGGTTCGAACTGTTCGGGCAGTTCAACCGGGTCGTGGAGGACCGCGAGCCGTTCTTCCGGCATGCCGTGGAGAGGCTCGCGCACGACGTGGGGCTCGTGTACCCGGAGCCGACCGCGGCCGTCGGCGGGCCGCCTTCCTCGTAGGCCCGGTCGCAACCGCTCCGTACGGCCTCGAGGAACCGTCCGCCGTACTCGGCACCCGGACGCCGCACGCGTACGCCGCGCCCGGACGCCGCACGCGTACGCCGCGCCCGTACGCCGCGCCCGTACGCCGCGCCCGTACGCCGCACGCGTACGGCGCGCCCGTGCTCGGCACCCGTACGCCGCGCCCGTATTCCCACTCGCACTCCCATCCGTCTCCGCACTCCGCACCCGTACTCCGCGGGGAGTACGGGTGATCACCTCGCCCGGCGGACGCCGCCGCCGTGGTCGGCCGTCTAGCGTGACGGTCATGGAAGAGCAGCACACGCCCACGGCCCCGACGTGGGGCGGTCCACCGGGGTGGCGGCACGGGCCGCCCGGGTGGAACCGCTGGAACGACGAGGAGCGCCGCGCGCGATGGCCGTGGCGTTCCACGTTGCTGCTGACCGCCTTCGTGCTCATCGGCTCCAACTTCGCCGCCCACGCCCAGCACGGCGACCGGCTCGCCCTCGACTTCTTCTCCCGGGCGCTCCTTCTGGTGTGTTCCGGTCTGCTGCTCTGGCGGCAGCGGTACCCCGTGTTCGTCGCGTTCGGCACGGCGGCGGTCGCCCTGGTCTACGTGGCCGCGGGATATCCGTACGGGCCGGTCTTCCTCCCTGTCGCGGTCGGCTGCTTCAGCGCCGTGGTGGCCGGGCATCGCAGGGCGGCCTGGGCGGCGCTGGGCCTGCTGTGGGCAGGGCATCTCGTTGTCTCCCACTGGCTGTACCGCCGGCTGCCCCCGACGGGCGACCACCCTCCCTCCTGGATGCAGGAGATCGGCATCGCCACCTGGGTCGTGGCGGTGGTGGCGCTTTCGGAGCTGGTGCGCGCGCGCCGTGAGCAGTGGAGCCGTGACAGGGCGGAGCGCGCGCAGGCCGCCCGGCGACGCGCGGACGAGGAACGGCTGCGGATCGCCCGCGAACTGCACGACGTGCTGGCGCACAGCATCTCGGTGATCAATGTCCAGGCAGGCGTCGGCCTCGCGCTCCTCGACTCCGACCCCGAACAGGCCCGCACGGCGCTCACCACCATCAAGGCGGCCAGCAAGGAAGCGCTCGGAGAGGTCCGCCAAGTGCTCGACACCCTGCGCGCGCCGGGCGAGGCGCCACGCGCGCCCGCCCCCGGGCTCGACCGGCTCCCCGAACTGGTCGAGCAGGCGGCGAGCGCCGGTCTGACGGTCGAGATCGAGGGTGAGGTCCCGACACCGGCACCGGGCACCGATCTGGCCGCGTTCCGCATCATCCAGGAGGCGCTCACCAACGTCGTACGGCATTCGGGGTCGCGCCGCGCGCGGGTGCGGCTCGATCACGCTGAGGGCACGCTGCGCCTGCGGATCGACGACGACGGGCCGGCCACCGGTGCGGACGCGGGCGGGAGCGGCAACGGGCTCGCGGGCATGCGGGAGCGTGCGGCCGCGCTGGGTGGCACGATCGAGGCGGGTCCGCGAGACGACGGAGGGTTCCGGGTGCTGGCCGTACTGCCGTGGAAGGTCAAGGAGGACCGGTGATCCGCGTATTGCTCGCCGACGACCAGTCACTGGTCAGGGCAGGCTTCAAGGCGCTGCTCGACGCGCAGCCGGACATCGAGGTGGCGGGAGAGGCCGCCGACGGCGAGGAGGCGGTGCGCACGGTCCGTGAACTGCGCCCCGACGTCGTCCTGATGGACATCCGGATGCCCCTCCTCGACGGCCTCGCCGCCACGCGCCGCATCACCGGCGATCCGGACCTCGGGGACGTCAAGGTGGTCATGCTCACCACCTTCGAGCTCGACGAGTACGTCTTCGAGGCCATCCGCTCCGGAGCCTCCGGCTTTCTGGTCAAGGACACCGAGCCCGACGAACTGCTGCGTGCGGTACGGGCGGTGGTCGAGGGTGATGCCCTGCTGTCGCCCGGGGTGACGCGTCGGCTGATCTCCGAGTTCGCGGCCCGTTCCAAGGCGCCCGAGTCCGTCGCGTCCCTCGCCGAACTCACCGAGCGGGAAAGGGAGGTGATGGCGCTCGTCGGCATCGGCCTCTCGAACGACGAGATCGCCCGCCGCCTTGTCGTCAGCCCGCTCACGGCCAAGACCCATGTCAGCCGGACGATGGTGAAGCTCGGGGCTCGCGACCGGGCCCAACTGGTCGTGCTCGCCTATGAGTCGGGGTTGGTGCGGCCGGGCTGGCTGGGCTGAGGCGCGGCAGCCTCGTGGTGGAAGCGGAACAGCACGGTCGCCACCCGTAGCGCGAAGAGGACGGCGGCCAAGGCGCCGCCAGAGGTGACCAGTGCCCGTACCGCGCCGGACGACAGGTCCAGGAAGAGGGCGGGCCCGGTGACGACCCCGAAGGCGACCGCCGCCACGAACGCGGCGCTGGCCAGGGCGTATCCGATCTCCACGGTGACCGCGTCCCGCCGCGCCTGGGCACGCCGTGCGTGCGTCTCATCCGCCGAGACGCGGTAACTGTCCCTGTTCTCACCGTTGTTGCTCATCCGTCGAGTCAACAGGTGCGCGCCCGGCGGGGCAAGAACCCCGCCGGGCGCGCGCGTCGGAGGTCCCCTAGTAGTGCCTGGTCAGGTCGGTTGGAGTGGTGCGTGTCCTTGGGGCCTGATGTGGCGTTGAGGGTGTGTGACTCCGGACGAGATTGCTGTG
>NZ_JBVHQB010000041.1:0-46365 GCF_055567635.1 Streptomyces sp. NPDC026500 | reverse complement strand
CGCAAGCAGGGCGTGGCGGACGCGCTCTCCCGGGCACTCCTGCAGGAGAGGCCCGAGGACCTCGCCGTCCTCCTCGTGGACGTCAAACACCCCCGTGTGCAGGCGCTGTACGAGGACTGGGGCTTCCGGAAGGTGGGCGAGCGTCAGCCCTTCCCGGACTCTCCGCTCTACGCCGTCATGCTCGCGGACCTGCCGCTCTCATCCTGACCCTGGTGGCCCGCTGCCGTTGTCCTCCAGAGTGGCGCGGCCGCTTCGATGGGGGCGTTGCGTCGTGTAATCAGCACGCCGTAGAGGTCCTGATGCCCTTGGAGTGGCAGGTCGACAGTTACTTGTCCTCCGGATACGAAGTCCGCGTATGTCGTGGCGCGGGGATTCCCGTCGCTGGCGGACGCTCTCGAAGGGACGTTGCCGAGCTGCCTTCTTCTCCTGGCGGCTCGTTCACGATGTCCTGATCGGTGGTCGACGGGCACAGCGTCCGCGGCGCCATCGCTGGCGGACGGACCGCGCATTCCAGCGTGACCCTGCGGCGCTGGTAGGGCCACCCCATGGTGTCCGTGCCGTTCAGTCGGCGGGAAGCCCAAGGCTATGAAGCGCGCCGACCGCGCCCCAACCAGCCGACGGCTCCCGGAAACCCCCTTTTGGCTGTGGACATCGAGCCGTCCGGTAGGGCGTTGACCTGCTGTGGTGGGGGCTGTGGTCGGGGGTCGGGAGCCTGTGGTCGGGGGAGGTCGGAAAGCGATGTACCTGGTGGGGGGACGTCGTGGTCGGGGTGGCCGTGTCTACGGTGCAAAACCGATCGGGACGTCCTCGTCCGCCATATTTGGAGGGTGTCTGAGCATGCCGTAGCCGCGGCGGATCTGGTGCCACTGTTGGCAAAGCACCAGCTGGTCTCGGACCCGGTGTCGCGCGGTCGGGGGAGCGTCTGTGGGGGAGTCGTTCTCCGGGGTGCGCAGATGACGCCGTGCCGTGAACAGGACCAGACACCGCACTGCGCAGCTCCCTCCCTGCTGTGCAGCATTGCGCAGCCTCCCTGCGCAGTGCGCAGCAGACCTGCGTCGACTTGAACAAGAAGTCGAAGCTGTGCGGGCGGGGTTGCGCAGTCAGGGACCGCGCTGGCGTGGATGCGCAGCTGACCGTGCGGGAGGTACAGATTCCGCGCATCATCGGCTTGTCCATCGAGGGGCTGACCGTGGCGGAGATCGGCGCTGCGGTGGGACTGCGCAGCAAGGGATCGGTGGCCTACCGCCTGCGCAATCCGGAGGAGTGCGGTGCGCTGGTCCGCGACGGATGGAACTGGCGCACCTGCCGGCTCCCTCGCCGAGGGCTTGCTTGCCGGTGATCGGGTCCTGCGCCGCGTGTTCGCGCTCCCTCGCCCGGAGCCAGGCGAGATCCGCCACATCCTCGGGATCCCAGCCAGCCCGGGGGAGGGGGCGGGATGACTTCCGCCAGGCGTTGTCACGGCCCGACGGCACTGTCGTTCGAACCGCACCTTGGGTACGCCTCGCGACAGCATCTCTTGCACCAACTCTTGCCGCATCTCCTACGAGATCTCCTCCGACTTCTCTTGCGCGAGGATCGCCCACATCACGGAATTCGTACAGGTCACCTCCCCTGTCCGGGCGTGGTCGGGGCTCTGACATCCCCGTTACGGCCGCTATGCCCTGGCTGGAGTTGAGGAGAGGGAGGGCGGGATGGGCGGAGCGGACGTTGCCGGGCATCGGGTGGGCTCGCCGGTGTAGCGCGTCGCTGCCGCGCCGCCGACGGCGTGGCGGGCTGCCGCACCGGCATCAGCCGGCAGCCCCTGACCTGCGCCGAGCTGTTTCGGTCGCCACCCGCGCAGCAAGCAGCCAGCGCAGCGCTGGGTTACGGGTGAGGGCCGACGACCGGGCGAGGCCGAACACCGGAGACGGACCGCCGGGCACCATCAGAGCGGAAGCATCAGTCTCGGCCAGCGCCTCCAAATATGAGGGCGTGCTTGCTCGTGTTGAACGTCAGCGTGGGCTCCGCGCCCGTGCCGCTGTCAGTGCGTCGGCGTGAAGCGGGGGACATCCAGTGCTGGTCGTGGTACGTCCCAAGCGCAGGGCCGCGAAGAGGTCCGGCTCGGTCGCCTCGGGCATCGACCGCTTCGATCAGGCGCTTGCTGGCGATGATGCAGCAGGTCAAGGACGGCAACGCCGAAGTGGTTCCCCTGTCAGCGCTCAGCCGGCTGTCACGCAACAGTGGCAAACAACTGCGCGTGCTGGACTTCCTCCTGGTACATGGGGCGACCGTCCTGACCACCAACTACCTTCTGAGCCCGGACACGGTCGCAGTTCGTACCCGACCGCTGGTCAAACCCGACTCCTACGACCCCTGGCGTGCGATGAAGCAGTTGCGCGGTTTGGGCCCAACGCGCGCGGGCTGGATCAAGGCCCTGCGCAAACAGTGGTAGGTGGATCCGTCGCAGTCGCCGCTGGGGGCTCGCTTCTCCGGCCTTCTCGGGCGATGCGCCGCCGTGCTCGCCGCGCTATCGGGCATGGAGCGCGAGTACATCCGCGAACGCATGCTGGAGGGGCACGAGTCGGCCCAACTGTGCTCCCTGATGAAGCGCTGCTACTCCGGTGGGACATCGATGACCACGTGTGTCGCTCGGGGACGGAACTCCCGTTCGCCGAGGTTGTCTCTGGCCAGCTGCTGGTACCGGGTTCGCCATTCGTTTCGCGAACCGCCACTTCTCGTGCCCTCGGGGGAGTCTGTCGATCCAGGCCCAGCTGGGTTCGATGAAGTAGCCGTTCTCGTCTGGCTCCTCGGTCGCCAGCCCGCCAGCCCGCCAGCCCGCCAGCGCAGCAAGGCGCTCACCGTCTTCGCAGTCGGCAACCGCGTGCCGGACAGGGCCGCGTAGAGAGCCGCCCGGGAAACCGTGGTCTCTTCATGTTCGGCAATCCACCCGACGGAAGACTTCCTCTCTCCTGACGTGGTGGGCTTGTCCCACCACCCGGGCAGTCTCAGCGGTCGGGCCTTCATTGCTGCGGAAACGGCTCGTGCTCACCTACGCTTTCAGCGACGGCAGCGACATTGAATCGTGCTCCAAAAGACCTGATCAGAGCACTGCGCGGCTGGTGGTGCTGCGCGCCGCATGCGCCGCGGGGAACCTTCTGACGTCAATGCCGCAGAACCTTCGAACCGGTCCGTTACCGTGATGGCACGACCCGCTCGCGTGCAACGCGAGGACGGTCGGTAGCAGTTGCGACCGCGGGCACCAAGGGGGCACGTGCATATGGCTGACGAATCCTTTGTCCCACGGGACGAGCTCTATCAGCTCATGGAATTCCTCTCTGAGCCGGCGTCACGGGGTGTGCTGCTGGTGGGCGGTCCGGGGACGGGGAAGACATCTCTGCTGCGGAGGGCCGAGGCCCTGCTGAAACAGCGTGACCAAACCGTCTTCTTCGTCAGCCTGACGAATCAGGTTGATCCACGCGAGCTGGGCACACGCATCCTGGACGAGGTCACAACCTCGGGATTCGATATCGGCCCGACACTTGTACGCACTCTCAGTACCTCCGCCGGCAGGGCGTCCCTCAGCGAGACGACAGCAATTCTGCGGGAGTTGGGGAAGCAGACGCGCGAGCCGGTTCTCCTCCTGGACGCGCTGGACGAGGCCGCCCGCCCCTCCCGTCTGAGTGCCGCGGTTGAGGAGCTTTCCTTGGCACTGGACGGCTGGAAGCTCGTTGTGGCTTCTCGCCGTCTCCCCGACTTGTCATTCAGCCGCTTCAGAAGGCTGAAAGTGCTGCAACTGGGCTACTTCACGCGAGCAGAAGCAGCCGACATGATCCGCCGGGAGCTGCCCGATCTAGCGCCAGCAGTCATCGCACGCCTTACGGAGTTTGCTGACGGCAATCCCCTGATGCTCCGTGCGCTGATCGCCGTTACGCGGCAACACTCCATTCCCGAGGGCGGCCCTCTGTCACTGCCGACGATGTTCCAGTGGATGGCCGACCGAGCGAGAGCGGGCCACCCGCGGCCAGAGGTCCTCACCGAGCTCCTCGAAAAGATTGCGTTGGCCGGCGGGAGGGAGCAGATCCACACCCTCGCAGCCAGGTCGGGCATGGAAGAGCGGGAGGTACTCACAGAGCTGCTCATCCTGCAGACCAACGGGCTAGTCGTCGTCGACCACGCGGCACGTACTGTGCAGCTTTTTCACAGAAGCTTCGTGGACAGCATCCTGTCGCAGTACCTCGGAGGGCGCCCCTTCAGTCTCGCCGACCTCCAGTTTGGTGCAGAGGAGGCGGAGAGGGACGACCTGCTGACTGCGACCTTCGTCCGGCGTCACGACATCGGACGCATTCTCGGACAACGCCGCTCCCTCGTCGTCGGAGACCGCGGGGCGGGCAAGAGCGCCATCTTCCGCACCCTGGCCACCGCTTCGCCCGCCGACGCAGGCCGTGCTGGTGCATCCATCTGCCCCGTTGCCAATACCGGGGACCTCCTGCAGCGCATCGTTGCCCCGGACGCATGGACGAACGCCGACGCTCTTCGAGCCGCGTGGCTTGTGGTCATTGCAGCGTTCGTCGCCTCCGAGCTTCCCCCCATGGCCCCGAAGGAACTCCGCCGCAGCGGCGCCAACCTCCGAACCGCCCTGGACCTTCCGACCGAACCGGAGGGCCGCCTGCGACGCGTCCTGCGGGCGTGCCTGCGCCCCTTCGGGGGCACCACCTTGAAATTCACCGTCGGACCCGTCGGTCTCGAGGCCCAGCTTCCCGCAGGCACCAGCAGACCGGGCGGCGCGCCCGTCGACGTCGAGTCGTTCCTGAAGGAGGCCGACGACCTTCTGCGAGAGCCCGCCCGGCGCGTAATGGTGATGTTCGACCGCATCGACGAGACGTTCAAATACGACAGAGCGAAACAGCAAGCCGTTGTTCAGGCCCTGCTCCAGGCCGAGAGCCGTGTGTCACAGTTCGAACGCGTCGGTCTGCTTGTCCTCCTTCGCACCGACCTGTTCGAGCTGTACGACATCCAGGAGAAGAACAAACTGGTCTCCAGAACGCTGATGCTCGAGTGGTCCGACGAGGACTGGCTGCAGGTCCTCGTCCGACGCGTTCTCACCAACGCCCCGCTCCAACCGCTCGCCACCCGCGTACGCGGCGCCGACGGCACTGCCGACACACGCGACGCGCTCCAGGTCGTCTTTCCGCCGGAGATCGAGGGCCAACCCGTCGATCAGTGGCTCCTCGAGTCTCTGCGCAATGGAAACGGCGACGTCTCCCCCCGGCACGCGGTGCTTCTGCTGCACCTGACGCGTGACCTGTCAGAGGACGCCGAGGCACACGTATCCGGCTTCCCGCTGTTCTCCGCCGAGGCGGTGAGCAAGGCGATGACGAAACTGTCGGACCTGAGCTTCAACGAGATCGTCAACGACTTCAAAGTGGCTCCCACATTCGTCCGCAACTGCCGGGCTAGTAGACGCGATCGCTTCGCCCCGCGCGACGTCCAGGGACTCTTCGACGAGGCGGACGGCACGATCGCCAACCAGGTCGGGCTCCTGGAACGACTCGGCTTCCTCGAACGCGTCGTACAGGAGGGCAGCTCCGGTCCTGAAGCGATGTTTAGGATTCCGGATCTCTATACGCGGTGCTGGAACGCCTGAAGGGCAGAACGCTCCAGATCTGCGTACACCTCGCCCGGCGGCCCGCGGCACCAAAGGAGCGTGACGCCCACCTCTGCCAGCAGTTCGTAGCGGTACCCGCCCAGCCAGGATCCGCCACGTGGAGGTCTCAGAAGCTGCTGGGACGAGAAGAAGGGCCGCTCGAGCTTAGCGCCGGGGTCGGGGATCGTGTCCCGCGTCGTGGTGTAGGGGATCAAGCGTTACGTGTTCCGGTCCGAGGCTCCTGACGATCTCCGGAGAGGCGCAGTCCACGAGGCCCCCTGCTGAGGCGGGTTGAACTCCCAGTCTGGCGGAGCCACCGTCTCTGACCTGCGGATTCCGGCGCCTTGATCAGCTATACCACCCGGCGGGGGCACCGTCCGACGAAACGTGCGGGGGATGGGTCGGTGCCTCTGAATGAGCGACGGCTGCTACGACGGACCATGCTCCGGGTCATGTTGCCGTCACGCGTACCCATCAATGTCCCGACGTAGGTGGCCGGTTCTGGATCTGTGACCGGCCTGTTGGAAGTCCTCTTGCCTGCCACCGAACCGGTCGAGAGGACGACGCTCGGCCGGGGAATGGGGCCCAGCCTTCCGGGCGCTCCCTGCGCGCCGTGTGTGCTTCTTTCACGCCCTGTCCGCGCTACAACTCCCTCTGTCTGAAGGTGCCTTGGTCTTCGTACGTTGGTCTGTTCGCCCGCCGGGGGCGAGCTCCGGTGCTCGGCGGGCCGGGTTCGGTGGACGAACCAGGCAAGGGGTGACAGGTGAATGCCATAGTGCGGCAGGCTCGTCGGGAGAAAGTGGCCGCTGAGGCACAACAGTGGGCCGATGCTCTGGTCGATTTCGGGCCTTACAACACGCTGTTGCACTTCAAGGACACCAAGACTGCGTCGTTGGATGTGACCGACGCTCATCCGCAGGCCCTGATTTCACTCCTGGCCGGCCGTAAAACCCGCCTGGCCGGCCTGTTTCCCGATACCGCTGACCACGGTGCTGCCTGCACCCGGGCACGAAGCCTGCGCCGCAGGATGGTGGAGCTGGATGAGGAACAGGGCATCGAGGCCGGCCGCCTGGCTCTTGGTCTGTTGCGCGTCGACTCGCCTCCCACTCGCGGGAGCACTCCTGTGCCGGCGCTGCGCGCCCCGCTGCTGCTTCAGCCCCTGGCCATCCAGCCGCGCACCGCGTCCGAGAATGACTTCGTTCTGGAGGCGGCCGGCGAGGCGGAGATCAACCCGGTGCTGCTGTACGCGCTCAGCCGCCAGTACGGCATGGACGGCGACACGGAGGCTCTCACCGACAAGGTGTCCACCGCCCTGGAGGAGTGCGCGGATCCGGCCGATCGCATTCGCATCGCGTACGGGATCCTCAAGGCCGAGATCGCACGCAGCAGCCTGACGGCCGAGCTGGAAGAACGCATCGTGGCGGGCGTCTTCAGCTTCGACCGGCTCCCTATGGTCCAGGACCTGCGCAGCGCCACCGAGCTGCTGGCTGGCCACCTGGTCATCGCCGCTCTGGCCGGTGACCAGGAAGCGAACCGCGCCCTCGCCGAGGACGACACCGGCTCTCGTGCTCCAGCCGGCTCCGACGACATCCCACCCCGATCGGAGTACCTGGTTCTCGACGCGGACGCCTCCCAGCAGAAGGTCATCAGTGCTGCTCTGGCCAGCTCCCACCTGGTGCTCGAAGGACCGCCGGGAACGGGCAAGAGCCAGACCATCGCCAACCTGATCGCCACCTTCTCGGCCCTGGGCAAACGCGTCCTGTTCGTTGCGGAGAAACGCGCCGCGATCGAAGCCGTCACCGAAAGCCTCGCCACCGTGGACCTGGACGGCCTGGTCTTCGACCTCCACGGCAACAAACTCAGCCGCCGCCAGATCGCCCAGCAACTGCACGATGCCCTGGAGCGGGCCGGCCAACAAGCCCCGCCCCGCCCGGCCGACCTGCACACCGGCCTGGCCCACTACCGCGAAGAAACCCTCCGCCACATACAGGAGTTCCACCAACTGCTTACTCCCTGGCAGGTGAGCCCGCACCAGGCGATCACCCACCTGATGGGCTGCCTGCCCGCCCACCACACCCGCCTGCATCTGCGCGGCCCCGCACTGCGCCGCCTCCACGGCGAGCACTACCGCCAAACCGAGCAGGACCTGCGGACTTTCGTCGCAAAGAAGGGACTGACAGTCCGCCGGGGCGAGTCCCCCTGGTCCCACACGCAGGCCCGCACCGAGGACGAACTGCGCGCCGTGGTGGACGGCCTCGACCAGCTCACCGGCACGGCACTGAGCGACACCCGCCGGACCCTGGAGAACCTGGTGGACACCGCAGGCCTGCGCCGGGCCGACGACCTCCAGGGATGGCAGGTACTACTTACCCTGCTGCACGACGTCACCGCGACACTGGCGCGCTTCGAAGCGGCCGTCTTCGCCCCCGGCCTGGACGACCTCATCGCTGCCACCGCGAGCCGCGCCTGGCGCAAGGAGCACGACCGGCGCATCGGCTGGTGGCCCCGCCGGAAACAGATCAATCGGGCACGTGGCCTGACCAAGGACGGCCTGCGCGAACGCCCCGCGCTGCACGCCGCCCTCCTGCAGGCGGCCGACCAGCACACCCGCTGGCAGTCGCTGTCCGCGACCAGCGGCGCGAACCCCTGGACCGTCCCCGGACTCACCCGCGCCCTGGCCGCCTTCACCGACCTGCAGAGCCGTCTGGCCGCGATCGCCCTGTGCGTGCACTGGGACGGCTGGGAGACCACACCCGCCGACGACGTAGACAAAACCATTCAGCGCCTCGACGGCGACCGCGACACCTTGCTGCGCATGCCCGAACTCAACCAGCTCACCGACCGGCTCGAAGCCGCCGAACTCGGCCGCCTCCTCGACGAACTGGCACACGCGGACACCGACCCCGACACGGCGGTGGCCACCTTCCACTACCTGTGGTGGTCGTCCGTGCTGGAAGAGGCCCACATGCGCTCCGCCTACCTGCGGTCCTTCACCCGACTCGAACACGACCACGTCGTCGAGCAGTTCCGCCACCACGACCTCATCCACCGGGACAGCAACCCCGACCGCGTCCGCTACGAGGTCGCCACCCGGCTACGCAAGGTCCGCGACGCCCACCCCGAGCAGAACACCCTGGTGCGCACCCAGGCCCGCCGCAAATCCCGGCACCTCCCGCTGCGCAGACTCGTCGAGAAGGCCCCCGACGTGCTGCTGGCCGCCAAGCCGTGCTGGGCCATGTCGCCCCTCGTCGTCAGCCGTGTCCTGCCGGCCACTCGCCTGTTCGACGTCGTCATCTTCGACGAGGCCAGCCAGGTCCTCCCGCACGACGCGATGACTTCCATCATGCGCGCACGGCAGGTCATCGTCGCCGGGGACCCCCACCAGCTGCCGCCCACCACCTTCTTCCAGCGCGTCCTGAGCGGCACCCAGGAGCACACCGACGACGACCTCGACGAGGCTGCGCCACCCGACTACGAGTCACTGCTGGACATGCTCTCCAGCAGGCTGCCCCGCGTCCACACCCTGAAATGGCACTACCGCAGCCGCGACGAACGCCTGATCGCCTTCTCCAACCACGCCATCTACGACGACCGGCTCGTCACCTTTCCCGGCACCACCCTCACCAGCCCCATCCGCCTGGTGGCCGTCGACGGCCACGCCCGGCCCGGCCAGAGCGGCTCCGTCCCCGAGGAAGTCGAACGCGTCGTCGAGCTCGCCCTCCACCATGCCACCCACACCCCTGATCTCAGCCTCGGCGTCATCACCATGGGCCAGCGCCACGCCGACCGCATCACCCTCGCCCTGCGCCACGCCCTCCAAGACCGCCCCGAACTCCAGGAGTTCTTCAGCCCCGACGCCGGACCCCGACGGCGTTTCTTCACCAAGAACCTCGAACAGGTCCAGGGCGACGAACGCGACGCCATCATCCTCAGCATCGGCTACGGCAAAGGCGCCAACGGCCAGCTGTCCATGGCCTTCGGCCCGCTCAACAACGACGGGGGAGAGCGCCGACTGAACGTTGCCATCACCCGCGCCCGCCAGAAGATGACAGTCGTCAGCTCCTTCACCCACCACGACTTCGACCCCGGCAAACTCAAGAACACCCGCAACCGTGGGCCCGAACTGCTGCGCTCCTTCCTCGAGTACTGCTCCCATGGAGGAGACCTCCACCGCACCGGAACCGCCCGCACCGACTGGAACCTCAACCCGTTCGAACAGCAGGTCCTCACCACCCTCGAAGCGGCCCACGTCCCTGTCACACCGCAGTGGGGCGTCTCCGGCTACCGCATCGACTTCGCCCTCGGCCACCCCGAACGCCCAGGCCAGATGATCCTCGCCGTCGAAACCGACGGCGAGCGCTACCACAGTGCTCCCAGCGCCCGCGACCGCGACCGCCTGCGCCAGGCACACCTGGAACGACTCGGCTGGCGCTTCCACCGCATCTGGGCCGCCGACTGGTTCACCAACCCGCACAACGAACTCGACCGCCTCCTGGCCACCTGGCGCGGCGCCGTACAACAGGCCGATGAAACCCCCACCGACCCCGCCGGCACGCCCCGCCCGGCAGCAACCCCGCCCCCGACGGCAGCCAAACGCCCGCCCCGCCCCGCCCGCAGCGGACCGCATCGGCGACTACTCCGAAGCCGACCTGCTGACCTTGGCCTCCTGGCTGCTGAGCGACGGATTCCAACTCGACCGCGACACCCGCATCAACCAGGCCATCACCGAACTGGGCTTCAAAAAACGCGGCCGCGTCATTGTCGAACGCCTCACCCGCGCCCTCGAACAGGCCCAGCACACGGCAGACAAGGAGACCCAGCGATGAAACCCCTCGACCCCCTCACCCTCGAACGCGTCGCCCGCCTCATCGTCGACATCGACGGCCCCTTCGAACGCCGCGGCTACCAACTCACCCAGCTTCTCCAGCGTGCTGCCTGGCCCCAGCTCGCCGAGTACGACGGCTCACCCCGCATCCCCTGGCTTACCGACACCCTGACCAGCACCGACGACCTGGCCGCCGTCAGCCGGCTGCTGTGCCGCATCTGCGACCCACTCGAATACGACGACGGCCTCGCCTCCGCCGACCTCATCCGACAGGAACTCAACACCCACCTCGCCGCCGAACAGCTCACCGTCACCTACGTCTCCGGACGCCCCGTCCTGGGTCAGCCCGGCACCGACGGCCACACCACCGTCTTCACCGTCCCCGACGACCTCGAAGCCCGCATACGTCCCCTAGTCAGCGACGAAGCCTTCCTCCAGCAGCTCATGGAACGCGTCACCGAAACTCAGATCTGCGAACAGCACGGCGCCTACGGCCTCACCATCATCGGCATCGGCAGCTTCGCCGAAGCGCTGCTCCTGGACGTCCTCACCCACCGCGACCCCACCCTGCTCCAAGGCTTCGCCCTGAACGGAAGGCGGGTTGCTCCCGAACGAGCAAGCTTCTCCCTCCTGCTCGACACTGCCCGGACCCGCGGCTGGATCCAGATGGACGCCCACGACTTCATGAAGATCGTCCGCGACTACCGAAACTTCGTCCACCTACGCAACCAACAAGAACGAGGCGTCACACCCGACCGCGACACCGTCGGCATGTGCTGGGGCCCGGTCCTTGCTGTCCTCAACGACCTCGAAACCAGTCGCTAGCAGTCCGGCGGCGTTGCGCGCTCGGCCATGCCTCGAGCGACGGCACGCGGATCCGGCGGCCTGGCACGCCCCATTCAGGGGTTGCCGAGTTCTTGCTTGCGGCGTCGGCGGAGTTCGCGCTTGGCCTGAGCGCGGGCGCATTCGCGGGAGCAGTACTTCACTCCGGTGGTGCGGTGCTGGCGGTATGCGGCGCGGCCGCATCTCTCGTTGGCACAGTGGTGGACGGTCGCGAGGGTCGGCCATCGGGCGGGGTCTCTCGCAGGTTGATCAGAATGTCGGTGGAACCGGCGGTGCGGCCGATACGCCGGGCGCCGCGGGCTGTCCCGGGGTGGGGGCGCCCACGATGACACGGTCCAGGGAGGTGGCAGGGCGACCCAGTCGGGGCCGCGGTGCGTCTGCCACCACTGGCCGATGACGTGGAACTTCTCCTCGAAGCGGCGGTCCCGCTGGAGGAATGCGGTGAAGGGTGCCCGGAGTCGGGTGCGGCGGCCGTCGGCTTCGTACAGCACGATGAACCGGCCGCCCGTGACCCGCTCGACGCAGACACTCTGCACAGACGCCCACGGGATGGTGCGGGGGCGGAGGTTGTGCACCCGGGCGGCCGACGGGGTCAACGTGATTCCGAAAGGTGAGACCACCGCCATGACCACCACCAGCACGGTCCACAGGGCAATGAAGCGTGCATCGGACAGCAGCGGCCCTCCGGCAGAGTTGACCGCCCACAGGACGGTGTCGAACCCCATGAACACGGTCATGGGGAGCACGGGCATCACACGCTGCCAGATGCCGGGCCGAAAGCGGATCTCCTCCGGAGCCGGGACCTCGCTCACCTGGGATTCCGCCATGTCCGTCCCGCCTCCCCCGGTCGTACGCGGCCGGTCTCTGCATGATTGCCCGCGCAGCATGGCAGACGGTCGCGGCATGGCCAGAGGTACCCCGGCCGTGTACACCGGGCCCGGGTGTGATGTGCCGCTTCCACTACTCCGGCGACAGCCTCTGACCTGACCGCCGCAGCGGGGCTCGCCGGGCGGGCCAGGGACACGCTGGGATGCGTGAACAGCGTGCCGATCGTCGTACACCCGCCTCCCGCACAGGCGGCCGGAGGGTCACTGTGCGCTCCCAGGGCCGGGACGATTCTCGGCTGGTTCGCCGCCCGGGCAGCCGAACTGACTCACTCGCCTCACAGCCGTAGATACGAACACGGCGCCCGTCCCGGGAAACATTCCCCGGGACGGGCACCGTGTTTGATCCGTCAGGCTGCCGATTCCAGCCCGAGGGCGGCCAGGTCCTGGAGCCTGCCGACGGTGAACTTTCGGTGCCTGCTCTCGGTGTTCGACAGGAACACCCCCGAGTCTGGCCTCCGCGCCGTCCTCCAGTCGCTCGACGCGAGCCTTGGGCCGGTCACAGAGAACCATGAGTGGCCCGTTGGCCCGTTCTGTCCGGCGTACCGGTTGTTCCGGCCGTCAACAGGAGCACGGGCAGGTACCGCCGGGGAGGGACCATCGTGCCCCAGCTGGCGCAGCGGGCTGCTCTGAGCGGGGGATGCCGTGTCAGTCCCGGACCGTACCGTCCGCTGCGGACAAGACTCCGCCACTGAACGAAGGAGAGAGCGATGGTGTTCGTCGGGGTCCACGGAGAGTGGGGGCGCATCGACGTCACCCAGGCTGACCTCGGCTGCGGCCAGGACAGGGAGAGCATCTACAAGACCAAGCGGCCCGCACCGCTGACCTGCTGCGAGTGCGACTGGCGCCTCCACCTGGTCCACAAGACCCACGGCGCGTATGACCTGTGGTTCCTGCGGCACGCCAACAACGCACCGCACTGCGAAGCCAGGGCCGTCGGCGAGGGCATGGCCCACCATCTACTCAAGCTTGACCTCGCCCACCACGCCCGCGCGGCGGGCTGGAGCGCCGAGTACGAGGTCGCCGCTCCGGACGGCTCCTGGCGCGCGGACGTGATGGCCACCTCCCCCGACGGCAGCCGCCGCGTGGCCCTGGAGGCACAGATGGCCTCCATCTCGATCACCGACATCGAGGCCCGCACCGACCGGTATCGCGAAGCCGGTGTCGAGGTGTGCTGGTTCACCGACCGCAAGACCGCCCCGTGGCTGGACAAACTGCCTTCCGTCCAGATCGCTCGCCCCGACGACGGCGGCCCTGTCCAGGTCACCGCCGGGGCCGCCCGCTTCGAGCCCAAGTGGTGCGAAGACCGGACGGTCTGCGACTGGTGTGACTGCGAGGACTGCGGCGCGGGTGTCGACGGGCCCCTGCCGTGCGAGGGCCACGGCGGGTGGGAGCCGGCCGCGCCCTTCCTGCTGGAACGCTTCGTTGCCGCCATCTGTATGAACGCCACCCGCCCACACCGTCTGCGCGTGGGCTGGGACACCAAAGGCAAGTGGCGGTGGATCACCCGGCGGTACTTCGACCTGGAAGAGGAGCAACTCCAGGCTCACAGCCACAAGTACCAGATCGTTGAACGCCTGCTGGCCGTCCAGCAGCGACAGCAGAAGGCGCGGCAGGCCGCCGAGCAGGAGCACCTGGCGGCGATCGAGGCCCTGCTTCAGCGCCAGAAGGTTTTGGTCAAGCCGGTGGTGGAGTTCGTTTACCACGAGGGCGGCACCTCTCCCAGTGTCGCCCGCGACGGCAGCCCCGAGTTCGCCATGGGAGTGCCCGTGTATGTGCGCGGGAAGCCGTACGCAGTCATCTGCCCCGTGGCCAGCCGAATCCCCGCGCTGCGCCGCCGCCTGGCTCCCCTGGTCCTCTTCGCCGCCTCCGAGCGTGAGCGCGGCCGCATTGCGGCTCAGGCCGCCCCCGGCCAGCGCATTGAGGTCCTCACCGTAGAGCTCGCCCCGGCTTCCCCACCGGCGGTTCCTCCGCAGCAGGACCAGGGCGGCCTCACCGTCCGGCAGACAGCGAACCGGATGTTCGGTCTCGACGGGATGTGAGGACCCCGTCGGCTCCACCGGCCGGTTTGAACAAGCCTTTGGCTTTCAGTACATGGTGAGTTGCTCGTGCTCGGGCAGGTCGAGGTCCGTGACCCGGCCCTCGGGCATCACCGCGGTCAGCTCCCGGGCTTCCTGGGAGCTTCGTGCGAAGGCGTGCAGGCGTGCGACTCCGGGTGAGGAGGCGACCAGGTTGGGGCAGGGCCGTACGACTCCGTACAGGGGTCGTTGCTTCCCTAGCGCGTACACCGGCACCCCGTAGGCGTACTCCGATGGCGTCGTCGGCTTTTCCGGGATCTCCACCCGCAGGTTCGACTCGCGCCACGCATAGGCGGCGACGGCGGTGAACAGTTCGGTCCTCTGCTGCGGCGACAGCTGGCCCCACCATGCCCTCGCCGTTTCCAGTGCCTGCCGCTCCCTCTCCTCCCGCTCGGCCTGCTCCCGGGCAAGACGCGCATCCTCCTGCGCCTTCTCCCTCGCCCGGCGCGCCGCCTCTTGCGCCCACTGCCGGTGGACCTTCTCCCAGTGGACGCGGGACTCCTCCTCCCGCTGCTTGCGCAGACGCTCAGCCTCCTCTGCCTTCCGGGCCCGCTCCTGTTCCTCCCGTTCCTTCTGCCGGGCCTCCCGCTCGGCTTTCGCAGCCTCTTGGCGCTGCCGCATCGCCTCGTGCTTCTCCTGGTCGCCGACCGACTGCAGCGACGTCCACCACCGGCTCCGCCGAAACCGCCACTGCTTGCCGTCGACGACGCGGTCGACCCTGCGGTACCGCGGCAGACTCAGCGCGGGGACGAGCTGTCCGTGCAGCGCCCAACGCACGAACTGGGACAACGGTGCCTCCCGGAATACCCAGCGGCCGGCGGCGAAGTCGAATCCGGCGAGGCCGTCGTCAACGATCCAAGGCTGCTCCCGTTCCTCCGGAGGACGAACCCGGACCGCCGGTACCGTGCTGATCCACTGCGGCGGTCGTCCGTGCGGGGACACCCAGCACACCCGGATGCCTTCGTCGACGTAGCGGTCGGTGCGGGCGGCAATGTCGTCCAAGGTGATCGGCGACAGCTGCGCCTCCCATGCCATGCGGTGGGCGCCGTCCACGGACGACGCCATGACGTCCGCGCGCCAGGAGCCGTCCTCGGCCGGCACCTCCAACGTGGCGTACCACCCGGCCGCCCGGATCGCGGCCGCCATCTCCAGCTTGAGCATGTGGTGTTCCCATGACTCGTTCGACAGCTCGCACGACGGCGGCCGCCCTGGGTCGTGACAGAAGAACCGCACGCCGTACCGGGAGACCTTGGGGTGCAGGCTCCAGTCGCACTCGGGGCAGGCAAGCGGGACGCGTGGACGGACCTTGTGGACCTGGCTCCAGTCCAAGCCGCCACCGAGGTCGGGGAGAGTGGCGTCGAGACGGCCCAGGTCGGGGTGCAGCGCGGTGAAAGGCATGAATCGCATCTCCTGGCGATCCGGCGTAACTCGTGGCGTATCTGACAGGACAGCAGATAAGCAGGCACCACTGACAGAGCGCCTGCGGTTGCCTACTTGGCTGTGCAGCCCCCGGCGTTACGTCGTGGCCGGCTCGGGAACTTCGAGCGTGCCAGCGACTTCAAGCGATGGGCCCGCAGCCGGCCACGTGCCGCCACCGGCACCAACGGCCCACCGACGGCACGAGACGCACGTCACACCAGGCCTGATGTCACGGATTCCGGTCCTGCTCGCACTCCCTTGATGTGACGGGCGCGCCGGGCGCCACAAGCAGCATCGAGGGGGACAGGTTGCCAGAGACAGCGATCGGGTTACTGAGGCTGTGGCCGTGGTGTCGTCATGGTGAGGCCGGTTTCGGCGAGGCATCCGTCGATGAGGTTGCCGCGCAGCTCGCCGTGCCGGAGTGGCAGGCAACCCTGGACGCGCTCCAGGAACTGCCGGAGATCGGCGCGGATGGGCCGGTCGGCTACTTCGGCATCAACATGGGGACCGCGATCGGAGTGCCGTTCGTGGCGATCGAACCCAGGATCACGGCCGCCGTCTTCGGTCAGCACTGGCCCGATGTCCTGGCCGAGAAGGCGAAGCAGATCACCGTCCCGGTCGAGTTCGACATGCAATGGGACGACGAGCACATTCCGCGCGAGGCCGGTCTCGCACTGTTCGACGCCTTCGCCTCGAAGGAGAAGACGTTGCACGCCAACGCCGGCAGGCACAAGGAACTGCCCAGGTTCGAGGCCGACAGCGCGGTGCGGTTCTTCGCCCGGCACCTCGGCCGCGTCGGCGTCACCTCATCGACGTGACGTGACCTGAACTGAGGGATATGGGCGTCCGGCCACCGGCCGGGCGCCGATGCCACCCGTCGCGGCCCGACAGAGTGTCATGCCGGGACGGTCTTCGGCCTCTTGCCCGTCTGCGCGGCCGGGTCGACCTCGTACAACGGCGGCGGCCCGGGCCTCGCGGATCGGCCGATCTGTGCCGTGCGGGACCTCTCGTGTCGGGTTTTGAACCGCGCTTTACACATGGACTGCAACCGCGGACGAGCGTCCGGAGTCCAACAGTGCAGTGAGGCAGGCACGATTGTGAGCCGGGGTAGATGTGAAGCGACGTAGCGGTATATCGATGGCACTCGTCATGGTTGCGGTGCTGGCGGGCACCAGCGCCTGTGGCGGGGGGACACCGAAGGCGAGTTCCGACGACGGAAAGGGCGGGTCGACAAAACCGACGGCCAGCGCGAAGCCGTCTCCATCGAAGCCCGCGGGGCCACCGATGCTGCTGGAGACGATCACGCCGCAGACCGGTGCCACGGTCGGCGTCGCGATGCCGATCTCGGTGATATTCACCAATCCGGTGGGCGCGAAGGCTCGCGCCGATGTCGAGAAGCACATGAAGGTGACCAGCTCCCAGCCGATGACGGGCGCGTGGCACTGGTTCGGGGACCGGCGGGTCGACTGGCGGCCCAAGTCGTACTGGGCGGCCGGTACGAAGGTGAAGATCACCGCCGACATGAAGGGTGTGGCCAACGGCAACGGCCGCTACGGCACGCGTTCCTACGTGCACGACTTCACCGTCGGTGACGATGTCCGTGCGGATGTGTCCGTCACCGGACACACCATGAAGGTCACGAAGAACGGCGCGCCCGTGCGCACCCTGTCGATCAACGCGGGAAGCGCCGAGTACCCCACGTGGAACGGTGTCATGGCGGTGATCGACAAGCAGGAGAAGGTCCACATGACCTCGTGCAGCGTCGGCATCAGCTGCACCAAGGGCGCTGCCAACTACTACGACCTGACGCTGCCCTGGGATGTCCACCTCACCCAGTCCGGCACCTACGTCCACTACTCGACGGGTGACCCGAACCCCGGCAGTGGCAGTGCCCGGGGCTCGCACGGTTGCGTCCACCTGTCGATGTCCGACGCCAAGTGGTTCTACGGCCAGGTCAAGCAGGGCGACCCGGTCTCCGTCACGGGCTCCCCGCGGGCGAAGGCCTCGGCCGACAACGGCTACGCCGCCTTCAACCTGAGCTGGGACCAGTGGCTGGCGGGCAGCGCGAGCGGAGAATCCACCGCGGGGTGACGTGCCCCGTGCACGGAGTTCCGGGCGGTCAGAAGAGCATGGCCAGATCGCCCGGCCGCACCCGGGCCGTGACGGGGAGGGCGGCCTCGACCTCCCCGTCGGCCCCGTAGGGCACGGGCCGGTCCGCCTCGATGCGGATCTCCCGGCCCCGCAGGATCACCACTTCGGGCCGCTCGGTGTGGGCGCCGGTCTTGAGCTCGTTCATCAGGGTGAAGAACAGGCGGCGCGGGGCCTGCCGGATCATGACGACGTCCAGCAGGCCGTCGTCTATCCGGGCGGCCGGGGCGATGATGCGTCCGGAGCCGTAGTAGGCGGAGTTGGCGGCCACGACGGTGTAGCCGCGGTGGAGGTGTTCGTCTCCGTCGACGGTGACGCGGTACGACGCCGGACGCCAGCCGGTGACCGCGCGCAGACCGCCCGCATAGTACGAGGCGGCCCCGCGCAGCACGCGTGCGTGGTTGGCGTGCTGATTGGCGAGCGCGTCGACGCCCGCGTACACGCTGCCCAGGACCACGCTGCGGGAGTGCACCGCCGATTCCACCTCGATGGTGTCGACGCGGCGCGGCTCGTGACGCAGCAGGACGCGGGCCAGGTCCGCGGCGGCGGTGGGCAGTTGGAGCGCACGGGCGAAATCGTTGCCGCGGCCCGCCGGTATCAGGCCCAGTACGGTGTCCGTCCCGCTGAGAGCACCGCCGATGCCGCCGGCGATCCCGTCACCGCCGACGGCGAGGACGACCCGGCCCTGCTCCCCGGCGCGGAGTGCGAGCTCCTGCGCGTGGGCCAGGCTTCGGCTGTACTCGGTCTCCAGTCCGGCTCCGGCCTCCCGCAGCAGGCGGGCGACCGGGAGCAGCGCAGCCGCCCCGGTGGAGCCGCCCGCAGTGGGGTTGACGACGGCGGTGAACTGTCGCATCGATGTGCCTCCGGGCGGTGTCGGGTGGGACGGGGCGGTGCAGGGGCGGAGCCTGAGCCGGGCAACGGTTTCGAAGCCGAAGCCGAAGCCGGATCCCGAGTAGGGCAAAGGCTGGGAGCCGAAGCCGAAGCCGGATCCCGAGTAGGGCAAAGGCGTGGGAGCCGAAGCCGAAGCCGGATCCTGACCAGGCGTGGGAGCCGGAGCCCGATGACGCACCGGCGGCCCAAGGCCGCCGGAAGGCGTTCGCGACGGGAGTCAGTCGATGGGCAGCAGGATCCCGGGATTGAGAAGGCCGTCGGGGTCCAGCCGCCGCTTGACGGCCAGCAGGGCCTCGATGCCCAGTGGCCCCGCCTCCCGGAGATACCAGTCGCGGTGATCCGTTCCCACGCCGTGGTGGTGGCTGATGGTTCCGCCCGCGCTCAGGACGGCCTCGTTGGCGGCTTCCTTGGCCGGTGCCCAGTGGGCCACGGCGTCCTCGCCCTGGGCGGAGACCACGGTGAAGTAGAGCGAGGCACCGTTCTCGTAGACGTGCGAGATGTGGCACATCACCAGGGGCGGGGTTCCCGCGGCGGAGAGCGTCTCGGTCAGCGCCGTGCGCACGGCGGCGTAGAGCTCGGGAACGCGTGACCAGAAGGTCGCGGTCTCCAGGGTCTCGGCGAAGGCCCCGGCGTCGAGCAGTGCGTCGCGCAGGTAGGGCGCCGAGTAGCGGCCGTGCGCCCAGCGTTCGCCGGGCTCGGCCCCCAGGTAGGTCCCTCCTGCGGCGCGCAGGAACGCGGCGGCATGCTCGCGACGGTACGCCGTGTCCTCCTCGGTCCCCTCGTACCCGGCGATCGCCGTGCAGCCCGCGCTCGTCGGTGCCTCGGCCGAACCGATGGCGTCGGGCTGGGCGAGACCGATGAAGGTCTCGGTCTCGTCGGACAGCCGCAGCACCGTGGGGCGCGGTCCGTCCTGGGTGAGCCGGCGCAGAGCGGTGGCGCCCTCTTCGAAGGAGGCGAACCGCCACCCCTCGTAGACACGGGTCCGGGGCAGCGGCCTGATCCGCACGGTGACGGAGGTGATGACCCCGAAGGCGCCCTCGGAGCCGAGGATCAGCTGCCGCAGGTCGGGGCCGGCCGCCGAGCGGGGCGCGCGGCCCACGTCCAGGGTGCCTTCCGGGGTCGCGACGGTGAGACCGAGGACCATCTCGTCGAAGCGGCCGTATCCGGCGGAGGCCTGTCCGCTGGAACGGGCGGCGGCGAATCCGCCGATGGTGGCCCACTCGTAGGACTGGGGGAAGTGCCCGAGGGTGAACCCGTACTCGGCGAGGAGCGCCTCCACGTCGGGGGCGCGCAGGCCCGGCTGGAGGGTGGCGGTGCGGGAGACGGGGTCGATGTCGAGCAGGCCGTTCATACGGCGCAGGTCGAGGGCGACGAACGCGCTCCGCTCGGGGGCGAGGCCGCCGACGACGGAGGTACCGCCGCCGAACGGGACGACGGCGAGGCCGTGTTCGGCGCACGCGCGCAGGACCGCCAGCACCTCGTCGTGGGTGGCGGGCAGGACGACGGCGCCGGGGGCGTCCCCGGCATCGCCCGCGCGGATCTTCAGCAGATCGGGCGTGGACTTTCCGCGGGTGTGCCTGATCCGGCTCTCCGCGTCGGTGCGCACATGCTCCGCGCCGCCGACGGCGTCCGCCAGCGCGCGCAGGGCGGGGGCGGGCGGGGGCTCGGGGACGGAGATCTCCTCAAGATCGCGTACGTCGGTGTCCCGCGGTTTGACGCCGAGCAGATCCCGCAGCAGACCGGTCACCGAGTCGGGCAGGGGCGCCGCCTTGGCCGGGTCGCCCCAGCCACTCCACAGCATGTCCATGAACGTAGTCCTCATCGGTCGGTCGGTTCGCGACGCGCCGTCTCCCGCACGGCCGCACAGGGCGTTACACTGTTACACATGGCGCCTATTCGTCACAACCACTCGGACAGCGATCCCGTCCTCGACGCCGTACGCGACTGCGTCCTGGCGGTCGGAGTCCGGCGCACCACCCTGACGGACGTGGCCCGCCGCGCCGGCGTCTCGCGCATGACGCTCTACCGGCGCTGGCCCGATGTGCGGTCGCTGGTCGGCGATCTGATGACCCGCGAGTGGGTGGACGTGGCGACCCGCGCCATGCCGGAGCGGCAGCCGGGCCAGGACACGCGCTCCCTGATCGTGGACGGCCTGGTGACCGGAGTCGAGGCCTTCCGGGCCCACCCGCTCTTCCGCAAGATCATCGACGTCGATCCCGAACTGCTGCTGCCCTACGTACTGGACCGCCGCGGAGCCAGTCAGGAGGCTCTCCTGGGGCTCCTCGCCGACACCCTGACGGAGGGGCACGCCGACGGGTCGGTGCGGCTCGCCCCCACGAGACGGCAGGCCCGTGCCGTGCTGCTCGTGGTCCAGTCCTTCACCCTGTCGCTGCGGACCATGACCGACGAGGACGACCCCGAACTGACCAGCACCGCCTTTCTCGACGAGCTGCGCATCCTTCTGGAGAGGACCCTCACGCCATGAGCCCTACAAGCAGTCCGTCCGGCCCTGCGGCCCCGGCCCCCGGATCGTCGCTCTCCGCCGCCCGCCGCCGACGTGAACTGGCCGAGGCCGCGGACGGCGACGTGGTGGACGTCCTGGTCGTCGGACTCGGCGCCACCGGCGCCGGGGTCGCCCTCGACGCCGCCGCGCGCGGTCTCAGCGTCGTCGCCGTCGATGCCCACGACCTCGCCTTCGGCACGTCGCGCTGGAGTTCCAAGCTCATCCACGGAGGCCTGCGCTACCTGGCCTCCGGGCAGCTCGACGTCGCCCACGAGAGCGCGGTCGAACGCGGTGTCCTCATGGAGCGCACCGCCCCTCACCTGGTGCGCGCCCAGCCCTTCGTCCTGCCCCTGACAGCGCTGGTGTCGCGCGGCCAGGCCTCCCTGGCCTGGGCCGGCTTCCGGGCCGGGGACACCCTGCGGCTGGCGGCCCGCACCTCCAGAGCCACCCTGCCCGCGCCGCGCCGCCTCTCCGCGGTGGAGGCCCGCCACCTGGCACCGTCCGTGCGCCCCGGCGGCCTGCGCGGCGGGCTGCTGTCCTGGGACGGCAAGGTGACCGACGACGCCCGCCTCGTCACCGCGCTCGCCCGCAGCGCCGCCGCCCGCGGCGCGAAGATCCTCACCCGGGTCAGGGCCATGGAGATCGGCGGGACCGGAGCCCGCGTCCGCGACGAACTCAGCGGAGAACAGGGCGAGATCAGGGCCCGAGCGGTCATCAACGCGTCCGGGGTGTGGGCGGGCGACCTGGTCGACGGCATCCGGATCCGCCCCTCGCGCGGAACCCATCTGGTCCTGCGCGCCGACCTGTTCGGGCCGCTGCCCACGGGCCTGCACATCCCGATCCCGGGCGAGACCAATCGGTTCGTCCTCGTCCTGCCGCAGGACGACGGCCGCGTGTACGTCGGCCTGACCGACGAACCCGTCGACGGTGACATACCGGACGTGCCTCAGGTGCCCGAGTCGGACATCGGCTTCCTCCTGGACGTTCTGGGCTCCGCCCTGGACACGCCCGTGAGGCGCAATGACGTCGTCGGCGCCTTCGCGGGCCTGCGCCCCCTGCTGGACACCGCGCCGACACGGTCGGGCGAGACCGCCCGCACCTCCGACATCTCGCGCCGCCACGCCGTCCTCACCTCCGGCGAAGGAGTGATCACCGTGGTCGGCGGCAAGCTCACCACGTATCGGCGCATGGCGCAGGACGCCGTCGACGCGGCGGTCGAGGCCCGGGGCCTGCGTGCCGGTCCCTCGACCACCGCCTCCCTGCCGCTGGTCGGAGCGGCGGCCCCGCACCGTCTCGGCTCGCTGGCCGCCCCCGGCCATCTGATCCGTCGCTACGGAGCAGAGGCCCCCGCCGTCCACGCGCTCGGCGCCCACGATCCCGAGCTGAACGAGCCCGTGGTGCCCGGGCATCCCGTCACGCGGGCCGCGCTGCTGTGGGCCGTGCTGCACGAGGGAGCACTCGACGAGGCCGACCTCCTGGACCGGCGTACCCGCATCGGCCTGGTGCCGCAGGACCGGGCCGCGGCTGTGCCCGCCGCCAGGGAAGCCCTCGACGCGGCCGCCGCCCGGCCCGCCTGACACATCGCCACGGACGGGCCCGGCGGACGGTCCATACCCGCACCCGAAACACCCTCCGGAATCGGTGCGGCAGGCCGGCGGATCTCACGACGGGCTCGCCGCACCGTCCATTGGCGGCACGCACATCGCGTGTCGGCCCGACCACCACGGCTGTGGAGTCCGGGTTCCCGAGACTGACGTCATGAGTGAAGAAGCCGGACCACCGGCGTCCGCCGCACGACGCGAACGTCAGCAGACCGTCGTCATGGCGACCCTCACCGTCCTGGCGGGCGCGGTCGACGCGGTCAGCTTCCTGACCATGGGGCACGTCTTCACCGCGCTGGCCACGGGCAATCTGCTCTTCCTGTCCTTCGCCGTCGCCGGTGAAGGACAGGTGCCGGTGGCCCGCCCCGCCATCGCCCTGATCGCCTTCGTCCTGGGGGCCGCGGCCGGGGCCCTCGCCACCCGCGGTCTCGTGGCACGACACCGGCACTGGTTCGCGGCAGCCCTGGCCGTCGAAGGGGTGCTCCTCGCGCTCGCCGGTGCCACGGCAATGTGGCGGCACGGATCCGGCTCACTAGCCGACCACCCGGACAACCTGGTCATCGCCATGGTCGGCTTCGCCATGGGCCTGCGCGCGGACACCGCCCTGCGCGCGGCTGTTCCCGGCATGCCGACGCTGCTGATCCAGGTGTCGCTGGTCCGCCTCATCCACGGCCTCACCGGCGCCACTGCCGCGACCCCGCAACGGCGTACGACCCGGGTACGGCTCGCCGCGACCGTCGTCGGCATCTTCGCGGGCGGTGCCCTCGGCACACTCATCACGCCATGGGGCACCGGCCACGCGCTGCTCGCCATCGCGGCCGCGGTCCTGATCATCGCCGCACTCAACGTGCTCCTGGCGCGGTACCGCCTGCTGTCTCCTGAGCTCATCGGCTGAACTCCCGCCGGATCGCGCCGCCCCGCGACGGCGAGACGCGGGGGAGGCTGTCCCGATCCGCCAAGTGCCGGGCCGTGGGCGGGAGTACAGTGCCCCGACTCGCCCTCCAAAGGGCGGGCGGGACCGGCGGGGGTAGATGCGGATGTCGCGCCGAGGCGGAGGAGTCGTCGGCCCTTCATGCGGCAAGGCAGTGGCAGCCCTGGCGGCGCTCGTGGCAGCCGTGGCGGTGTTCGTGGCAGCACTGTTGGCGGGCGCGGGCGCCACGCTCCTGGTCAGCGTGCCCAACTTGGGGTATTCGGCGCGATGGGCAGGGACCCCCGGCGTGTTCGTCGTCCGCTCCTGTGTCTGGGCCGGAGCCGCCAAGGAGCGACACAGGGCATGCGCGGGAAGCTTCCGGTCCGATGACGGCAGCATCGTGGATGCGAACGCGACCATCTCCCAGCCGCTCACAGCAGGTGTCGTGATTCCGGTGCAACGCACGTCGAATGGCTCCTACGCGCGGGTGGGGGTCACAGCTTTCTGCGGCTGGCTGGCGGTGGCCCTGTTCGGGACGCTACTGGCGGGCGCCGCGACGATGACTGTCCTCGCGACCACAGGCCGCACCCGATCCCGGGCAGGTTGGAAGGGACTCCTCGCACTCGCGGGCGTCGCCCTCGTCTCCGCCTTGATCGGCGCGGTCACCGGGGCAGTGACGTAATCCTGCACCGGGGACATCCTCAACAGGCTTGAACGGCCGCTGTTCTCTGGGTGCCCGCCGCCAAGCGGCTCCTGGAGCTGGGAGCCAGCCGGGCATGGCAACTGGCGCGAGAGCATCTGAGCTTCCCGAGCCTAGAGAGGAGGCCCGGGCTGACAGGCCGTTGCAGGAAGGACCTTCAGCTTTCCCCGTCCCCTGTCGGGATCAAGTGCGGGGCACGGGCTCCAAGGATGCCGAGCACCTCGTCCAAGGCCGTCCTGTGGAGTTCCGAGAAGAAGTCCCGGTCGATCCTGTCCCGGCGGGCCCAGATGCCGGCGAGCGACTCCGCACAGAGCTGGGCCGGCACGCTGGAGAAGTCCTCGGCGCGGATGGTCCGGATCAGGCCCGCCTCGACGAGCCGGCCGGGGAAGTCCTCCAGGTCCATCGCCGCGTCGTGCTTTTCGTCCTCGCGCGCGTCGGGGTCGTCGAGGATTCCGACGAGCAGGAACGCCCGTTCCTCGGGCGAGATCTCAACCCGGCTCTGCCGTCGTGTCTCATCCGCGGTGCGGGGCCGCCCCCCTCTGAACAGCCCCTCCAGCCAAGCCCTCATCTGCAACAGATCCTCGATTCCGTCCACGATGCGCCGCTGCCGCTGCCGCTGCCGCTGCCGACCACGCCACCGAGGACACCGACAACGACGCGAACAGAGTCTGATCGAGCTGACCAGCGAAGCGATCTCGATCGGGAGAGGCCCGGGTCGGCACGTGGGCAGCGCGGACGCGAGCCCTGGGCGGTGCTTCCGAATCGTTCGCATACGAGGACTGGTGTGATCCGCGGGCGTTGGCCATCGCATCATAGCCAACCGCGACAGCACCGGTTCAGGCTCAGGTTCCGGTTCAGTAAGCATGTGAGGTGTCTTTCAGACGCCTTCGACGGCTCTGGGTACTGGCCGACGCACGGGTGTGTCGTCGGCAGCCGGGACCCGGGTCGACCCGTGAGCCAGCCCTCGATGTTGCCGGATACCGGCAGCCCGGCGGGGGTTCGACGCTGCCGAGCCGCACCCTGAGGACCGCTTGGCGGGGTGTGGTTGAGTGCTCCCCGAACTACGGGGACATGGGGAGCGGCTGTGCAGACGGTGGACAGGTGGGGGTCGGCGCGGATCCGGCAGGCGTGGGGGCGGGCGGCGGCCTGGGTACTGCTCGGAGTGGCCTTGCTGGTGGCGGCTGCGGGGCTGAGCGTCTTCGTTCCCGAAAAGGTTGCTACGGAGAGGGCGTTCCAGGACGCCCGGCCGTGCGGCAGCGAAGCAGCGGCACGGGACGGGGCGAGCTGCATGCGCACGATTCGTGGGACGGTGCTCACCGCCGAGTCGGCCAAGAGCGGCAGGACGACGGTCTTCCGTGTGCGGCTGCGGCCGCCGGTTCCGGCCCCCGCCGATCAGTCGATCGACCTCGACAGGCACGGTGACTTGTCGGAGCTCATCAAGCCGGGGGAGGAAGTGGAGGTCACCACCTGGCGGAACGTTCTGGTCGCCGTCAGCCAGGACGGGGTGCGGGAGACGCTCGGCGGGTTGCCGGACGAGGACGCCAGCTTCTTCGCCGGATTCGCTCTGGTAGGCGTCTGGTCGGCGACCCTGACCTTCATTGCCGCCTTCGGCGCCGTCCGGCGGGCACGCTGTCTCGCCACCGGCCGCCCTGTCCTTCCCCGGGTCTCGTTCGGCAGGGGCAAATACGTGGCGGTGATGGCCGTACCCGTAGCCGCGGCGTTTTGTGCCGGTCACTTCTGGGACACCTGGACGGCAGTGGTCATGACGGTGATCATCTGGGCCGTGGTAGCGGTTCCGGTCACCATCCTCGCCCTGTACTGGGACCGGGAGCCGTCCCCGGCATCCCCGCCCGGCAAGCGGGTCGACGCCGAGCTCAGCCACTCCAACTGAGCCGGCCATTCGGACCGACGCGGCGCGAAGCGGGGTTCAGGGCGCCGGGCGGCCGCGTTGCTTCACGCGGCCGCCCGGAGTCAACGCTCTCGGCGTCGGGCCCGCTCCTTCAATGCCTGTGCCAGGGTGGACAGTTCCTCATGCGTCAGGCGCCCCAGCAACGCGCCGTCGAAGACGACGACGCCCACCCCCACCAGCCAGGACTGGACGACCAGGACGGTACCGAACGGACCGTAGGTGACGGCGCTGGAGGCGATCAGCGGTGAGAAGACCAGCCGCGAGAAGACCCGGAGACCGAGCAGACCCAGTGCCGTCAGGGCCGCGCCGGGAAGCAGGGCCCTCGGGGCGATCCGGCCGCCGAGCAGCATCCACTGCGACCACCAGAAGAAGAGGACGGCGGTCAGGGTCGCGGTGAGCGTGCCGAAGGCCGAGTGGCGCCACAGTGTGGTGGTCGCGGACACGTAGAGGGATCCGATGAGCGCGGCGAGCCACAGCACTTGGCGCCATCTCGCGTACCAGCGGGCCGGGGGCAGGTCCCAGACCTTCTCGTAGCCGGTCTGTACCGCCGCCCCGAAACTCAGACCGAAGACGGCGAGGGCGGCAAGTCCGAACGCCGTCGTGGTCTGCAGTACCTGTGCGGGCCCCGCGAACAACCGCGCGACCTGGTCCCGGGCGGCGCTCGATACGCCGAGCCCGTCCCCCAGCCACTGCGCGAACCCCCGTCCGTGCGCCGGGTCGGCGGCGGAGACGACGATCAGGAGCGGCACGAGGGTCAGGAATCCGAGCGCCGCGAAGCCCAGCGACCTCTGGCCCAGTTCGATCTCTCTGCTCCGCCGCCATCCCCGGCCGGCCGAGGAATCACGCAGCACCCGACACAGCCGTGCCCGCACGGTCGGTCCGTCGTGGTGGTCGGCGGCAGCTTGGGCCTTCTTCGGCATGCAGGTCGATTACCACAAATGGGGACGGCGCCAACAGTTCCGGGAGAAGCCCGTATTGGTCCCGCCGCTGCCGGACACCTGCGCGGGGCGGTCGCCGGTGGGCCGTCCATGCCCCGCGTCATGGGTCGGCCCGGCCGGACGTCGAGCCGTCCCGCCGGGCCGAGGAGTACCACGGTGGGGTCAGCCCAGTGCGAACTTCTGGGCGGCCGCTCCGTTGCAGTCCCAGATCTGCAGACGGGTGCCGTTGGCCGTGGCGCCGTCGGGAGAGTCCAGGCAGCGGCCCGACTGCGGGTTGAGCAGGGAGCCGTCGGCCTGTTGCTGCCAGATCTGTCCCCCGGCCGTGTTGCAGTCCCAGAGTTCGACCTGGGTGCCGTTGGCGGTGCCGTTGCCGTTGATGTCGAGGCAGCGGCCCAGCGTGTGCATCCGGCCGTCCGAGCTGTGGAACCAGTGCTGGTCGACCGCGTACGACTGGCAGCCCCACAGCTGTACGGCGGTGGCGTTGGACCCGTTGTCGTCCCCGGCCACGTCGGCGCAGGTGCCGCCCGATCCGATGACGGGCGCGCCCGCGTTGACGGCGAACCGCTGGGCGGCGGAGCCGTTGCAGTCCCAGATCCGCAGGCGCGTGCCGTTGGCCGTGGCGCCGTTGGGGGAGTCCAGGCAGCGGCCCGACTGCGGGTTGAACAGCGAGCCGTCGGCGCGCTGCACCCACTTCTGTCCTCCGACCCCGTTGCAGTCCCAGAGTTCGACCTGGGTGCCGTTGGCGGTGCCATTGCCGATGATGTCCAGACAGCGGCCGATGGTGGCCAGGGACCCGTTGGCGTTGTGCGTCCAGTACTGGTCCTCGGCGTAGGACTGGCAGTTCCAGAGCTGTACGGCGGTGCCGTTCACGCCGGTGTCGTCCGCGGCGACGTCGACGCACTGGTTTCCGGGGCCGGTGATGGTGGCCTGCGGTCCGTTGGGGATGTTGGTCTGGCCCGAGTAGCCGACGGAGACGATGTTCGCCTGGACGGCGTTCTCGGCGGCGTCGGTCGGATAGCCCGCGACCATGACGCCCTCGAAGAACGTCCCCATGTTCCAGTTGCTGTTGTCGCCGCCCGTGCCCAGGATGATGCCGCCCTCCTGCTGCATCGGCCGGTAGCCGCCCCGTGTGGGCAGTGCTCCGTCCCACCAGGTCGTCAGGCCGCCCGCTTGCGCGTTGCCGCCCTTCAGCGCGTACGTGGTCTGCCCGTTGTTCTTCAGGACGGCCGTGACGTACGTGCTGTTGTTGCCCTTGTTCGCGGTGTTGGAGCCGTTGTCGCCCTGGAACATGCCGTTCTCCAGGTCGGCTTCGATCCAGGGTCCGGAGCCGCTGCAGGGCGCGAAGTAGCAGGTGGTGGCGATGGACACGGCGTCCATGTGGCCGTTGCCGGTGTCGGCCGGGGTGGACTCCGCGTTGCCGTAGTCGAAGCAGCAGGCGGAGCCGACGTGGGTGCCGCTGGCGACCATGTAGGCGCCTTCCGGCTGGCCGTTGACGGCGGCGCCCGACGCGGCGCCGTGCGAGCGATAGCCGACCCCGGGGGAGATCCAGATCCCGTACACCTTGTGGCCGCCCGCCGTGACCGACAGCTCACTCGCGTCCGCACCCCGGTCGGCACCCATTCCGGCCGTACCCGCGGGGCCGGGGAACAGGTCGTTGTGGCGGGACGTCTGGTCGTACACCTTCGAGATGCTGCACGTGGTGTTCGCGCAGAAGCTGTCCTGCTGGGCGGCGTTCGCGTAGCCGCCGGCCGACAGCAGCCCGATGTCGGAGGTCGCGCCGTCGGAGGCGCGGGTGACTTGATAGAGCGGGCCGTTGTACGCGGAGAACAGCGCGCGTGTCGTGCTGTGGGCGGCGACGCACGGGGTGCCCGCGCCGGCGTAGACGTCGCAGGGCTGTGATCCCGCCGCCTGGGCGACGCCGGGCATGCCGACCAGGACGGTCACCAGGAGGCCGAGGGTGGCGACGACGGACAGCAGTGCGCGACGCAGTCGAGGGAGTCGGGGTGCCGGCCCGGCCGCCGGAGACGGGAAGAGACGCGAGGAGGCAGATCTTCTTCTGCGCATGTGTGCTCCCAAGGTGGAGGATGGAGCTACAACTCGCCCTCGGAACAGCGGAGTTCAGGCTGCCTGACGACTGAGTCGGAAGTTACGCGCGTTGGTTGATTGCGTCAATATTTGTTGCTTTCCTTTCTGGTCGGCCCTTCCCTGTGTCCGAACGTGTGGCTTTGGGGCGATCGCGGGTGGCGTGGCGGTCGACTCCGGCGCGGCCTTGTCGTCGTACCCGAATGCCGGTGGCGACCCGGACGTATGGGGTGCTGCCGCCGCGTACCGCCCGCCGCGACCCGGGCCGCCTCCGGAGCGGGACCGACCTACTTCGGCTGGATCGTCCCGTAAGTCGGCAGGTCCCCAGGGGATGCCCTGAACAGCGGTGTGCGACCCGGAAATTGAAAAGCCTACGACGACCGAAAAGCGCCTACTGCGGCCTGCCGGAGTTTTTTTGACCGGCTCTGCTGTGCAACATTCGGGCGAGGTCGAGTAACACCCTTGGAGGGGAAACGCGTTGTCGCCCACCACGGGATCCGAACACCGGTCCCTGCACGTCCTCACACCATCCAGTGACGAATCCCTTACCACCGAATGGGCCGGTGGAAAAGGGAAGAACCTGCACACCCTGACCGCGTCCGGATTTCAAGTACCTCGCTGGTCGATCATCGGCCTGGACGTATTCGCCGAATTCTGCCGCGACAGCGGACTGGACGAGCACCTGGCGCGGCTGCTCGCCGACGGCTGGGAGTCGAACCCCGGCCAAGTCGCCGCGGAGATCGCGCTTCTCATCGAGGCCGCGCCGATCGCGGACCGCGTCACCGACGCCATCGGACTGGCCTACGGACTGGCCGGCGGCGGCGTGGTCGCCGTCCGATCGTCCGGCGCGCAGGAGGACGGCACACGCCACTCCTTCGCCGGCCAGTTCGACAGCTTCCTCAACGTCCGCGGCCTCGGCGAGGTCGTCGCCCACGTCCGCCGCTGCTGGGCCTCCGCGTTCTCCGAACGCTCCCTGCGCTACCGCGCGCAGCACCGGCTGCCACCCGACGCCGGTGGTGTCGCCGTCATCGTGCAGCGCATGGTCGCCGCCGAGCGCAGCGGCGTGCTGTTCACCGCCGACCCGACGACCGGACGCTCCGACCGGCATGTCGTCAGCGCCGTCCACGGGCTGGGGGAGGGGTTGGTCTCGGGCGCGGTCGACGCCGACACCGTCGTCCTCGACGCAGCCACCGGCGAGCCGCTGACCACGGTGATCGGCGACAAGCAGGAGCGCTACGACGCCGGATCCGGAGCCGGCTGCCGGGTGTCACCCGTCGTCGGCGAGGCTCGCGCCACGGCGGCCCTGACCCCCGCCGACCTCGCCCGGCTGCACGAGACCGGCGTCCGCGTCACCGCTCGGTACGGCGCCCCCCAGGACATCGAATGGGCCATCGCCGAGGACACGCTGTGGATCCTGCAGAGCCGGCCGGTCACCACCCTCGGTCCGGCGAGCGGCACCGTGCCGGAGCCCGGGGGAGACCTGCGGATCTGGGACAACTCCAACATCATCGAGAGCTTCAGCGGCGTCGTGTCCCCGCTCACCTACAGCTTCGCCGCCGACACCTACGCGAAGGTATACGACAGTTACGCCCGTGCCCTCGGTGTCCGCGGCGAGCAACTGCGCGCGGTGCAGGAGTGGACCCCGCACCTGCTCGGCTATGTCCACGGACGGGTCTACTACAACCTCTTCCACTGGTACCGCATGGTGCGCCTCGCCCCGCTGTACCCGCTCAACCGGCGCGTCCTGGAGAAATCCCTCGGCGTCGCCGAGGGCATTTCCGACGAAGTCGCCGACACGCTCCATCCGTTCACGCCCGGGTCCGGACTGCGCGGCCGGGTCTCACGCCTCACACGCACGATGATCTTCGCCGGTAGATTTCTCACCATCAGGAAATCCGTGGAGACGTTTCACCGAGATTTCTATCGCGCGTACACGGTATTCAACAATGTCGACTACGACGCACTGCCCGGAGACGAGACCTACCGCCGATTCCGGCGGCTGCAGCGGGAACTCATCGAGAAATGGGGCCCGATGCAGGTTCTGGACGCGACGATCCTGCTCTCCGTCGGTCTGCTCGCCCTGCTCACCCGCAGATGGCTTCCCGCGGCACCCGAATGGTTCACCTGGGCCGCGGCAGCCCCCGGCGGCGCCGTCGAGTCCGCCGAACCGGTGTGGGCACTGCGCGAGTTGGCCGCCCGAGCGCGCGCCGACGCCGGCATCCTGCACCTGCTGGAGCACGCCCCCGACTCCGACGTCCGACGGGCGCTGCGCGACGCGGGCCACACGCGGTTCCTGGCCGCCGTCGACGCGTACATCGCCGACTACGGCTACCGCAGCCCCGACGAACTCAAGCTGGAGGTCCCCGACCTGCACGAGAACCCGGCAGGACTCTTCACGCTGCTGCGTGACGCGCTGCCGGAGACCGGTGACAGCCACGCGCCGGACCGCGGAGGCGAGGCCGACGCCTACCTCGACCAGCATCTGCGCGGCCCACGCCGCCTGTTGTACGAACGAGTGCGGGGCAAGGCCCGCACGGCGCTCACCGACCGGGAACGGCTCAGGTTCTGCCGTACCCGCGCCTTCGGAGCGGCCAAGCGCATGCTGCGCGCACTGGGCCGCGACCTGGCGCGCGCCGGTGCCATCGACGCCTGGGACGACGTGTTCCTGCTACGCCTGGAGGAGGTCCGGGGCGCCTACGAGGGCATGATCGCCCACACCGAACTGCGGGATCTGGTCGTGCTGCGCCGCAGGCAACTCGCCGCCGACAAGGCGCTGCACGCCCCTTCCCGCTTCACCACCCGCGGCGCCCCGTACTGGTCGGGCAACCTGGAACGGGCCGGCTGGGCGGGCGGCCCGGCCGCCCGCAGCGGTGCCCGCGAGCTGAGCGGCGTCCCCTGCTGCCCCGGCGTCGCCGAAGGGCCCGCCGTGGTCACCGACACCCCGCGCGACATCGGCGGCGGCATCCTGCTCACCTACCGCACCGACCCCGGGTGGGTGACCGCGCTGTCCTCGGCCGCCGCCCTCGTCATCGAACGCGGCAGCCCGCTCACTCATGTCGCGGTCGTGGCGAGGGAGTTGGGGATTCCGACCGTGGTTCAGGTGAAGGGCGCCACCACCGAGATCCGAACCGGCACCCGGCTGCGGGTCGACGGCGCCGCCGGGACGGTCACCGTCCTGGCCGACCCGCCGAGCGACAGCACGACCGCCGCCCCGGACAGCCCCCGAACGGAGACACATCAGTGATCCTCAGCGAGGAACGGCTGCAGGACCTGCTCGACAAGTCCCTTGCCGAACTGCCCCCCGGCACCGAGTGGGCCGTGACCCTGGAAGGCTCCATCGCGGAGGGATTCGGCAACCCCTCCTCCGACATCGACTTCCTGCTCATCGGCCGCAGCGACGACGACCTGCCGACCATGCCGTCGCTGCTGTTCGTGGACGGCCGACGGGTGGAGATCCGGACCCGTTCGGTGCGCCAACTCGCCGACCAGTTACGGGCGGTGGAGGTGGGTGCCAAGCGGCCCGGCCGGCTCTCCGAGGATCTCCTCAACCGCTGCCAGCGGGTGCTGCACAGCCACCCGCTGCGCGGCCACGCCCTGGTCGAGGAGGTGAAGGCGACCATGCCCGTGGAGCGGTTCCGCCGGATCTCCGCCGACTGGTGGGCGCACCGGGCCCGTCAGTCACTGCGGCACGCGATGGCGCTGCTGTGCCTCGGCGAGAGCGACGAGGCCGTCGGCTGGACCCGCGCCGCACTCGTGCAGAGCGTCAAGTCATGGGCGGCCGGCCTGGGCGAGACCTATCTCGAACCCAAGTGGCTGTCCATGCAACTGGACCGGGCCGGCCGGCCGGACATACGCGACCGTTACTGGGAGCTGGAAGCGGCCGCTCTCCAGGGCGGCGAAGCAGACACCGACGCCGCCCATGCCCACCTGACCGCCTGCCTCGACTTCGCCGAGGAACTCGGACTCACCGGCGTTCCCCGGCAGTCCGAGCGGCTCACCGTCCACCGCGTGGCCGGGGTGACCACCTGGCAGACCGGCGACCGGGTCCACGTAGTCCGCGGCCGGCGCGACGTGTTCGCACTCGGCGACGACGCCGGAGCCGTCTGGCGCTCCCTCGTCCTGGGCAGACCGTTGCCGCGCGTGCTGGCCGAGGCGGCCGGCACCGGGGTCAGCGGCCCCGGCACGCTGCTCGCCGTCTTCCTGCGCTACGGACTCGTCCGCCTCGCCTGGAAGGGCGGCGGCACCGTCACGCCCTCGCTGCCGCTCGCCGCCCCGCCCGGCCCCGTGACCCCGCCGCCCTCCACCGCACAGCCGCTGCTGTCGGTGCGCGGCGCGGCCGTCGGCGGACCGCGCGCCGTCGACCTGATGCCCGTGCCGGCCGACCGGTTCGCCGCCGCCGCCATGGCCCTGGTGTGGTCCAACGTGGTCGTCGAGAACGCCGTCGAGGATCTGACCGGGGCCCTGCAACGCGGCCAGTGGCGGGTCGCCGAACTCACCGCGCGCCGCGCCGTGTACGCCGCGCTGCGCGGACTGGCCAGCGCGCACGGGGTCAACCCGCTGCCCGCCGACTCCGACCTCGTACGCCGTATGGATCTGCTGCCGCCCTCCACATGGCCGATCGGGGTGCGCGCCGGGGAACTGCTGCAGCTCGGGGTGGACTCGGCGAAGGACGGCGACGCACTCCTCGGGGAGCTGCGCTTCTTCATCGCCCTGGTACGCGGGGCCGTGGGCGCCGACTCCTTCCCGTTCTCCTTCGACTCCGCGGACACCTGGCGGGCGACCCTGCAACTCGGCCACGACTGGCTGCGCATCGGCGCCCATCTCGGCGCGGAGCTACCCATCGAAGAGGCCCGCGACCTGCTGGCCGGCGACGGGGCCCAGCCCCACCAGGCCTCGTGACGGCACCGGGCTCCGGGACAACACCCCACCCCACTTTCCGCACGGAGGATGCACCGATGCCCGATCCGATGGCGTCCGATCCGATGGTCTCCGAACCGATGGCGTCCGATCCGATGACGGTGCTGGTGACCGGTGCCAGCGGTTTCGTGGGCGCCGAGGTGACCGCCCGGCTCACCGCCGCGGGCCACACCGTGCTGGCGCTGCTGCACCGCAACGGCGACCTTGTCCGCAACAACGGCAGAAAGCTGACCGCCGGTCCGGGCACCGTCACCCGGATCACCGGCGACATCACCCGCCCCGGCCTCGGGCTGAGCGACGACGACGGGCGGCTCGCCGCCACCGCCGACCGGATCGTGCACTGCGCCGCCGTCACCGACTTCGGCCTGCCGCAGGACCGGTACGAACGCATCAACATCGAGGGCACCCGGCACATCCTGGACCTCGCCCTGGCAGCGCGTACGCCCCTGGTGCACGTCAGCACCGCCTACGTGTGCGGGGAACGCGACGGCACCGCCCGCGAGGACGAGCTCGACCTCGGCCAACGCCCCGGCAACGACTACGAGAAGAGCAAACTGGCCGCCGAGACGCTGGTCCGCAAGGCCGCGACGGACGGCCTGCCCGTGACCGTGGTGCGCCCGAGCATCGTCACCGGCGCCACCCGCACCGGCCGCGTCCGCGACCTCAAGACCATCTACCCCGTGCTCCGGGTCCTCACCAGGGGCCTGGTACGCACCGTGCCCGGCCACCATGACGCCGTCCTCGACCTGGTCCCCGTCGACCGCGTCGCCGACCTGGTGACCGCCGCCGCCACGCGTTTCCAGGACGTCAAGGGCCGCACCCTGCACGCCGTCGGCCACGAGCTGACCCTGCGGGACATGTCCGACGTCCTCGCCGAGTACCCGTCCTTCCACGTGCCGCGGTTCGTCCCCCCGTCCGCGTTCGCCGCCGCGGCCCTGCCCGACCGCGAACGCCCCTACTACGACCGCGTCGTCTCCCTGTACGCCCCCTACTTCCGGCGCCGAGTCCGCTTCGACGCCACCCACGCCGAGGCCTTCGGCCACCGTCGGGCGCCGTCCGGCGGACAGGCCTACCTGCGGCGCCTCCTCGACCACTGCCTCGCGACCGGCTACCTCGGCCCGCCCCGGCGCAAGGAGCCGGCCGCCGCCCGACCCGACGGGAGCACCCACCGATGACCTCCGCCCACCTTGCCGCGCCCCCGCACGGCATACCCGTGTCCCCCCTGCTGACCTGCCACCCCGACAAGCAACGGCTGTACGGCGCCGACACCTACTACCAGGAGAGTCACGAACAACTCGCCGCCCTCACCGGCGACATCACCGGCTTCGCCCACCGGCACGCCGCGCTGCTGCTCAAGCCGGACGCCGTCGTGGCCCGCAGGCTGGACGCGGCCGTGGACTGGCTGACCGCGCAGGGCTTCAGGATCGTCGGCGCGGCGGTCACCCGGCTGACCCGCACCATGATCCGCTCCCTGTGGTACTTCCAGTGGAACCTCGCCACCCCCTACCGCAGGCGGCTGGCCGCGCTCTTCCTTGAGGACGCCGACGCCCTCGTCCTCCTCGTCCGCCCCTATGACGACCTGGGCGTGCCCGCCTCGGTCGAACTCACCCGGCTCAAGGGGCCCACGGACCCGGACGCCCGCCGGCCCGGCCAGCTGCGCCATGTCCTCGGCCGCTACAGCTACTTGCTGAACCTCGCGCACACCGCCGACGAACCCGCGGACGTCCTGCGCGAGTTGGCCGTCCACTTCGACGACACCGCGCGCGACCGCCTCTTCCGCTCCGCCCTCGCCGACGAGGACCGCACCGCACACGCCCTGGAGTTGACCGGCCGCCTGTACGCCGCCACCAAGCCCCGGGACCTCGACTTCGACCCCGCCGTCGCACGGCTGCGCGACGCCGTGTCCCGGCACGGGGGCGCCGACCCGGCTGCCGCCCCGCGCCTGCTGCTCCAGACCGCGTGGGAACGAGGGATCGACCTCGACCCCTGGGACGCCGTCATCGTCGGCTCAAAGGTGCTCCCCATGCGGCAGCCAGGCCGGGCACCCGTGCTGGACGGAGCCGACGCGGACACCTGGCGCCGCCACCTGGACACCGTCCGCGCCACCGCGAACTGAGGAGCGGCCCATGCAGTTCACCCGGACACTTCCCAAGGAACTGGTGCACCGCTCCGCGGTCGCGGAGGTCTTCCTGACCGACGCCGAGCGCCACGGCCAGGACGACATGCTGCTGGCCGCGCGGTTCCCCAGCCGACACGCGTTCTACGACGACACCCTGGGCAGCCCCCGCCCCCACCACGATCCCTTCCTGCTGCTCGAGGCGTGCAGGCAGGGCATCTTCGTGGTGGCCCACCGCCACCTCGGCGTCCCGCTGGGCCACAAGTTCCTGCTGCGAGCGGTGGAGTTCGAGGTGCGGGAACCGGCTGCCCTCGCCCGCGGCGACCGCGCCACCGAGGCGGTCATCACCACCCGGGTCGAGCAGCGGTACCGCACGAGGGCCGGAGTACGGGGCCTGCGGCTGCACTTCACCCTGACCGTGGGCGGACGCGAGGCCCTGCTGGCCCGCATCAGCTACTCCTGGATGCCGCCCGAGGACTGGACCAGCCTGCGCGCCGGACAGCGCGGGGCACTCGGCCTGCCCGCCGTGCCGGTCGCACTGCGCGGACCGCACGTCGACCCCGCCCTCGTCGGCCGGCGTGCCCCGGCCAACACGGTCATCTCCCCGCCGCGCACGGGGAACGACGGGACCCACACGGCGCACGTGTTCGTCGAGACGACGCACCCGACCCTGTACGACCACTGGGTGGACCACGTGCCCGGCATGCTGGAACTCGAAGCCTTCCGCCAGCTCGCCCTGCGTGCGGCCGTGGCCGCCGGAACCGTCCGCGCGTCCGGAGCGCTGCCGGTCGCCCTGGCCGCGCGGTTCCGCCGCTTCGCCGAGATGGACCTGCCGCTGGAGTGCAGGACAGCTCCGGTGCTGCCCGGCGCCGCCATCGAGTGCACCCTGCGCCAGCCCGGCGCCCTGACCGCGGAGGCCCGGATCAGGCTCGCCGATCCGGACACCGCCGGTCCGGCGCGTGCCCTCGCGGCGCCGAGGGCCCAGGCGGCCGCCTGAGCCGGGGGCCCGCACCCGACTCCCAGCCGACACGCACGCGACATTCACCTGACCGGAGGGCCCCGCAGTGACCACCGTCGCCGCCCCACAAGTGCCCGCCAGACTGGGCCGGTTCGTGCTGCGCATGTTCCGGCCGCAGATCTACGTCACCTACGGACTGCTCTGGGTCCTCGCGCTGGAGGGTTCGGCGGTGGCCGTGACCGATACGGCCTGGCATCCGTCCGGGGCCACCTGGGTGCGGGTCGTCAGCGTCGTACTGGCGCTGCTGTTCCTGCGGATGCTGGACGAGCAGAAGGATCTCGCCCACGACCGTGTCCACCACCCGGACCGGCCGCTCGTCACCGGCGCGATCACCGCGACCGAACTGCGCGGCGCGATGGCGGTGATCGCCGTGGTGGTGACGGGCCTGAACGCCGCCAGGTCGGTCACCGACGCACTGCTGATCCTCGCCGCCTTCGTGTACGGGCTCTTCCTCGCCGCACTGGAAAGCCTGTCACCAGCGGTACGCGAGCGGCAGCTGCTCAACCTGGCTGTCACCTACCCGGTGCAGTTGCTGCTCGGCGGCTACGTCTACGGCTCGCTCGTCGCCGCGGGGACCGTCACCGCGGACTGGCGCTGTGCGCCGCTGCTCGCCCTGTGCGCCTGTGTCTTCCTGCACTTCGAGTTCGCCCGCAAGACGGCCTGGGAGGCATCACCCGGTGCCCGCCTGTACTCGGCCGGCCTCGGCCCGCGCCGCGCCGCCGTGGTCACCGCGGGCTTCGCGGCCGGGGCGGTCGGCTGCCAGGTCCTGCTGTTCGCGCCGCGGGGCCCGCTCGGGCTGCTGCCCTGCCTGGCGGCCGTCCTGCCCGCCCTGGCCACCCGTCGGTTCCTGACCGCCGGGCGCGGCGGGTGGCCGCTGCCCGCCGCGACGGCTTTCGTCGTGGCCACGTACCTCGCACTCGTCGTCCGGGCGGTACTGCTGCCATGAGCGACGAACTTCCCTTGTCCTGCGAGGAGTTGCTGACCACCACGCGATGCGTGCGGCACGGCCTGGACCTGGACCGGGCGGTGGACCCGGACCTGGTCAAGGACTGTCTGCGCATCGCCCTGCAGGCCCCCAACGGCAACAACCGGCAGAACTGGCGCTGGATCCTGCTCACCGACCCACGGATCCGCTCTGACGTCGCCGACGTTTACCGGACCGCGTTCTACGACCGCAACCTCGCCGAACTGGAACGGCTCTCGGAGCTGCCCGAGGCCTCCCGCTCCGTGCTCACCGCCGCCCGTGCGCTGGCCGACCGGCTGCACCGGGTGCCGGTCCTGGTCATCCCCTGTCTCGAAGTGCCCGACGGACGCCTGCCGTCGGGCAACCAGGCAGGTCTGTGGGCGTCATTGCTGCCCGCCGCCTGGAGCTACGCGCTGGCGGCCCGCAGCCGCGGTCTGGTCACCGCCTGGACGGCGGTCCACCTGGACCGTGAGCGGGAGGTGGCCGACCTGCTGGGTCTGCCGCCCACCGTCCGTCAGGGCGCGCTGCTGCCGACGGCCCATCCGCTGCGCGGCACGTTCCGGCCGGGGCCGCGGCTGCCGTTGGAGCAGGTCCTGCACCACGACGGCTGGCAGGGCGGCCGACCCGCGTGAAGGTCAGGGCCGGTCGGCGAGTACGGCGCCGGGATCGACGGTGCGGCCGACGAGGCGCTGGGCGGCGTCCAGGAGGGTTACGCCGTTGCGGCTGCTGTAGGTGCGCAATGCCGTAAGGGCGTCGGCCATGCCGAGATCGCCGTGCTCGGCCAGGATTCCCTGGGCCATCTCGACGGTGGCCTTCGCCGCGACGGCGGCCTGGACCCGGGTGAACACATCGGCGGGGCGTACGGGATCGCGATCCCAGTGGAACAGGGCGACGGCGGCCACGTCGGCGAGCGCCTGGGCCACGCGCAGTTCGCCGACCGAGCGGCCGCCCGGCTGAGCGCACAGCAGGCCGACCGCGCCGATGGCGTGGTGGTTGACGCGCAGCGGCAGCGCGTGCGCGGCGCCGAAGCCGGCACTCACCGCCAGCGGGGCAAGGCGCGGCCAGCGGTGATCGCCGGCGGCGAGATCGGTGGCGTCGACAGCGGTGCCGGTGCAGTAGCTAGCCGCCTTCCTGCGCAGCGGCGGCGCCTCGGCCAACCTGTTCAACTGCTCAAGCAGGTTCAGGTAGCGGGGCGTGGCGAGCGCGTCCAGGGTGTGTCGACGGCCCTCGGCCTGCCGCGCCGCGTCCCAGGCCTGCAGCCGTGCGTCGACCGGGCCGAGGACCAGTTCACCGGGAAGTTCCCGCACGCCGGAGGTCAGCCGCTCCCGGAGCACCTCATGGTCGCGCTCCACACCGAGTTCGGCGCCGAGCCACCTCAGATCCAGCCGAACGGGGTCGGTGACCTCATGGTCGAGGACGGATCGGTAGGAGCGCAGGCAACTGCGCAGACGGCGGGCCGTGGTGCGCATCCGGTGCACGGCGTCGGGCAGGTCGCGACGCACAGCGGGGTCGAGGTCCGTGAGGGCGTCGACCAACCGGCGAACGTACGTGAGCACGTGATCGCCGGCCGATCCCGGGGCGACCCCGGCGCGCGCATCCTCCGTGCCTTCGAGGAGGGGCGTCGTCTCGGACAGGGCACGGACGACTTTCGAGGGGCACTGCGCGCGGTCGACACCGTTCTTCCGGAGGACCTTTTCGATGGCGTCCAGGAGCGCAGGATCACCGTCGTCGGCGAGTTCGACCTCCATCTCCGTCCACTTCGTGTGCGCGTCGTCGTCCAGCAGCGAGTCGGCCCGCACCGCATCCGTACTCAGCTCGGCCAGGACGTCACCTCCGGCGTCGAGAAGTCGGCGCAGGGATCGGGTGGAGCGGATCCGCACGACCGGCCGCAGCTCTGCGCCGCGGGTGCGCGAGAGAGCCAGGTCCCGCAGGTCTTCAGGGACCTCTTCTGATGACAGGGGGAGGCGGATCTCCTCCCGGGTGTCTCCCTCCCGGGGTAGCTTCAGGTGCCAGCCGGCGTCGGTGCCGCCCCTCCGGCGCCGCAGGGACGCCCTGGTGCGTGCCAGGCGCAGGTCGTCGGTGTCGTAGTGGACGGCATCCAGCTCCTGCGTCGCATGTTCTGCGAGCGAGGCGACCCGGTCCACTCCCGTCAGCTCGGGCAGACATGAGATGTCGTCCCCCGGCGGCGCCGCGTACTTGCGTTCTGTCTCTCGGGTCGACTGGACCATACAGATCGCGTTGACACATTCCCTGGTCTCAAACTCGACGTGCGCCACTTCGCGGGTTCACCTTTGCGCGCGTGGTGGATCGGAGGCCGACGAGACCCGTAGCGTTCCAGCAGCTCGCCTGCGCGACGTACGAGACCACGACCGCGACGATCACCAGCGGCATGACGGGTGCCGCGCTGCCAGAGAGGTCGGTCACTGGGTCGGACCACAAGCCGTGGGCCGGCGCGCTGCTACCAGCGCATGTCGAGCGCAGTGGGCTCTCCTCGGGGTTCTGGAGTGAGCTTGTCGACCGTCGCCGGGTGTTGTCGAGCCACCCTCCGAGCCGGACAGAAGCGCTGCTCTCGCCGTTCTGTTCCCACCGGCCAGTTCTTCGACGTGTTTGCGCGGGACGTTCAGGTGGCCTTCGCGCGCATGGAACCAGCGGGTGGCGGCGAGGTGAGTGGTCCACCGGTCGGCCGGGGTCCGTCACGCCGGCTGCGTCGCCGCTCGCCTCCTGGACCCTCCCCAACGACCCCGCCGTCGTCACCACCGCCCGCAGCCTCACCAGTCGCCAACTGAGTACCTGGGGCCTGCAGGACCTTGACTTCACCACCCAGCTGATCGTGAGTGAACTGGTCACCAATGCCATCCGCTACGCCACCGGACCCATCCAGCAGCGCCTGATCCGGGACCGCGCCCTCATCTGCGAAGTCACCGACGGCAGCAGCACCGCCCCCCACCTGCGTCACGCGGATCTCACCGACGAGGGCGGCCGAGGGCTCTATCTGATCGCGCAGCTGACCAACCGGTGGGGTACTCGCTTTGCCGTCCGAGGCAAGACAATCTGGGCAGAACAGGCCCTACCGTAAGCACCCCGTCGGTCCTCCGTACCAGGGTCAGGGGAAAGGGCGGCGCTGGAGCGTGGTGGCCGGGAGAAGCGCCGGGTCAGCGGGTGAAGGTGACCCGGCGCTCCTTGAAGGCGGCGCAGTTGGAGCCGGTCACAGTCGCAGCTGCCCCCCCGGCGACCTACTTCCCCGACTTCCTCACCCTGGCCGAAGCGAGTCAGGGGCTGGACAACGGACTTGACGCGATCCTCGGCACCCCGCTGGGCAGGGTCCGCCACGCGGTCTGCTCGCCCAGGTCAGGAACGTACCCGCGGACATGTACCGGCTGGCCGACAACGCGGAACTGGTCGCGGTGTTGCACAAGTACCACAACGCCGTCATCGTCCCTACGTCGACCGCATGCAGGCCCGCGTCGACGCCGAGTGCGCCCGCCGGGACGCGATCTGCTGCACGGCGGAGCCGAGGCGCCTCTCGGCGGACTGAAGCCCGCCATGCAGTGGAAGACCCCCGTCCTGGAGTCGAGTACAAGGGAGGCGCCTGGACCGGGACCTGCACCTGGGCGGCCGCGGCCCTCCTGATCCCCTCCTACTTCTGCTGGCAGAAGCCGGTCTCCTTCGTCGACCAGGATCTGCCGCCCGTCCTGCTCTATCCGCCGGCGCCGTCCGCTCCTGCGCCTCAGCCCCGCCCGGCCGACGCGTCGTTGTCGGCACTGCTCGGACGCACCCGCGCCGCGATACTGCGCACGGTGAGGCACGGCGCGACCAACTCCGAGATCGCCCGCGCCGTGTCGGTGTCCACGGCCAACGCCAGCTGTGACCTTGGCCGGTGACACGGTGTCGGCGACCGACGCCGAAGATCCCTTGCGTAGGACGGGCGGCCGTGTCCGGCCCACCCTCTGGTTCTTGTCCGACTCGGGGCCGGCCTTGTTCATCTCCTTCGACCAGACGGTGGCGAAGATGGCGATCGCCTGCCCACCAGAGCGGGCAGGAAAGCGATATCCAAGCCCAGACTCATGCCGTTGTCGCGCACGAACCCGCGCACCCCGCGGCGGTTCGTCGCCTCGTGGCTGCCCTGCCCTGGCTGTCGGGCGGGGACGGCTGTGCGGCGGTCATCGGGGCACCAGTCCCACCGCGGTGAAGTAGGCCAGGCCCCCCGGCGGACAGGACCGCCGTCTGACAGGTCCTCCTCGTTGATGGCCTGGGCGCACTGCTTCCTTTTCGAGTCCTCGACCTCGCTGCGCGTGGCTCTTCCCACCCAGAGGGCCCCCGCCGCTTCGGGAAATACTCTGAAGCGGCGTGACAGGAGGCGGCATGCGGGTACGCGGAATGTGATCGTCCTTGGCGGAGCGGCTGCCGGGCCGCCGGTGTGGAAGGAGAGCGTCATGCCGCGGGGTTCCAACGCGAAGCGTGAGCGTCAATACGAGCACATTAAGGAAAGCGCCGAGAAGCGCGGCACCTCCGAGGGGCGGGCGAAGGAGATCGCGGCGCGCACGGTGAACAAGGAGCGCGCCCGCTCGGGAGAGTCGAAGTCGGCGAGCAAGACCTCCACGAAGGACCCGAAGTCCGCCTCCCAGCGCGGCGGTGAGCGTTCCCACAGCGGTTCCCAGGGGCCGACGAAGGACCAGCTGTACGCGGAGGCGAAGAAGCGCAACATCGACGGTCGTTCGTCCATGAACAAGAAGGAACTGGCCAAGGCCCTCGGCCGCTGACCGGTCGGCGCAAGCCACCCCAGCACGCAGCCGGTAAGGCGTCCTCGCGTGCGGCTGCCAGTAAGGAGACTCATGTCTTCCCCCGCCCCAAGCCCCAGCGCCCGGCGGGCGAGAAGAATCCGAAGACCGCTGGCGAGGAAGTCCTGCACGAGGTCGAGGAAGCAGAGACCCAGGACGTCGACGGTCATGAACGGCGCGAGCAGGACCGCGAAGCGTCGGACGCTCTGACCTCGAACGAAGATGCGAAGGTCGCCCGGCCGGTCAACGGCTACACGGATGCTCTTCCGCTGCCGACCAACGCTGCCGCGCAATGAACTGGGTGCGGCAGGCCTGCGTGGGCCGGACCCGGAGACGCGGTGATGGGAGCGGCCGGCGCCGACGTCCCGGAAATGCTTCGGCCGCCCCGGAGGTACCGGGACGGCCGAGAGCGGAGGGGGATCCGGTCAGTGGCTGCCGGCGAGTTCGCCGCTGAGCTTGCCGTGGAGGTCGGCGCTGGGGGTGGCCGACCAGATGGCACCAGGCAGGCAGGTCCAGCGGGGCGGTCGGCGATCACGGGGGTGGTTGCCTTTCTTGCTGTGGCCGGTGTTCGGGCACCAGCGTGCGGGATGGTCAGGTGGGCTGGGGGCGGCCGAAGAGGAGGTCGTAGCCGGCGGGGAGCTGGAGCAGGATCTGCCCCAGCAGGTCATCGCCGGCGGCGTCGGCGACGGTGGACAGCACGGCGCTGACGTCCCAGGCCGCGGTCTGCTCGGTGGCGCCCTCGATCCAGGCGGCGCTCGCCCGGACGAACCGCTCCGGGGGCAGCGGTTCGGCGCTCTGCAGCGGGTTGAGCAGGATCAGGGCAAAGCTCTCAGGTAGGCGCGTCGCGAGCTGGGCACGGACCTCGCCGACCAGGTGCGCGCCGAGCAGGGCGAGCACCACGCGGGCCGCGCGCTCTGCTTCCTCCGCAGTGCCGTATTCGCCGCGTTCCATCACGTGGTCGAGGAACGCTTCGCGTCGCAGAGTCATCTCGCCGCCGCCCCTTCTTCTTTGGACTGCCACGGGGGTGCGGAGGGCGGGGTGAGCGGGGAGATCAGATGCCCGTCCTCCGCACCGGTCCGGCCGGTGTCAGCCGGAGATCTCCTTGCGGCCGGAGCCGACGCCGATGGAGATCTTGCGGGGCTTGGCGCGCTCGGCGATGGGGATGCGCACGGTGAGCACGCCCGCGTCGTAGTCGGCCTTGATGTGCTCGGTGTCGAGGGTGTCGGCGAGCACGATCTGGCGGGAGAAGACGCCCAGCGGCCGCTCGGACAGTTCCATCTGCACGTCGTCGGCCTTCGTCACCGGCCGCCGCTCGGCCTTGACGGTGAGCATGTTCCGCTCGACGTCGATGTCGATCGCGTCCGCGGTGACACCGGGAAGGTCGAAGGCCACCACGTACTCGTCGCCCTCGCGGTAGGCGTCCATCGGCATCGCCGATGGCCTCGACCAGGTGCCCGGGCCCATCAGCTGCTGCGCCAGCCGGTCCAGCTCACGGAAGGGGTCAGTGCGCATCAACATCGTGAAAACACCTCCAGCAGGTTCAGGCAGTTGCTGCCAATGCGCTTCACTGACACCGTTGTAACATGTCATCCCATGGATGACAAACACGATGTCGTCTACGTGATGACAATCCGGGGGAGGTGCCCGTGACCGCAGCCGACCAACTGCCCACGACCAGCACGAACGCCCAGAGCCCGGCGTCATTCCTCGCCGCCGCAGCGGCCCTGCACGCCATAGATGTCGCCCTGCGCGATGCCCAGCGAGAGTCCCCGGACACGCCCGTAGGTCCCGGTCCCGGGCCGGAGCAGGCGCTGGCCTCCCTGGTGCTGCTGCGGCAGGTGCGCGAGCAGCTCGGCGGGTGGGAGACCGGCCTGATCGAAACGGCCCGGGACGCAGGAGCCAGCTGGGCGGACCTCGCCCATCCCCTTGGCGTCGCCAGCCGCCAGGCAGCCGAGCGCCGCTATCTGCGCGGCCGTCCCGGCCCTGCCGGAACCACCGGCGAGCAGCGCGTGACGGCCACACCCACAGGGTCTTCAGCCAGTCTGAGCCTGTTCGGCGCGAGCCCGCGTCTGAGCAAGACGTAGGAATCGGTTTCGGTCTCAATCATGTTGCCGCCGAAGATGAGGCAGTGGACGACGGCCGCGCAGAGCCGCGGATCGGTGAACGTCCTGGTCCAGCCGCCGAACAACTCGAGCATGCGCGGCGTGAGCGCGAGTGGGCTGCGCAACCGGCCCCGAGCCTGACCCCGTGCCCGAAGCTCCGCCGTGTGCGCGGTGCGGTGGACCGGTCACCAGCCAGGACGGCGAGGACGACGTCCTGTTCGCCCGGCTGGAGGACGGCCGGCACTGCCCGACCTGCCGGACCGACATGCGCCAGTACCCGACGCTGTGTTCCGCGCTGTTCGGGCGCCGCTCGTGCGAGGGGTAGCCCGGCCCCGTCCAGAGCGCGGTCGGAACCGGGCTACGGCTGAGCGCTCCAGACCGGGCAGCGGGGCTCGAGTCCTCAGAAGGTCGCACATCGGGTTCGGTCCCAGTGCGCGATCTCAAACGAAACGACGTCTGCCGTCGACAGGTACGCCACGGGCCGTCAGCGCGCTGGTGATAGGGAATGCGCCGGCCAACCGGCCTGACGGTGAGACGGCCCGGACCACGAGGGGGGAGGGGCGGTTCCGGGCCGCCACCCGACCAAAGTGCCCCGAGTTGACGGCCGCCGCTACACCAGCGACGGCACACGGGTGAGGGCCGCAACGGGTCACCAGTAGTAGCGGGTGAGGGGCCCGGGACCACAGGACGCGGATCGGGCCCGGCGATCGTGCGCATCCGAAGGGAGAAGTCGGATCCGCGCGACGTCCCCTCCAACGATCTTCGGAGCTGACGGACACGACCTCGGCCAGGTTCCGGCCTCGGAGCTGCTCATCGTGTCCAATCAGGATCCCCCACGCCTGACTGCCCGGTGCGGGCGCCGTGCTTGTGCCCTCGACCTAGCCCGCCAACCCTTCCGGACGGTCCATCATCGTCTCTGTTCGGGACCGACTTGTTCCTCACCAGGGACACGAAAATCTGTGTTGGCTGGAGTAGACATTGGTTGATCGTCTGGCTATGGTTTCTCTCGTAGTCGAGATCGGCAAGGCCCGGCAGACACGAACTGCCGGGCAGTGGAACCGGTAGTTGCAGTTGGCAGGACGGTGCGGTGGTGGAGTTCCGAAGCCAGGGTTGTCG